>JAKISP010000021.1 GCA_021648525.1 Gammaproteobacteria bacterium
CCTAATCCTCTTGGTTTGTGGTTTTTTGTTCAGACTCTAAACTTAACAAATCCAAGAGGGTTTTTTAACCGATTACAAGAATATTTCTTTATTTTTCATGGTATTGAAGATTTCTGGATGGGCACTAACTAGCTAGATAATATGATTTTTTATAGTTTTTCATCATGCATATTAAAGATTGACCGATAACCGCTCATAACATAGATTTAATTAAAATCTTTTTTGGTGGTATCAATAAGCCTTACATACAACATTAGAGATGTGCACTACAACCCCTGGAGAACTGGTCAATGGCATTAGTGAGCTAGTATCACTGCCAGAGGCATGTATTCGCATCAATGAAATGGTCGATGACCCCCGCTGTTCCGCTGACGATATTGGTAAAGTCATCAGCAGCGACCCCGCATTAACCGTACGTACCCTAAAAATTGCTAATAGCCCTTTCTACGGCCTTTCAGCAGAAGTAGATACCGTTAGCCGCGCAATAACCATTTTAGGTACAGTACAGCTGCGCGATCTGGTACTTGCATCCTCAGCCTGCAAAACCTTTGATGGGATCCCTAATGACCTCATGACAATGGAAGATTTCTGGTATCACAGCGTCTTTTGTGGCATCACGGCACGCAAACTAGTCAACAGTTGTATGCTTGGTAGAGGTGACGCTCTCTTTGTCGCAGGCCTGTTGCATGATGTCGGACAGTTAATTCTCTTTAACCAATGCCCCGTCAACTCCAAAAAAATTTTACTAAAATCAAGAATTACTCACAGCGAGTCTGAGCTATACCTGATTGAACAACAGATCCTCGGCTTTGACCACACAGACGTCGGTGCAATGCTTACCAAACAGTGGAAGCTACCACCATGCCTGCAGGAATGCGTTAATTTCCACCATACACCATCCAGGGCCAACACCTTTCCGCAGGAAGTTGCTGTTGTTCATATCGCACAGGCAATCACAAATTATGCAAGTAAAGAGTCTATTGAAGGCCACGATTTAAGTGAAATAGAAGAAGGCGCATGGGAGGCCGCTGGGTTATCTGAAGATATCATTGGGCAAACAATCAAAGAGGTCAAACTTGAGATCCCAGAAGTCTGGGCAATGTTTTCAAGTTAAGAGAATAGTTACAGAGAATTATTTACAGCCTCGAAAATAACCATATTCAACAATAAATAAAGACTAGCAAATTACTTTGCTAGCCTTTGGTGTAAATGGCGCGCCCGGAAGGATTCGAACCTCCGACCGCCTGGTTCGTAGCCAGGTACTCTATCCAGCTGAGCTACGGGCGCACTCTGAGGTTGCGAATTATATGTGGTTTAAAAACTGTGTCAAGAAGCTATTAAATTTATTATCTATTTTTTCAAATTTAGTGCTCACACTGATTTTTAAGGCTTAAATTCACTTGTGACATATAAGTTAACGAGCCTCCTCTATGGAAATGATAGCTTATATCAAGAGTCGATTTAGTTACTCATTCACAATTTGAATTATAACTATTCAGCATAGTGAAAAATTAAATAGTCACTGTTCAGATTGAACTTATGAGCCGACCATTATTCAAAATTGACAGGCATAAAAAAACCACCAGACGGTGGTCAGTTTATATGGCGGAGAGAGAGGGATTCGAACCCTCGATGGAACTATAAATCCCATACTCCCTTAGCAGGGGAGCGCCTTCAGCCGCTCGGCCATCTCTCCGTTAAGTTTACCCAGATACACAAAACTTTACACACCTTAAGCAACGGCCCTTTTGACCCTTGTTTCAAGGTGCGCATAGAGTACCAAGTTTTTGCCTTCGTGCCAAAAAAAAATGAGCCAAATGTAACATTTAGCTCATTTTTTTCTATCTTTAATGGATTACACGTTTTCAACACACCACCAGAAAAAATTATGGTGACCGGGTACTATAAAAAAACAGAGAAAAACTGGGTTAGGTAGAACCCTTGTCAGCCTTCTCTTTCTGAATACGCTCGTAGATCTCTTCGCGATGAACGGTAACCTCTTTAGGTGCATTAACGCCGATTCGAACCTGATTGCCTCGCACTCCCAGGACAGTCACCGTCACTTCATCACCGATCATTAAGGTTTCACCCACACGCCTTGTCAAAATCAGCATTGTTGTCTCCTTACCAAAATACCTTTTAAATTTTTCTTATAAAAACAACCAACTTCCAATAAATTTCTTATCGACCACCCTATCATTAACTATAGAATTTTTCCTTATTCCTGGTTTGTTATAAGCTCTAACACGTTAAATACCATCAAATAAGGAGGTAAACCATCATTTACGCCAGCTGATCCAACCCAAAAGCCTCATGCAAGGCCCTTACACTCAATTCCAGATACTTTTCGTCCACTACTACTGAAATCTTTATCTCGGATGTCGAAATCATTCTAATATTGACACCTTCTTTTGCCAACGTCTCAAACATAGTGCTTGCAATACCTGCGTGTGAGCGCATTCCTACACCAACAATTGACACCTTAACAATCTTCGAATCTCCCGTCACCTCTCGTGCCCCCAGTTTATTGGCGGTCTCTTCCATGATCGCGAGGCTTTTATCAAAATCATTGCGGTGCACAGTAAAGGTGAAGTCAGTGGTGGCATCTTCAGCAACATTCTGAATAATCATATCCAGCTCGATATTGCTATCGGCAATCGGCCCTAATATCTTATGCGCAACACCAGGTTGATCGGGCACACCTAGCATCGTCACTTTTGCCTCATCGCGATTAAATGCGATCCCCGAAATTAACGCCTGTTCCATCTTCATTTCCTCAGCTGAAATCAATGTTCCTGTCACCTTCTCTTCAAATGAAGAGAGCACTCGCAGTGGCACACCATACTTACTGGCAAATTCTACCGAACGAATCTGCAATACTTTAGCTCCCAGGCTCGCCATCTCCAACATCTCTTCGTAGGTGATGTGATCGAGACGTCGTGCTTCAGGAACAACTCTAGGATCCGTGGTGTATACACCATCAACATCCGTATAGATCTGGCACTCATCCGCCTTCAGTGCAGCCGCCAGTGCGACTGCGGAGGTATCTGATCCGCCACGCCCCAACGTAGTGATATTACCCGCTCCATCCATCCCCTGAAAGCCAGCGACCACCACCACTCGCCCTCGCTCCAGGTCCTCGCGGATACGTTTATCATCGATATCAACAATACGCGCCTTGTTGTGTACGCTATCGGTACGAATGTGCACCTGATGACCTGTGTACGAGCGTGCAGTACAACCACGTTTTTCCAGCGCCATGCTCAATAGTGCAATCGTTACTTGCTCACCCGTTGATAACAACACATCCAACTCACGCGGTACCGGCTGTTCCTGAATAGCCTGGGCCATCTCAACCAGGCGATTGGTTTCGCCACTCATTGCCGACACAACCACCACGATATCGTGACCATTGTCACGCCAGCTCATCACTTTATCAGCAACATGTTCGATACGCTCAACCGTGCCGACCGAGGTACCACCATATTTTTGTACAATTAAACTCATTTTGTTTCCATTACCAGGCCGCGCTATGCGCTACGCTCTTCAACCCATCTTTTCACCGAGGCCAGTGCCGCATCAAGCCCGGCGGGTTCTGTGCCACCAGCCTGCGCCATGTCAGGGCGGCCACCACCTTTACCACCGACCTGTTGTGCAACATGCTTTACCAGATCACCCGCCTTTACCTGCCGGGTCAGATCCGCAGTGACACCCACAGTTAACGACACTTTTTCGCCCACCACTGCACCCAGTACAATCACCGCAGAACCGAGTTTATTTTTTAGCTGATCAACGGTGTCACGTAATGTCCTGGCATCCGCCCCCTCAAGCTTCGCCGACAATAATTTAATCCCATTCACCTCGACCGCCTGCTCTGCTAGTTCAGAACCCTGACTGCTGGCGAGCTTACCTTTAAGTTGTTCCAGCTCTTTTTCTAGCTTACGACTCTTATCTGCCAACTGCTGAACTTTATCCAGCGTATCTTCTCGACCAGCTTTCACCAACACAGAAACTGCTGCAAAGTTAGACTCCAGCTGTTCCAGCCATGCCACCGCATGCTCACCTGTCACCGCCTCAATACGACGCACACCTGCGGCAGTACCCGTTTCTAATATGATTTTAAACAATCCGATGTCTCCAGCACGTTCCGCATGGATACCACCACAGAGCTCAGTTGAAAACTCACCGATGCTCAACACCCGCACTTCTTCAGTGTATTTCTCACCAAACAGCGCCATCGCACCCACCTCAACAGCATCCTCGTAATTCATGAGTCGCGTTTGAACAGAATTATTGGCGCGCACCTCCGCATTCACAATACGCTCAATCTCTTGCATCTGCTTTTTAGTCACGGGTTCAAAATGTGAAAAATCAAAACGCAAACGATCAGCTTCAACTAAAGACCCTTTCTGCATCACATGTTCACCCAGCACCAGACGCAATGCCGCGTGTAGTAGATGAGTAGCAGAGTGATTCAGAATAATTGACTGGCGACGTATTTGATCCACATCCGCTGTTAACGTCATACCCACTTTAATTTCACCCATATTCACTGTGCCAATATGGCCATTCACGCCACTCAGTTTACGTGTATCAGAAACCGAAAATTCAACACCATTTAAAGACAAAACACCACGATCACCCGCCTGCCCGCCCGACTCAGCATAAAAAGGGGTTTTATCGAGGATCACCATCCCTTCTTCGCCAGCATTCAAACTATCGACCTGTGATTCACCGCTAATTAGCGCGATCACATTCGCCTGTCCAGCGACATGCTTATAGCCAGTAAACTCGGATGCCACATCAATCTCAACAGATGCAGCGTAATCAATTCCAAACTGACTGGCAGAACGGGCGCGTTCACGCTGCGCCTCCATCTCACGTGCAAAACCAACGTCATCAATTATCAGGCCACGTTCGCGTGCAATATCTGCGGTAAGATCAGCAGGAAAACCATAGGTATCATAAAGTTTGAAGACGGTAGCCCCCGGAATCTCTTTTCCTTTTAAGCTGGCAATCGCAGACTCAAGGATTTTCATCCCCTGATCCAGCGTCTCAGCAAAGCGCTCTTCTTCTAGCGTTAGCACCTTTTCAATCTGTGGTTGTGCCTTTGCAAGCTCAGGATAGGCTGCGCCCATCTCACTCACCAACGGCGCGACTAATTTGAAATAGAAAGTTTCATTTACACCCAGTTTATAGGCATGACGAATCGCACGACGAATCACTCTGCGTAACACATAACCACGCCCTTCGTTCGACGGCAGCACCCCATCAGTAATTAAAAATGAACAGGAGCGGATATGATCGGCAATCACGCGCAATGAATTATTTTTGAGATCGTCAGTATTGGTGACCCGGGCAATCGCCTTGATCAAATTCGCAAACAGATCGATTTCGTAGTTACTATGCACACCCTGCATCACTGCAGCAAGACGCTCCAGCCCCATGCCGGTATCAACCGAAGGCTTAGGCAACTTCGCCATTGTGCCATCCGCACTGCGGTTGTACTGCATAAAGACCAAATTCCAGATCTCGATATAACGATCGCCATCTTCGTCCGGGCTGCCCGGTGGCCCACCCGCAACATCGTCACCGTGGTCATAAAAAATCTCAGTACAGGGGCCACATGGCCCCGTGTCACCCATCGACCAGAAATTATCGCTTTCGTGGCGCTTACCACCAGGCTTATCACCAATACGAATCAACTGCTCTGGCGCAACGCCGATCTCTTTAAGCCATATGTTGGCGGCTTCATCATCTCCATCATAGACCGTGACCCACAGACGCTCTTTAGGCAGACCAAGATCCTGGGTTAAAAATTCCCACGCAAAACGGATCGCATCGTGTTTGAAATAGTCACCAAAACTGAAGTTACCCAACATCTCAAAAAAGGTGTGATGACGCGCAGTATAACCGACGTTTTCAAGATCATTATGCTTACCACCGGCTCGCACACAGCGTTGTGAGCTGGCCGCGCGGGCATAAGAGCGTGTTTCCTGGCCCAGAAAAGTCTCTTTAAACTGCACCATACCGGCATTGGTAAAAAGCAATGTTGGGTCATTTCCTGGCACGAGTGGGCTACTCGCCACTACTTCATGTCCCTGGCGGGCAAAATAGTCGAGAAATTTTTGTCGTAAAGCTGCTGTTGAAGTCATCTAGGTAATTACACTTTAAAAATATGGCTCTCGAGCAAAGTTTTAATTCAACGGCCCGGTCCAGTCCTAAGTTGATTATTGTTATTCCGTTGTTTTTATACTGTCTTATCAGTTTTTTAACACACTTTTCAGTGAGAGTATAAACCTAATTAAAGTTTTTCAATATATGTTTTGTCTGATCAGAGGTAAAACCGCGATATTGCAGGAACTGCAATTGCTTTGCACGTGCCTTCATATCCTCGGGGAATTTACCACCAAACCGCTTTTGCCAGGCATTTCTGGCCGTTTCACTCCAACATCGATCCTGAAAATCGACATATTCATTCACTATTTCACTCGTCACACCGCGCTGACGTAGCTCTTCACGTATCCGCACCGGGCCAAACCCTTTATTCATCCGAAAGCGCACATAACTCTCGGCGTAACGCGCATCGCTAAGTAATCCATCATTGACCAACTGGGCAAGAGCTTCATCGACAAAAACCTCCTCAAAGCCTTTATTAACCAGTTTACAGCGTAATTCCATCACCGCATGCTCACGCCGAGAGAGCAGATCCATCGCACGTTTACGCACGCCCAGAACATTATTATTGGCCTCGTTCTGAGCGTTATTGCGAGAATTTTGCTTTTGAATTAGCCCTTCGCCCCAGACTCATCGCCCTCTTCACCTTCCACTGCCTCACCAGCCACAGGCAACAGACGTGCGCGAATTGCACTTTCAATTTCATCTGCAGTTTCTGGATGCTCTTTCAGGTAGTTACGCACATTTTCTTTACCCTGGCCAACACGGTCACCATTGTAGCTATACCAGGCTCCCGCCTTATCCACTAACCCTTCTTTGACACCCAATGAGATAATCTCACCTTCACGCGAGACACCCTCTCCATACAGAATTTCAAACTCAACCTGCTTAAATGGCGGCGCGACTTTATTTTTGACCACTTTGACACGAGTCTCATTACCGACCACCTCATCGCCCCGCTTGATGGCACCGATACGGCGGATGTCAAGACGCACAGAGGCGTAGAACTTCAGCGCATTACCACCAGTCGTCGTTTCAGGATTGCCAAACATCACACCAATTTTCATGCGAATCTGATTAATAAAGATCACCAGCGTATTGGAGCGTTTGATGTTACCGGTCAATTTACGTAGCGCCTGAGACATTAGACGTGCCTGCAGTCCCATATGTGAATCACCCATATCACCTTCGATTTCGGCCTTCGGTGTCAGTGCCGCTACCGAATCGATGACGATCACATCAACCGCGCTCGAACGTACCAGCATATCGGTAATCTCCAGCGCCTGTTCACCGGTATCCGGCTGCGAGACCAGCAGATTATCAATATCGACACCCAGCTTACCCGCGTAAATGGGATCAAGTGCATGCTCTGCATCGATAAATGCGGCTGTACCACCGGCTTTCTGCGCCTCTGCCACCACCTGCAGAGCAAGCGTTGTTTTACCTGAAGACTCCGGCCCATAAATCTCAACCACGCGCCCTTTTGGTAGACCACCAATACCCAGCGCAATATCAAGCCCCAAAGAACCGGTAGAAATAGTATCAATACCGCGCGTAACACCCTCGTCACCCATGCGCATCACTGAACCTTTGCCAAATTGTCGTTCGATCTGGCCTAACGCCGCATCCAGTGCCTTTTGCTTATTTGCATCCATCGTATTGAGCCCTCTACTAAAATTCTATAACTATCAAAAAACATTTAAATTCATCGCCTCACTGATCCCCAACCTGACCATCAGTGAATATTGACGCAAATTATCACATAGATACCAGCACCATCCTAGCGCTCTTTTTAACCCACAAATGACAGCACAAAACAATGGTAACACCGTACGGCTACCAACCACTCATCCAGAGAGTCCATGTACATCTGCTAAATATCAACAATCAGCTTTTGATTCACAAAGACGCAATATCCCACGTAATCCACAGGCAATAGCCTGCTCACGGATAGAATTACGATCACCTTTAAAAACAATCAGTTTGGAAGAATTCTTAATGTTATTTAGAGCCCATGAAAAACATACTGTACCAACAGGTTTTTCCAATGAGCCACCACCCGGCCCCGCGATACCACTAATTGCTAATGATGCCTGAGCTGCACTATGAACCAGCGCACCCTGCGCCATCGCCTCCACCACTGCCAATGAAACCGCTCCGTGAGAGGCAATCAAGCCAGCCTCAACACCTAACATCTCCTGCTTGGATCGATTACTGTAAGTGACAAAGCCCCGCTCAAACCAGTCCGAACTTCCTGCTAGTGATGTTAAGGCGTGCGCCACGCCTCCGCCCGTACAGGACTCAGCTACCACCAGCATCAATTGGCGTGTTAATAGCTCATCCGCGACCTTCACAACAATCTGCGCTATCTCATCATTCAACTCACCACCGCCTTATATTCATTATCGTCGTAAAACGCTTGCCTGTCGCTTTTACCATCGCGTATCCTTACGCCCGACCTCCGCAACTCCACCTTCAATCTGTGTTCATACAACTAAAAGAAGAGTAATCGTGCGCTATTTAAATCACATATCAATCCTGTTGCAATATATTTTGCCTCACCACTTTTTGACCTGGTGTATCCGTAGTATCACTCGCATTCGCTTTGCTCCCTTTAAAAGCACCGTGATCAAGCTTTTTATTCACGTCTTCAAAGTAGATATGAGCATCGCCCTGGAAGAAAACCCGAGTGCCTATCCCGATTTCAACAGCTTCTTTACTCGCCCACTCAAACCCGGTGCGCGTCCGCTCAGCAACGCACCAGGTGAGATCGCCTGCCCGGTAGATGGCGCCATTAGTCAGCTCGGCGAAATCACCAGTGAAGGCCGTATTTTTCAGGCCAAAGGCCATGACTATTCGCTTGAAGAGCTACTAGGCGGCTCAAAAGAGATGGCTGCACTCTTCGAACAGGGTTCTTTCGCTACCATCTATCTATCACCAAAAGATTACCACCGCATTCATATGCCACTGCAGGGCAAGCTACAGGAAATGGTGTACATCCCAGGGCGACTCTTCAGCGTTAGTAAATTCGCAAGCGAGCATGTACCTCGATTATTTGCGCGAAATGAACGCCTCGTCAATCTATTTGAAACCGAAGCCGGTCCAATGGCGATGATTATGGTCGGCGCACTAAACGTGGCAGGTATGGAAACCGTCTGGGCAGGCAATATTCCAGACAAAGTGAACTGGGAAATCAAGAAATGGAACTATCAAGATCATTCCGCTGAAAAAACGATTGAACTCTCACATGGGGAAGAGATGGGGCGTTTCAATATGGGCTCTACTGTAGTACTACTATATGCCAACAATCGAATTAAATGGAATAAATCGATTTCAGCAGAGTGCCCCGTCCGGATGGGGCAACATCTTGCTTCCACTCACCAGAGTGAGGGATAACAATCACTTTGGCAATCCTGTTGTGCCTGAAAAGTTGCCAGGCAAAGCGAGAGGAGAGCACAGCCCGGTCATTCCAGATAAACAAGAGCCTGCGCAGCGAGTACGGTGAGTACGAACAACGTAATCTGGCGTTTTTTTCAGGTACAACCCGAAGGGCCGGAACTCACTTTTCACCCTCAGCGTTGTCGCTCACTGTCTGTGGAACAACAACCACACCAAACTTAATGGATTAAAGTGAGCGCCTACAGGACTATCAAAATGCATGCTCCACCCCTGGAACTTGCTAGTGAGTATGCGTTACTGAATCACTCGCCTCAGTACTAGCTGGCACACGGTGGCCCTGCACATAATGCAGCACTTCCTGCAATGAGCGAAAAGTTCCGGCATCGAAATCACAAAACATCATTCCAAGACCGCCGTCACATGCGCGCGCAACGGTAGCGCGAATTCTGTGCTTTGTATCTAAGCCAGCAGCTCTGATCTTAAACTTCAGTTCAACTACCGTATCACGAGGGAATACTTTTTCGATTTCAATAAATAAGCCTCCCATACCAATATCTTTCACCTTACATCCAGAGACTATTTCTCCATGAAAGGAAAGATCGACATCCAGGTCGGCTCGCGTTCGCGGGCTCCATCTTTGTTCCATTCCAATCCTCCAGTTTCTAAATTATATTTGTAATAAAACACCAGGCGCACCAAAGAGACTTAATGCAAAATTTACGCCAAAAACAGATCGACGATCAGGTCAGTCATAAATATCAACCAGTTAACCATTTGCTCATTTTAAATATCATAACTAAATATCAACACGTCTTAGACGACTGTAAAAAAAACTGACCACAAAACCATACACATAGTTATAATCTAGCACCCTATGCATTTGCAACTGTAAAAATCACCACTCCGCTGATTGAATCACGCCCTGCTGCCAGCATTAACAAGCGGTCAAAACCAAGTGCAACCCCCGCTGACTCAGGCAATCCAGACTCAAGCGCCGCGCTCAACCGGTGATTAATTCCAGGTACAAAACCCCCATTATTCTTTCGCTGCAAAGTATCTTGCTCAAAACGTCGCGAAAATTCATCGTCATCACACAACTCATGATAACCATTCGCAAGTTCAACACCTGTGATGTAGAGCTCAAAACGTTCTGCTAACGCCACCTCGCCAGGCCTTACTTTTGCCAATGCCGCTTGTGATGCCGGATAGTCATAAATAAAGAGGGGAGCAGACTGCCCAAGATGCGGCTCTATTAAATGGCTCATCAATAGATCAAGCCAACCATCACGTTCAGTCTCGATTTCATTGAGATCAATAGAAATTCCGCTATCATTCGCACAACGCATCAAATCATCAAGCGGAGCACGGTGTGGATCCAGCCCCAGATAACGCTCAAAAATTGCCTGATAACTCATCTTCTCAAATTCGCAATCTAGATCAAGCAACGTTTTAACCAGGGCCTCGACCTCATCCATTAACGTGAAGTGATCAAAGCCAACGCGGTACCACTCCAGCATAGTAAATTCCGGATTATGGTGTGTGCCAGACTCACCATCACGAAAGGCCTTACAGACTTGATAAATGGAACCACTACCAGCCGCCAAAAGACGCTTCATTGCCGCCTCAGGTGAGGTTTGCAGATAAAACAGGGTATCTGGAGGCAATCCTGGACCGTTATAGCGTGTGACAAAGCTTTGCAGATGAGGGTCACTGGCCGTAGCCACAGAGAGGAGTGGCGTTTCAACTTCCAGTACATCGCGCGCAGCAAAAAATTGCCGGGTCCTGGCCAGCAGTTCTGCACGCAAACGGACGTTTTCGATCGAGGCCGTTGGCCGCCAATCATCACACAACATTAATTTTTGACACGGGAGACGTACTCTCCAGTGCGAGTATCCACCTTTAACAGATCATCAATATTCACAAACAGCGGCACACGCACGACTGCGCCTGTTTCAAGTGTCGCTGGTTTGCCACCACCACCCGAGGTATCACCGCGCACACCTGGATCAGTGTCAGTCACCGCCAGCTCAACAAAATTAGGTGCCGCAACAGAAAGCGGTACACCATTCCATAATGTCACCAGGCACTCTTCCTGCCCTTTAAGCCATTTGGCTGTCTCGGCCATCGCTGTTTCACTCACCGCATGCTGTTCAAAGCTCTCAGGCTCCATAAAATGCCACTGCTCGCCATCTGAATAGAGAAACTGCATCTCAGTATCCATCACATCAGCGGCCTCAACCGATTCACCCGACTTATAGGTTCTCTCATAAACCTTACCACTCTTCAGGTTACGCAGTTTAACGCGGCAAAAAGCCTGCCCCTTACCCGGTTTAACAAATTCATTTTCGATAATCGAGCAAGGATCGCCATCAATCATCAGTTTCAGGCCACCCCTGAATTCATTGGTACTGTATGTCCCCATTTTCAATCCAATCTCTTTAAGTGATCACAAGCGCACTATTGTATACAACAATCCCTTACCAATAAAACGCAACTGCTCTAAACTTACCAGATGAAGCCAATATCGACTATTTCACCACTAAAAACTTCCGATCCTGCCCAACCGTGGCAACAAACACTCGCAAATGCAATCCGCACCCCCGAGGCATTATTGGCGGCACTCGAATTAAGTGCCGAACAGTTACCCGCTATTTTTAATGGCAGTGATAAATTTCCGCTACGGGTTCCACACAGCTTCGTCACAAAAATGAAAAAGGGGGACCCCAATGATCCCTTACTACGCCAGGTGCTACCACTTGATGAAGAAAACAATTTCACCCTCGGATACTTTGTTGACCCAGTAGGTGACCTGAACGCCAGCGAGATCCCCGGTCTGCTGCACAAATACCATGGCCGCGCATTGATGATCACCACCGGTGCATGCGCCATCCACTGTCGCTACTGTTTCAGGCGTCACTTTCCCTATGCTCAGCAAAATGCCGCAGCCAATGAGTGGGATGAAGCACTCAACCATCTCAATCAGGATAAATCTATCAGTGAAGTGATCCTGAGCGGCGGCGACCCCCTTACACTCAGTGACCAGCGCCTAACCACACTACTTGAGCAACTCGCGAAAATCCCACACCTTAAGCGCCTGCGCATCCACACCCGCCTACCGGTTGTGATACCCCAACGCATCACTGACTCACTCATCACCTTACTCACTGAGTGCAGACTTCCCCCAGTCATAGTCATCCATGTCAATCATGCTAACGAAATTGACAACGAGCTATGCACAGCGCTCAAAAAGCTTCAAACCATCCCCAACATCACCCTGTTAAACCAGAGTGTACTACTGCGCGGTATCAACAATAATCACGAGGCATTGATCACACTCAGCGAAGCACTGTTTGCCTGCGGTGTGCTACCGTACTACCTGCATCTGCTAGACAAAGCACAGGGCACCGCCCATTTTGATGTACCAGCCACACAGGCAATTAAGTTATTGAATGAAATACACGCCAGATTACCGGGATATCTCGTGCCACGTCTCGCTCATGAAGAAGCCGGTGCCTCAGGAAAAACACTGATCAGCTACTCACAATAAAGAAAACAAATAATAAACAATACTATTTTAAACTTTAGCCTCATTAACAAGGACAAATAGTGAGCAGTTGCTCTTCCTGGCAACCATCCTGAATCAGAAATAAAAAAGGCCTCTATCTCAGAGGCCTTTTCCAACGTAACCGCAGTAAAATTACTGGTTCGCTTTCAATGCCGCGATACGCTCTTCAAGCGGCGGGTGGCTCATAAACAATTTTTTGATGCCACCACCAATGCCACCCGCGAAGCCAAAAGCCGCCAGTTGATCAGGGAGATCTTCTGTCGCGCCACTGGAACGCTGTAGCGCTTCCAACGCTGAAATCATCTTGGATCGGTCAGAGAACTTTGCACCGCCTTCATCAGCTCGGAATTCACGTTTACGGCTAAACCACATCACAATCATCGATGCCAATATACCGAGGATCATCTGTGCGGCAAACATCGTGACGTAAAAACCAATGCCATGCCCCTGGTTGTTCTTTAGGATCACGCGATCAACAAAATGACCAATAATACGTGCGAAGAACATCACAAAGGCATTCAGTACACCCTGAATCAACGCCAGCGTAATCATGTCACCATTGGCAACATGCGCTATTTCATGACCCAGCACCGCTTCGACTTCATCACGACTCATGTTATCAAGTAGCCCTTCACTCACCGCGACAAGTGCCTTATTACGACTCATTCCTGTGGCAAACGCATTCGGTGCTGGCGATGGAAATATCGCCACTTCCGGCATGCCGATACCCGCCTGCTCTGCCTGGCGCTGTACTGTTGCCATCAGCCAGCGTTCAGTGTCATTAGCAGGTTCTTCAATCACTTTTGCACCGGTAGAGCGTTTCGCCATCCATTTAGAGATCGCCAACGATATAAACGAGCCGCCCATGCCAAATACCGCGCTGAAAACCAGCAGTGCAGGGATGTCCAGATTTATCCCCTCCGCATCCATATAGCCCTCGAAGCCAAACAGGCTCAGCGCAATGCTCAGAATCAACATGATGGCTATATTAGTCATCAGGAAAAGAAATACACGCTTCATGCAAAACTCCGGTTTTCAGTATAAATTGACATTAAACTTAATGATCTCGAATTATACGATGTATGGGCCAATTTGTCAGGATTCAAGGTACTATCCCATCTCTTTTCCACGTTTGACGGCACATGCGCCTCGTCCAACACAGATCATCGGATTTATCCGGGTAAACCTTATACGTTTAGCGAATCGCACTCACAAACAACTCAATTGAAACAACAGCTCACCCACTATAAGATGAAGGACTATCTCCCAAACGCTAAGTAAAACACCATGCCGACACACTTAATCGCCCCCCTTCTCCTGCTACTTACGCTAACCGGCTGTGGCAGCGCTGATCATGACAACCATAAGGCTGGTGCGCATAACCATGGAGATGGCATGGAACATGACCATAGCGGTGATGATGAACATGTCGATCGCTCATCACATGTCGTCAACTTCAACGAGAATAATGAACTCTTCCTGCAATACGAAACATTAGTAGCGAAACGTGATGCCGTTTTCCTCGTACACATCACTGATCTCACCCATTACACCCCCATTCCCGGCGGTTTTATCACAATCATCCTTTCAGGGGGGGGCGTGCCCGATGAAATTTTCAGCGGCAAACGCCCTGTTCGTGATGGTATTCACATTGAGGTGGCACTGCCGCAATACGCAGGCGAACGCCAACTATCACTTCGCTTCGAAACTGACACCACGCAAATCACCCACGACTTAGGCAAGATCATCGTCTACCCAGACTACGCTAGCTCAAAAAACAGTGCCGCACGCCTCATCCCGGAGAATGCCATCTATATTGAAAAAGAAGCACAGTGGAAAACGGGGTTAATCATCCAGGCACCCACCATCGATAAACAACAACTGACACTGCCGGCCTCAGCCATTCACCAGAATAATAATGAAAAATTAATATATGTTATGAGTGGTGCTGAATTTTTTGAGCCCAGAAAAGTCACCACAGGTGAAGCCCATCATGGCCGGGTAACCATCCTGTCTGGGGTCACAGCAGATGAATATGTCGTCATTAAAGAAGGTCGTGCGCAGCTGTCTGATGACAGGAGCACCCCACTGGAAATGCCCGGCCATAATGATGACCTATCTGCTCACGACCATTAAATGCATAACAGCTAAGCGCTTAATTAAAACCTTTGCACAAGCAGGGATTTTATTCTCTGGTCAAGCAAAAGCACACGGAATGACGAAGTTTGTAACTATCAATGACCGATATCAGTACGCCTATATCACCGCTAGAGGTCAAATGAACAATCGTACGAAGGTATCTAAGTAATACCTTCGTTCTTGACAGAAACCAGCCAAATAGTTAACTTGAATTTCATATGGCTATTCGTAATGTCAAAAACATGCAAAAATTTCACTTATACTTTGAGCTGTAGCCATGAAAAATAAATCTTAAGGGAACTAACATTGAACAAGCTTTCGTCTCATATCGAACAGATTAAACAACACTACACCGTAGTCGTGATTGGTTCTGGTTACGGCGGTGGCATCTCGGCATCACGCATGGCCCGAGCAGGACAATCCGTCTGCGTACTTGAGCGTGGCAAAGAATTCCTGCCCGGTGAATTCCCTGATACATTAGCCGAAGCTGGCGCCGAAGTTCAGGTAGACGCCGGTGAAATTCACCTTGGCAGTGAAACCGGGCTTTACAATCTACAAATCAATGATGACATCAACGTATTGACCGGCTGCGGCCTGGGCGGCACTTCATTGATTAATGCCAGCGTCTTAATCGAATCAGACCCGCGTATCTTTAATGACCCTGCATGGCCACGCGACTTTGTCAACGATGTGGAGACCTCACTTAAAGACGGCTATCAAAAGGCGCGCACCATGCTAGGTAGCACCACTTATCCCGATGGTAACAACGGCTTTCCAGTGCTTAAAAAGACCGAGGCAATGCGCCAATGCGGTAAAGCGATGGGCGTCGAAACCAGACTAACGCCGCTAGCAGTTAACTTTGAAATACATGTCAATGGCGTCAACCATGTCGGTGTTGCGCAAGCCCCCTGTAACCTTTGTGGTGACTGTACCACTGGCTGTAATTTCACCGCCAAAAACACCACCCAGATGACCTACCTCCCTGACGCTACAAACCACGGCGCTGAAATTTTTACTCAGACCAAAGTCAGTCACCTCTCTCGCAAAGATGACCACTGGGTGGTTCATTACGCAGTCAGCAATAACGGCAGCGATGCCTTTGATGCACCGGATCAATTTGTACATGCCGATATTGTGGTGCTTGCGGCAGGTACACTAGGCTCAACTGAAATCATGCTACGCTCAAAGGAACGCGGCCTTGCAACATCTGATAAAATTGGCGAACGCTTTTCCGGTAATGGCGATGTGCTCAGCTTTGTCTACAACTGCGACCAGGAAATTAACGGCATAGGACGTGGTAGCCGTGAGCTAGATGCCGACAACCCGGTTGGCCCCTGCATCACATCAGTCATCGATACCCGTACCAGCGCTGATAATTACAAAGATGGCATGACCATCGAAGAAGGCAGCCTGTCAGGCGCCATGGCACCACTATTACCCAGTACCTTTTCAAAGCTCGCAGCCATCTCAGGCAAAGACTCAGATAGTGGCATAATGGATTTTCTCGCTGAAAAGAAACGTAGCATCGAAAGTTTGCTGCGCGGCGCGTATCATGGCGCACTAGACAACACCCTCACTAATCTGGTGATGAGCCACGATAGCGCATCCGGCCGTATACGACTAAAAGAAGATAACCTCTGTATCGAGTGGCCAGGCATCGGCAATGAAGCGATCTTTGGCAAGGTCAATGATACACTCGAATCAATGAGCAAAACCCTTGGTGGTACTTACGTCAAAAACCCCATCAGCCACGACCTGATGGGCAATGACCAGGTAACTGTTCATCCACTCGGTGGTTGCTGCATGAGTGACGATGCCAGTAGTGGCGTGGTCAACCATAAAGGGCAGGTTTACTCATCAAGCAGCAGCAACGCCGTTTATGCTGATCTGTATATCGCAGATGGTGCAATCATACCCACCGCCATCGGCACCAACCCACTGCTCACCATCAGCGCAATTGCCGAACGCAATGCCAAACTCATGGCCAGCGAACGCGAATGGAGTTTCGATACAGAGCTCCCTTCTCGCCCAGCCAACGGTGCAGTGATCACGGTGGCCAAACCCGGCATCCAGTTTACTGAAACCATGACTGGCTTTGTCACGCTAGACCCGAAAGTTGATTACGAGCAGGGTTTCGATCGGGGCAAACAGAACAACACCTCGTTCGAATTCACCCTCACGGTAGTCTCTCAGGATCTTGATGCGATGTTAACGGACAGCAACCATCAGGCAGCTATTTACGGTATTGTGAAAGCGCCGCTGTTATCACCCACCCCTCTCACAGTCACCGAAGGCGTGTTTAATCTATTGGTTAAAGATGCCGAAATCGTTGATACCCGTCGCATGGATTACAACCTGACCATGACCGCAGAAAATGGTGACGTGTTTTACATGGAAGGTCATAAAATTATTCATGATGACCCCGGCTTTGATATGTGGAAAGATACCACCACGCTTTTTGTCACAGTAACAACAGCTAAGGCCGATCCTTCAACCGCTATCGGCCGCGGCATCCTTGAAATCACTCCAGTTAACTTTGCCAGACAGCTCACCACGATTAAAGTACCCAATGTTGAAAGCAATACCGACAGGCTCAAATATATCGCTCGCTTTGGTGCCTTCTTTGCAGGTGGGGTATTTGATATCTTTGGCGGGGTTGCCACCGGCCTTAACTACTTCTCTGAGGAGAATCAGCCACGTAAACGACGCCCACTGGCAGCACCAGTGCCGTCTCTGCATCACGTGGTAACTGAAGATGAGGTATCGATTCGCCTCACCCGCTATCAGGGTGGTAATAAAGGGCCGGTGATTCTTTCTCACGGCCTCGGCGTCTCCAGCAAGATTTTTTCCACCGACACACTCGACACCAATCTGCTCGAATACCTGATCGCCCATGGTTATGACGTATGGCTACTCGATTACCGCGTGAGTATCGAACTAGCAGCATCACAAACGGCCTCAACAGCAGATGAAGTTGCGCAATACGACTACCCTGCTGCCGTTGCCAGAGTAATTGAAGTGACTGGCAAAGAGTCAGTACAGATGGTCGTTCATTGTTACGGCGCCACCACCTGGACCATGTCGATGCTAGGTGGACACCTTAAAAACGTGCGTTCAGCAGTCGTCTCACAGATATCAACGCATATAAAAGTACCGTTACTGAGCAAAATCAAAACGGGCCTTTATGTGCCAGAGCTATTAGATCAGCTGGGTATTGATTCGCTTACCGCCTACACCGCTAAGGAGTCCAGCTGGCAAGATAAGCTGTTAGACAAGGCACTGAAGCTCTACCCTATCCAGAAAGAAGAGCAGTGCAAAAACCCCGTCTGTCGCCGCGTGACATTTCTATATGGCCAGCTTTACGAGCATGACCAGCTCAATGTCATCACCCATGATAATCTGCATGAACTGTATGGTGTTGCCAACATGCGTTCGCTGGAACATTTAGCCATCATGACGCGTAAAGGGAATATTACCGACGCGGATGGAAATAACAGCTACCTGCCTCATCTTGATCGTATGGCACTACCGATCACCTTTATCGTTGGCGAAGAAAATGAATGCTTTCTGCCAGAGGGCCTCGAAAAAACGTATCAAACACTGAGCGATAGAAATGGTGCGTCGCTTTACGGTTTTCATAAAATCCCTGACTACGGCCACATCGACTGTATACACGGGAAAAATGCACATCAGGATGTCTATCCACATATTCTCAGGCAACTAGAAGCGACACTGTAGCTATCAATACAACAGCACAAAAAACGATACCATAAAATACTCAGGGAGAAACGGAGTGAGCAATAAGGATACCAATACCAGTCAATGGTCACTTGTCGTACAGCGCGTCACCTCAGAGAGTGTGGAAGTATGGGTCGGCACGCTCTTTCCAACGCTTAAAAAACCAGACATTGCACGCGTTGAGCTAATCCACCCTGATGGTCGCAAACAGACCAGACGTATCACAAAGGATCAATGGCAACAGCCATTTAGAAAACTAAACCAGCGTTTCTTCAAAGTGATTAAGTTCAATAATCTTACCCCTGGGAAAAATTATTCGCTGAACTTTATTCGTCGCGTAGAAGCTAATGGAAATGTCATTCCGCAGTCATGGCAGCACCTGCGTAGCGGTGCCTTTTCAACCCTGCCCAATAGAGTGCCACTTAAAGGCAAAAAACCGTTTACCATTGCGCTCGGCAGCTGTTTCTACAACCATCGCGATGGTGGACGCGCCGCTGCAGCCTACAAAGCACTTTATCAACGTGGAGCAGATAACGTTCGCCCTGACATCACCTTCTTAACCGGTGATCAGGTCTATCTCGATATTGGTTTCGACTCATTATCACTTGTACGCGACGAAATCCGCCAGCGTATCGCCGATGACTACGCACTTCACTGGCAGGCAATGGGCAGCATTCTATGCAATGGTGGCACCTGGATGCTGCCGGATGATCATGAATTCTGGAACGACTACCCATTTTACAAATCAGCCATTCCTCAACTTCAGGCACTACGTCTGGGCTACGTACGTAAAACATGGGATGCCGCCGCGACCGATGCGGTCAATAATATTCAGCGAAGCAAGCCTTTCGAAACCTTCAACATTGGTAAAGACCTATCAGTCTGCATCGCCGACTTACGTTCATTTAGAGATGAAAATGGCTTTACCAGCACGTCGGTTCTTAACAAAATCAAAAAGTGGGCTCACGAGCTACGTTCACCAGGCATCTTTGTTGCACCACAACCCTTTATCGTCGAAGAAAACGATACCGAAAAAAACCTGCTGAGTTACAAACAACAGTATGCTGGGCTTTTGCAGGCATTCTCTGTTAGCGGACACGATATTGTACTGATGAGCGGTGATGTTCATTTTGGCCGAATTGCCACCACGCAACTCGGTAACGAAGCGAAAGGACCGCGCTTAATAGAAATAGTCGCCTCACCGATGTCAAACCTGACCTATTTAAATGGTATTGCGACAGACAAACCAAAATCAAAACCCATTAAATTTCCAGCACCTGAAATCTGTCAATTGAATAACTGGAAACCCGCAAAAGTCACTTACAATAAGCTCTTCCAGGTCAGTACAAAAAAAGGCAACATCTTTTCTGCCTACCCAAAAATAAGAACACGCGAGCATTTCATGACGATCAGCTTTAGCCGTAATACCACTGGCACCATTAATCTCAGTGCCAATGCGTGGCGTATTCGTGAAATTAAAGGGCCTAAAATGCTACCTGTAAAAGACTTTGATCGCACCTTTACCTTTAAACTAAAATAAAGTTTATGGACAAAGAAAACACACAGCAACCTGAATCGCAACACGTCACAAGCCTTAATGGTTTTTTAAAAGATGTGATGCGCCTCGCTGTTTTTGCCGCTGAAAGCGGACAGCTCTCAGATGATATTCAGATGGATGAGTTGTATCGTATGTGGGAGATCAAAATCACTAAAAGGGAGATGCTTGCTGACGATGACATCGCCTATCTACAACACTGCTATCAAATACTCAGTATTCAACTGGCACCTACGACAGCTATTAGCTTACGCGCCACTGAAAACAAACAGATGAACAGTGGCCTCAGCCACATGCATACCGATGCCGGCAGGCATGTGCGAAATATGTGGATTTGGTCGTTTGTCATTCTAGCAACCATTGTCGGCATCAACATCTACCAATACATGTTTGAAATGGCTGGCCCAACAATAGCACAGGAAAATCTCAGTGCATTTAATATCGCCAATTATATCTACACCTTTATTATCGACCTGACCCCATTTATGTACGGTGCCTTTGGTGCCTGTATTTTCATATTACGCCAGGCAGAAGAGCAGTTACGAGAACGCACCTTCGACCCAAGAAGACTGCCCGAATATCGAAACCGACTGGTACTCGGTACCCTTAGCGGTGGCGTCATCGTACTGCTATATAGCAGTGGTGGCTCAGAGGCCAGTATTAAAATCACAGAAGCAGCGCTCGGCTTTATCGGTGGCTATAGCATCGACCTGCTCTTTTCACTGCTAGACCGTATCGTCAACACCCTCAAACCAGCAGAGAAAGTAACCAGAATCACCTCACCTCCACCCATTATATCAAGCATAAATCGCCCTCCACTAAAAAAGGGTGATAAAGAGAATTCACCACAATTAGTCCCGGTCATGAATAAGGAAAGAGATAGCCGGGTTGAAAAGCACTTAAATAAACCCTAGCTTTTTATCATGCCCCTGATTTTTAATTTTTTCAGTTCTTCTTATCGTGGTTTTTTCAGACACTGATAAGATGTTGGTCTTCGTTTAACTGAGCGTGATTCTATTCTCTATCCAGGCGCAGTATTTGACTGGTTTACTATGTATTACCAGGGAATTAATATGTTTTTCAAAGCTGATGAGTTACATGCAATTTATAATGAAATTTAAAATCAAATCACAGACTAACGAATTTTCAGCAGTTCAACATCAAACACCAACGTAGCATTCGGTGGAATAGAGCCTCCAGCACCCCGTGCGCCATAACCCAGCGATGACGGAATGGTTAAGGTGCGCTGCCCACCGACTTTCATCCCTGCCACACCCTGATCCCAACCTTGAATCACCCGCCCGGCACCTAGTTTAAAGCCAAATGGCTGGCCACGGTCACGCGAGCTATCAAACTTTTTGCCTTGGTTGTTCGTAGCCGATTTATCATAAAGCCAACCGGTGTAATGAACCGAAACCATATCCCCTCTGGCGGCCTCTGCACCATCACCGACCTTCACATCCTTTTTAACCAGAACTGCAGCGCTCTCTGAGGTGTTAGTAGCCGAGACTTGTTCTGAACAACCACTTAGTGCAGCCAATACGGCAAACAACATGACCAGGGGTAGAAAAATAAAACGGCGCTTCATCACTTGCTATCTCCTAAAACAGAAAGGGAAAGCGTACCATTACACCACCCTTATTTATAATGTGACCATTGTGGCCAACTCCCCAGATGGATTCAATAAGAACCACCTAATTTCAGCGGCTATCCGTTATAATACACCTTCTAATAAATGTAGCGTTCAATGAAAATACCCAAAAGATTACACCCGTTACTCAACGATGGCCTGATCGACGAGGTGATCTGCCAGTTACAGAGCGGCAAAGAGGCCCAAGTTTATATGGTACGCTGCGGCGAGGCGGTACGCTGTGCGAAAGTCTATAAAGAGGCCAATAAACGCAGCTTCAAACAGGCAGTGCAATATCAGGAGGGGCGTACGGGGCGCAATAGTCGGCGTAACCGCGCGATGCAGAAGCGTTCTAATTTCGGCCAAAAAGAGAGTGAAAAAGCATGGTTGAGCGCCGAGGTCGATGCGCTCTACCAACTCGCAGCGGCCGGTGTGCGTGTACCTCAACCCTACGGTTTTGTTGATGGCGTACTGCTAATGGAACTGGTTACCGATGGTGAAGGCCACGCAGCACCAAGACTTGCTGAAGTCGACTTTAACGAGGAGCTGGCACTTGACTACCATCAACGACTGATCCAGGACATTGTACGGATGCTCTGCGCTGGCCTGGTGCACGGTGATCTATCTGAGTTTAATGTGCTGGTCGATAAAGACGGCCCAGTGATTATCGATCTACCACAGGCAGTCAATGCAGCGGGGAATAACAGTGCGCCGATGATTCTAGAGCGCGATGTAAACAATATAAGCGATTTCTTTACACGCTTCGCCCCAGAGCTTGCAACAACCACTTACGGCAAGGAGATCTGGCACCTCTACGAAAAAGGTAGCCTCACTCCAGAGAGCGAGCTGACCGGTCACTTTATCGAGAGTACTATCGCCGCCGATGTGGATGATGTCATGAAGGTGATTGATGCCGCCGCTGAAGAAGAGTTTGAACGTCGGCGGCGTGCAGAGGAAGCAGGAAAGGGTTAAACCATGTGAAAGTGGTTTAACCAGAAACAGTCGCTAGACGGCTTCCACCAGCTGCATTGCTTCCGCCACATCTACCGCCACCAGGCGTGAAACACCTGGCTCATGCATGGTGACACCGACCAGCTGGTTGGAGATCTCCATCGTGATCTTGTTATGGGTAATAAAAATAAACTGCACTCGGTCTGACATCTCTTTAACCATCTGGCTAAAGCGGATAGTGTTGTTGTCATCAAGCGGTGCATCAACCTCATCAAGGATACAGAACGGTGCGGGATTAAGCTCAAAGATCGCAAAGACCATCGCCACTGCCGTCAGTGCCTTCTCCCCCCCCGAAAGCAGGTGAATACTGCTGTTTCGCTTGCCCGGTGGATGAGCCATGATGGTGACACCGGCATCCAGTACATCCTCACCAGTCATCTCCAGGCGAGCACTACCGCCACCAAAGAGACGTGGAAAAAGCTCCTGTAACTTCTCATTCACCTTCTCAAAGGTATCTTTAAAACGGGTGCGGGTTTCGTGATCAATTTTACGAATCGCACTTTCCAGTGTCTCAAGTGCCTCGGTAAGATCAGCCAGCTGTGAGTCAAGGTAATTTTTACGCTCCGATTGCTCCGTGTACTCTTCAATCGCGGCGAGGTTGATTGCGCCCAGACGCTGAATACGGCGTTCCATCTCTTCCGCCTGCTTCGCCCACTCTGCCTCATTGGCCTCGTCAGGCATCTCTTCGAGTAGCTGTGCTAATTCATATTGTGACTCTTCGATCTGCTCCAGCAGAGTTTGACGACGTACCTTGATCTCCTGCCACGCCATACGCATCTGCTCTAGTTCAGAACGGATCGCCAGTATCAATTGTTCAATCTCGCTACGACGACTGCCAAGCTGACGCAGTTGGTGGTCGCACGCTTCAACCTGACGACGTACTTCAGCCAGTTCACCTTCCACCAGCAGACGCCTTTCCAAAAACGCTTCCAGCTCCACTTTACTGCTCTCAAGCGGCTCAACCCCATCCTCCAGTGCAGTGGTCAACTCTTCACGGCGGCGCTCAAGGTTACCCATCTGGCGCTGCATCCGCTCAGTACTGGTGGTCAATGTGCCCAACTGGGTGCGCATCGAGTCGATTCTCAACATAAATTCACGTGCGGTATCACGATCGGTCTGTGCCTGCTGACGACGCTCATCTAGCATCACACTCAATTCTTCGCGCTGATCACCCAACAGAATGCGCTGCTCCTGATGCTCCATCATTTCTGCGATCATCATTTCCAGACGCTCACGCGCCACCACCAGCTCTTCGCTACCCTTTTCATTATGAGCACGAATCTCTTCAATCTCTTCCTGCAAGCGATGCTTTCTCGCTTCAACCTGCTCCAGACGCGCATTCTTGCTGCTCAGCTGTGAGCGTACCTCAGCATTTTTATGCGCAGCCTGGTTAATATTACTCTGCAAAGTTTCACGCTGCTCTTCCAGTGCCGCCAGCTTAAACTGCCCCTCTTCAAGCGCTTGCTCAAGCTGACAAAGATGCTCATCAGCCTCATCTAATTTCTTCGAAACAAGTTTAAGCTCCTGTTCTCTAACAAGTACGCTCCCTTCTTCTTCACCACCACGAACCACACGCAACCAATCTGGGCCGATCCATATTCCGTCACGAGTCACGACTGATTCATGCGCTTCTAGCTGAGTGCGAAGTGCTAGCGCATCTTCCATGGTGTCAACCGCGTAGATACCGGCGAATAGTCCATCTAGTGCCCAGGTCGCCTCAACCTTACTAGCCAGCGACATACCGACCGGTCTGGACGTGGCATTGGATTTAGCCTGAGTATCAAAAATACTCAACGTCCCCTGCTGCAATGAGGCAAGCCGATCGGTGACGCACTCAACACCCGCCACACAAAGCGCTTCAATATTCTGACCCAGCACGGTTTCAACCGCACGCTCCCAGCCGTTTTCCACATTAAGGGTTTCAGCGAGACGGCGCATGCCATCAAGGTCATGCGCTTCCAGCCAGGTGGTTACCGCCCCCGCCTGCTTGCCAAGGGCAGCCTTTTGCAACGCATCAAGCGAGGCGTATTGCTTCTGTAACTCAACCAGATGACTACGTGCGTCCACCAGTTCGCGGGTGGTGCCACTATTGGTTTCACGCTGCTGAGTAATCTCACTCAGCAGACCATGCACCTCCTGTTGCAGCCCTTCTAGCTGTGCACTGCTCTCGGCAGATTGCTCACTGAGGGTTGCGACCTCTTCTTTGAGATCACCGGCATCAAGTCCATGATGCTCCTCTTCCTGGCGCTGCAAGCGTTTCTGCTGACGCGCCATATCTTCTTCAAGGTGGATAATACGGGTACGCTCAACCTCAGATTGCTGGGTCTTGGCTGCCACCGCGCTATTGAATGATTCCCACTCTTCCTGCCAGTTTCGCTGGCTCTCTTCAATTTCACGTAGCGCCTCGGTCGAAATCTTCGCCTGCGCCTCTGCAGTCTCAAATTGTGGGTCACAGGTCTCTAGCGAGGCGTTGATCTCTTCGATCTGATGCTGATCATGCTCGATATGTACCTTACCTTCGGTCAGGGTCTGAATCGCCTTCTCAAGCTCTAGCTGATTCTCTTCGCGCTTTTCCTGTATGTGCTGAATACTTTGCTCAACACGCGCGATATCTGCGCCAATACTATAAAACTGCCCCTGTACCTGATTGAAGTGCTCATTCGCTTCGCTATGCGCGATACGCTGCTTCTCAATCTCAGTGTCGGTGGTGCACTGCTCAGCCAACTGCCCTTCAAGTGCAGTTTCCCGCCCCTGGATCGCCTGATCTTTCAGCTGCACCTCACCATCCAGCCCCTGATAGCGTAACGCCAATAGCTGTGCTTTTACTAAACGCTCTTCTTCTTTAAGGGCTTTATACTTCTCAGCAGTCCTGGCCTGGCGCTGCAATGTCTGTAGTCGTTTATCAAGTTCACCTACCAGGTCCTCGATTCGACTCATATTTTCTTTGGTGTGACGAATCCGCGTCTCCGTTTCACGGCGACGTTCTTTGTATTTGGAAATACCAGCCGCCTCTTCAAGGAATGCACGCAGCTCTTCTGGCTTCGCTTCAATCAGTCGTGTGATCATTCCCTGCTCGATGATCGAATAGCTACGAGGCCCTAGACCCGTGCCTAGAAAAACATCAGTAATATCGCGACGACGGCATTTAGTACCATTCAAATAATAGTTGGATTTACCTTCACGATTGATCTGTCGCTTAACCGATAATTCAGCATATTTAGCGTATTCACCACCCAATCGCCCCTGGGAGTTGTTAAATACCAACTCAACCATCGCCGCACCGACCGGCTTACGCCCCGATGAGCCGTTAAATATGACGTCCGCGAGCGAGTCACCACGCAGGTTTTTGGCCGAACTTTCGCCCATCACCCAGCGTACTGCGTCGATTACATTTGATTTACCACAACCATTTGGTCCAACAACACCGATCAACTGGCTAGGCAGTTCTAAGGTGGTGGGATCAACAAATGATTTAAAACCGGCGAGTTTAATTTTCTGCAACTGCATGGCAGAGGAAGATACATGATAAAGGCCACGTAAGACAAGCATGAATTCCTTAATTTCGCACTAAACGAGATCCTGAATTGATTATCTGTTATTTTATCCGCTCTGATGATCTTAATTTTAATTAAAGGAGCGATATCGGGCATTCACCACAGCACATAAACTAGAAAATTAACATTTACTTACAGCAGGTTAATAGTTACTTCTAGAATTTACTGTAGAAAAAGCACCGAAAGATAGCCCATGCCCAGCACACCAGGTAAAGCACTCGAAACCTTTGAAAACCCCAACCAGGATCGCGATTACACCATCCGAATCCGCATCCCGGAATTCACCTGCCTCTGCCCAAAAACAGGCCAGCCAGATTTTGCTACCATCAAAATCGACTATGTGCCAGAGCAGAGCTGCATCGAGCTAAAAGCCCTAAAGATGTACATCTGGTCTTTTCGTGACGAAGGCGCATTCCATGAGAAGGTCACCAATCAGATGTTGAGTGATTTTGTCGCAGCCTGTGACCCTCGCTTTATGCGCGTAACCGCTGAGTTTAATGTGCGCGGCGGAGTCTACACCAACGTAGTTGCCGAACACCGCCACCCAGACTGGGTCGCACCTGAACCTGTACACCTACCGTAAAACTACATCACCTCAAATGGCAGCCTGATAATGGCGCTCTTTCTGGGAATTGATGTCGGCACCAGTGGCTGCCGTGCGGTTGTCATCGATGAACACGGCACCCAAATCGCGACGCACCATGTCACGATGGTCACCCCCAGTCAAAAGAATGCCCAGCGCTCACAAAATGGCGTGATATGGTGGCAGGCAGTCTGCCTGCTATTGAAAGAATTCGGCAGCATGGTACCCATAAATGAAGTCTCCGCAATTGCGGTAGATGGCACCTCTAGCACGCTGCTGATCACGGATGAGAACGGCACCCCTCTCCACCACGGCCTCATGTACAACGACGCCCGTAGCCACAAAGAAGCAGAGCAGATTGCCGCCATCGCACCAGCAGAAAGCGCTGCGCACGGTGCCAGCTCAGCACTCGCCAAACTACTGTGGCTTCAAAAACAGGGAATACCGGAAAATGCCAGACACGTCTTACATCAGGCCGACTGGATTGCGGGGCGACTAAGTGGCCAATTTGGCATCAGCGATGAGAACAACTGCCTCAAGCTAGGCTATGATGTGATCAACCGGTGCTGGCCAGAGTGGTTTGAACAACTAGGCGTTGATTGCTCACTACTACCAGAAGTGACCGTGCCTGGCACCACCATCGGTACCGTTCAAAATGAATTAGCTAACCAGCTTGGTCTTTCACCGCAAACAAGGGTCGTCAGCGGCACCACCGATAGCATCGCGGCATTTCTTGCCACCGGAGCATCTGAGGTTGGCGATGCGGTCACCTCACTTGGTTCAACATTGGTACTGAAGGTGTTGTCAGACAAACCTGTCTTTGCACCAGAATTCGGTGTTTATAGCCACCGTCTCAATGACAGATGGCTGGTGGGTGGCGCATCAAACTGCGGCGGAACAACGCTGTTACAGCACTTCTCTTCAGAACAGCTGGCAGCCATGACACCTCAACTAAACCCCGACATACCGACAGGCCTGGACTACTATCCGCTGCCTTCAATCGGTGAGCGCTTTCCAGTCAATGACCCAGGACTCTCCCCTGGAATTACCCCTCGACCAACTGATGACGTCCACTACTTTCAGGGACTACTTGAAGGAATCGCCACAGTAGAACAACAGGGTTATCGGTTATTGACTGAACTCGGCACACCCTACCCCACTAAAGTTTTGACCATGGGTGGTGGCGCACAAAACCCAGCATGGAACAGAATACGGCAGAATAGACTCGGCATACCCGTTGAGGTGAACAAAAATACAGAAACGGCATTAGGCTCAGCCATACTGGCCCTCAACAGCTAACCCAGAGCAAAAAATCCAGCACAACTCGCTAATCTGGAATTAGTCAACGCTTAATAAACGCCGCAAACCAGCAAGCAGCTTATCCGGCTTAACAGGCTTTGAAATCCAGCCCGTTGCTCTGACCTCACCGCCAATATGCCTGATCTCGTTCACTGGTTCAGCAGAGGCGAATAAAATAGGGGTAAACTGGTATTGAGAACAACGGCGCAGACAACTCACCAGACTATCGCCATCCATATCAGGCATGTGGAGATCGGTAATCACGATGCTATAATTCTGCTTCAGCGCCATCTCCAGCGCCTCAACGCCACACCTTGCCTCACTCACAAGATATCCCGCTTTACGTAAAATAGCAGCCATCACAAGACGCGTTGAGTCGGAATCATCAACAATCAAAACAGATACAGATTGAACCATCATCTCTCATCTCAAGGTTATAAATGAGCATCATGCTCGATACGCATTTACGTCCCTATAAATGAAAAAACAGCCACTGTTCATTTCGTTATCGCATCAAACACAACTCCCACCTGGCTTGAGTGGTTAATTGCATTCACGTGAATCCTTAACGGCACTTAGTAGAAAGAACTAAAGTGAAAATTTCAATTGAATTCGAGCATCAGGGTAAGCATGGACTTACACCCAGACAAAGCATCTCTGACTCCCACCGATTAATAATAGAGGCTATAAAACACCTGTTTAATACCTTTTATCGTTAGTTAGATTTTTTCAACAACCGTTTCAACACACCATTCACGCGATCCTCAATCCACTCAAAGCGGCTCGAAATAAACCTCTTTTTTTCTCGTCGAAGCCGATCAGTCCCTTCTTTATTTATTGTATCGGTATAATTAAATGTTTTTTTAAAACCACATTAATCAGGTCATTTAACCTGAACACCTGGAAACTCCAAATTCACAAATATTGTGCATTTGAACAAAGCAGCAACCAATAGCGAGTACCATTAGTCATCCGATGCAAGACGACGCAACCGTCGTACCGAAATAAAAACAATGCCAAGCACAACGGGAATCGCCAGCCCAGTGGATATCTCAACGTTAATCGACACACCACTCGATTTAAGCGCCTTCAGCGCATAGCCCACCATACCTAGAAGATAGTAACTCAACACCACCACTGACAGCCCTTCAACCGTCTCCTGCATCCGCAATTGCAGTTTTGCGCGCTTATCCATTGATGTAAGTAGATCGCGTGTCTGGCCTTCCATCGCGATATCCACCCGAGTTCGTAATAATGCAGAAGCGCGCGCCACACGAGTCGACAGCAGTTCAAGATTACTGTTAACCGAGTCACAGGTCGCCATTGCGGGTGAAAGACGCTGTTCCATAAATTCATGAAACATCTGTAACCCCTGAATACGCTGTTCTCGTAATTCACTAATACGCATTTTGACAATATTGTAATAGGCAGATGACGCATTAAACCGCTGATTAGTGACGGCTGAAATTCGCTCGATCTCTGCCGCAAGACGCGTCAGATCATCCAGTAACTGTTGCTCATCATCGTGGCTCTGACAATGACAATTATTATCAGTCAATTCAGCAAGCTGTTTATCAAAATTAGCCAGTTCAGGAAGATACTTACGCGCCGTCGAAACCGGAATCAACGCCAACATGCGGTAAGTTTCAACCTCCAGTAAACGCTGCACCAGTCGCCCTGCTTGACGGCGGCGAAGATCAACATCATGAATCAGGATTCGGCTAAAGCCATCGGCATGAATCTTATTATCAGTCCAGACAATCGCACTTCCTGCCACCACCTTTGCTCCAATGACCGTATTGGAAGCAAAGAGCGTCGAAAGCGCTTCAAGATTACGCTGAGGACGCGATTTATGCTCAATAGCCAGGTGTGTCGCAGAGAGAATTTCTCCTGGCAAAGTCTCTAACCACTCTTTCGGGACATGCTTAATTGCTGGTTCCGCGAATGGCACCTCAAAAGGCATTTTCACAAAAAAAGTATACATCGAAAATTCAGTGTGACGTTCCCATTTAAACCGGAACGATCCAAATTGTGCGCTAAAGTGGCGAGTTTCCAGCACCGGTGGGCTGACACTATACCGCTCGCACAACTGAGTAATCAGGCGCAACTCGTCGCTAATCATACTGTTATCAGAAAGCAACACCAACTGGGAAACCTGCATCGGGGCCTTAAGCAGCTCATGAGGCCGGGCATGAAGTTCGTTGTGAAGCTTTATCCGCTGTGCATACTCACTCACACCAACCACACGGCTACGCAGTGGGGCAATTTCATCAACTTCATCATTCATCGTTAACACAACCCCATATTAAATCTACTCAATTTAGCTGCTACGCTAACATACTGACCTATCAAAAAATAACCACCATTCATGACGATCTGATAACATTCAAACGATTAGAGACCTTTCGATCACTGCCCTACACGAAGTGCCAGTGGTTAAACATCGCCGCCTGTCCATAGTAAGCACCATCGGCATCTGTGAGATTCCAGACTGTCGCCTGCTCTATATAGAAACGCCGTCCGCCTTTTGCAATACGAACCCCAGAATAATCTTCGATATAACCCTTTTTCTTCACTTCACGCAACAGTTGTGAGCGCTGCTCACGATTAGATTGTTCGGCAGAATACTTTGATGCCAGTGCTGTGATTTCATCCCACGTCATATCAAACAGCCGCATCGCTGTTTTATTAGCATAATTAAAGACTGGCTCGGCCTCAATGCCATGAGAAATCAAAGCAAATGGCGCATTAAACACCGCCTTCGCAGAAATTTCTGGTTGACCATTGAACTCAATCATCAGTCCAGTCAACCGATAATAGCTTTCTAAAACAATAGAGACATGGTCGCAACAATGCCCATTATTTCCGGCTGGTTTCATCCTCGACCTCCATAATGAAAGCGACTGTTAAACTAATCGACAGGGTGTAAACTAGATTCAGACTCACCACTATCTTGCTCTAGCACATCAAAGATAGCGGGTGTCTCAAGCGAAACCCCACCCAGCTTTCCTGACCTGAATTCTTTTAGCAATATTTCAGATGCCTTATGCAGATCCAGCACACCACCCGGCCGCAGGCAGCCTCGCTTTCGCCCAATCGCCTCTATTAATTCCGGCGCTTCCACTGGCAACTCATTCAACTTAAATCGTATCATCAACGCTTGCGGATAATGCTGTAACAAAAATTCACCGGCATACAGCGCAATATCTTCAAAGGTGATCGCAGCATTTTTAATCGCACCGGTCACCGCCAACCGATAACCACAATTCAAATCTTCCATTCGCGGCCAAAGAATACCCGGTGTATCAGATAAAACAATCCCATTGCCAAGGCTAATACGCTGCTGCTGTTTCGTTACCGCAGGTTCATCGCCTACCTTAGCAATCGCGCGCCCTGCCAATGCATTGATCAAGGTCGATTTGCCAACATTGGGAATCCCCATAATCATAGTACGAACAGGCTCACCACGCTGCACTCTGAGCGGTACCATTTCACGGCATAGCCCTAATATTTTTCGTGACTCACCTTTACGCGTTGTGGTTAACGCAATTGCGCGTATACCCTCTTGTTGTGAAAAATAATGTAGCCAGTCTGCTGTCACAGCAGGATCAGCCAAATCAGATTTGTTTAACACCTTGAGGCACGGACGTGGGCCGCGAAGCTCTTTTACCACAGGATTTTCACTACTGAATGGAATACGCGCATCCATTACCTCAATCACCAGATCAACTTGATGCATCACCTCTTTGATCTGCTTCTGAGCTTTGTGCATATGCCCGGGATACCAGATTACCGCCATCATTTACCCCAATAAAAAATTAGACACCAATGTAGCCTGCCCAGGCAAAAAATACGAATTTAATTGACCAGAAAAACTGATAGATTTACATCGACAGCAGTACAAAATAAAAAATACCAGGGAATTAATACCCTTCGACAATATGGTCAATCGCTATCTGCAGCACTTTTTGCCACGACGCCTCTATTTGTGAAGTATATTCCACATCATATTCAGAAACAGCCTGAATCAGGCTACTTTTCCATAGCCCATAAAAATGCGGTTCAATATTCAACCCTTCTCTGCAATGAGACTTGCGGATACGCCCTACCGCGTTCTTTGCAATTTTATTTTCCTGAGGAAACAAAATAACCATATTCACTGACATCGCCAGCAACTCTTGCTGCTTTTCCAGGTCGGTGTTAACAAATTTTAGTGCGATGGCGCGATCACTCGCCAGGAAAATATCATAAAATTGAGGTAAAAACCCCGACCTGGAGATCGCTCTCCCGTAGCTAAGTCTCACCTTCGAAATGTCATCCTTCATTCAAATTCCCCATTCAGCATCTGCATTCGAAAACCGTAATATATTATTAGCCAGAAAATTAAACCGCTTAATGGTGGAAAGAAAGAGGAATACCTGATCCAGGAATGATCAAAAAGTGTTGATACAAGAACAACTGACACGCGACTTATCACATCGACTCTCGATACTTCAGTATTACTTAAACTCACCTGACTTAAGATGAACTGACCATTACACCTGTAAAAGTAGGGATATATTCATTCAACTCTCTAGATAATATAAAAATAAAGGCGGGATTATAAGTACTACCGGCATAAAAAAAACAATGTAGTTTAATCAACTATTGCCTTTGAATAACAGCAAATCTGCATCTCCTCCCCAAATATGGATAGCCATGGGCAATTGTGGGCAGACACAGCCCCTGAGTATGCAAATTAAACATCACTTAGAAGACAATCCCAGCACTGATTGCTGAGCTATATGGATTTCATCACGCAGCTTTGCCGCCGCCTCAAAATCGAGATCACGCGCATGCTGATACATCTCTTTTTCCAGTTGAGTGATTTTTTTCGCGAGTTGATCAGGTAACATCGTAGTATAATCAACACCATCCTCCGCAATTCGGGCATACGCCCTGGCGCGCTTTTGATCGGTCGCAACCCCGGCGTCCATCACATCCGTGATCGCTTTCTGAATTCCCTTCGGCGTAATGCCATGAGCTTCATTATGAGCAAGCTGTTTTTCACGACGTCGTTCGGTCTCGTCCAGTGCACGCCTCATGGAGCCGGTAACTTTGTCTGCATAGAGAATGGCCCGTCCGTTAAGATTACGCGCTGCCCGTCCAATCGTCTGTATTAATGAACGATCTGAGCGTAGAAACCCTTCTTTATCGGCGTCGAGGATCGCCACCAGCGAAACCTCTGGGATATCGAGTCCCTCTCGAAGCAGGTTAATACCCACTAGCACATCAAATTCACCCAGCCTTAAATCACGCAGAATTTCCATACGCTCAACGGTGTCAATATCTGAGTGCAGATAACGCACACGAACACCATGTTCAGCAAGGTATTCAGTAAGGTTTTCAGACATGCGTTTAGTTAAGGTTGTCACCAGGACCCGCTCCTCTTTTTCCACCCGCAACCGAATTTCTGAGAGTAGGTCATCTACCTGAGTCGTCGCAGGGCGAACCTCTATCTCAGGGTCAACCAATCCCGTTGGTCGCACCAACTGCTCGACCACTGCCTCACCGTGCTCCTTCTCATAAGAGCCAGGTGTGGCCGAGACAAAAATCGCCTGCGGTGCGATACGCTCAAACTCCTCAAAGCACATTGGACGATTATCGAGCGCTGACGGCAGACGAAAGCCGTACTCAACCAATGTAGTCTTGCGCGAGCGATCACCCTTGTACATACCACCGATCTGTGGAATCGTCACATGGCTTTCATCAATCACCAGCAAAGCATTCTTTGGCAGGTAGTCAAACAACGTCGGCGGTGGGTCACCCGACTCACGACCAGAGAGATAACGCGAATAATTCTCAATACCAGAGCAGTAACCTAGCTCTTTGATCATCTCCAGATCAAATATAGTGCGCTGTTCCAGGCGCTGCGCTTCAACGAGCTTATTGGCCTTGTGCAGCTGCGCCAGGCGCTCACGTAGCTCATCACGAATTTTATCCATCGCCCCTACCAGCGTCTGCGCAGGCGTCACATAGTGACTCTTCGGATAAATCGTCAAACGAGGCGCACGACGCAGTATTTCTCCTGTCAACGGATCAAAATAGCTGAGAGATTCCACTTCATCATCAAATAGCTCAATTCGCACCGCTTCAAAATCTGATTCAGCAGGAAAGATATCGATCACATCGCCGCGTACTCGGTAGGTCGCGCGGTGTAGCTCAACGTCATTGCGGGTATATTGCAGCTCTGCGAGACGGCGTAGAATATCACGTTGATCAATCACCTCCCCCTTCGAGAGATGCAGCACCATACTCAGATAGGCACGCGGATCTCCCAGACCATAGATCGATGAAACCGAAGCGACAATAATCGCATCCGGTCGTTCTAATAATGATTTCGTGGCCGACAGGCGCATCTGCTCAATATGCTCATTGATAGAAGCATCCTTCTCGATAAACATATCAGAGGAAGGCACATAGGCCTCCGGCTGATAATAATCATAATAAGAGACAAAGTATTCGACCGCATTATCCGGAAAAAAATCTTTCATCTCGCCATAAAGTTGCGCCGCCAGGGTCTTGTTCGGTGCCATGATGATGGTCGGACGCTGCACCTGCTGGATCACATTGGCAATCGAAAAGGTTTTACCTGAGCCGGTTACACCCAGCAGCGTCTGCGAGGCAAGCCCATCCTCCAGCCCTTCGACTAGCTGTCGAATCGCATTCGGTTGGTCACCGGCAGGTTTAAAACTGGATGAAATTGAAAATCTTTGGGTTTTTTCGCTCATTAGGGATTCTGCAAACTGACTTTCTCAAGTATATTACAGACTGCCGCTAGAGGTTTAACAATTTGTGAGTAAGGATAAAAAAAGTGGAACTATCAGCCCGAGTACAGCGAGTCAAACCCTCCCCAACGCTAGCCATCACAGCACGTGCCGCACAGCTAAAAGCCGAAGGTAAAAACATCATCGGTTTCGGTGCTGGCGAACCTGATTTTGATACCCCGGATCATATCAAAGCCGCAGCAATTGAAGCGATAAATGCCGGGTTCACTAAATATACCGCTGTCAATGGCACAATAGAGCTAAGAAAGGCCATCGTCGCCAAGTTCGCGCGCGATAACCAGCTGGAATACACTCCAGATCAGATCCTGGTCTCGGTCGGTGGCAAACAGAGCTTTTACAACATGGCTCAGGCGCTATTAGATGAAGGTGATGAGGTGATTATCCCCGCCCCTTACTGGGTCTCTTACCCGGATATGGTACTGCTTGCCGACGCGACTCCGGTGATTATCGAAAGCGGCCTGGAACAAGGCTTCAAGATTAGCCCTGCTCAACTGGAAGCGGCGATTACCCCCAAAACAAAACTAATGGTGATCAACAGCCCATCCAACCCAACCGGAGCAGCGTACAGCCACGCCGAACTAGCGGCTCTGGGAGAAGTACTGCGCAAGCACCCACAGGTGATTGTGGCAAGTGATGATATCTACGAGCACATCGGATGGTCCGATGAGCCTTTCAAAAACATTCTAACTGTCAACCCGGATCTCTATGAGCGCACGATTGTACTTAACGGTGTCTCCAAGGCCTATTCAATGACTGGCTGGCGTATTGGCTATGCGGGCGGACCACTGTCGCTAATCAATGCGATGAAAAAAATTCAGTCGCAAAGCACCTCAAACCCCACCTCAATATCACAGGTCGCAGCACAGGCTGCTCTCGAGGGTGACCAGTCTTTTATCAAAGAAATGAACGTGCAGTTCAAGAAACGCCATGATTTTGTGATTGAGGCCCTGAATCAAATCGAAGGCATTGAATGCCTGCCTTCAGATGGTGCCTTTTATGCATTCCCTAAAATGGACGCTGCGTATGCAAAACTGGATAGCATTAACAATGATATCGAGTTTGGTGAGTTCCTCATCAATGAGGCTGGCGTGGCGCTCGTACCTGGCTCCGCCTTTGGTGCACCCGGCTATATGCGCCTCTCATTTGCCACCAGCATGGAAAATCTACAGGAAGGATTAACCCGGATAAAGAATGCACTCGAATAAGTAGCACCCTAGTATTCACCGTCACGTCAGGTGAACCCCATCGATAATTAATTTCACCACAGCAAGGATGCTACCGTGATAATATTGCCCACTTACCACCGTGTCTCTCTACCAATACCACGCCACGATTACCGCGGGTTCACATTGATAGAACTCGTCATCATACTGGCCATCTTTTCCATTCTGTTTCATCTGGCAGCACCAACTTTTCAGAACATCGGTGCAAACAGCCGCATGACAACACAAATTAACAACATGGTCACCAGCTTCAATTACGCAAGAAGCGAGGCCATTAAGCGCCATTACAACATGGTCATTTGCCCCAATGATGACGGCAATTGCGCCCAACAACCCCACTGGCATCATGGCTGGCTAATATTTGTCGATGAAAATTTCAACCGGGAACTCGAACAAGGAGAGGAGGTTATTTATGTGGAAGCGGCAAAAAAAAACATTGAAATAACCTCTAGTCGCTATCGAAAACGCGTCGTTTTTCGCAGCAAAGGCTACTCTCATGGCAGCAATGCAAGTTTCATTTTTTGCGATCAAAGAGGCCCTGTCAGTGCTCGGGCGGTTGTCCTTTCGAACACTGGGCGCGCACGTGTTGCAGATAAGCAATCAGATGGCGAAAACTGGAAATGTCTGGAGTGGTAAAAAGTGCCTGCTAAGTAACCCTATCGACCGACTCAAACTGCCCTACCCCATTTCATCCGCCCACGCAATGGCTTTGCAATAAAGTTCGGGGGTGCGCGCTTCATCTAGCCCGAATAACGTGACCATTTCAGTCACCTGATCCCAATCAGCCTGCTGGTAAGCGATAATCAACTGCAACACATTTGCAGCGGGAGTACCACCATCGACCAATGCCTCTCTCACATCATCAGATATACAGATTTCATCTAGAATTTCGTCAATAGGACGATTCACCAGCGCATCAACAACAGATAACATCCCGATGAAAAACAGATCTAACTCCTTTCCCTTCATCCCGACATCCACCGCAATCAATTCACAAAATGATGCACGAACCAGCGAAGTAACCAGTAGCTCTGGTGGCTTATCTTCCGCAATACTAGAAAATGCCGCTAACGATGCCCATTTTTTCAGTGGCCTCTCTCCCAACATCACTAGTGCTTGTTTGATTGATTCAATTTCTTTCCGCCAACCAAAAGCAGCTGAATTAATATATCGTAATAATTTATATGAAAGTGCAATATCATGTTTAATAATCGCCTCCATATGGGTGAAATCAAGATTAGGACTGTTCAGTTCCTGCAAGAAGCGCAAATAGTTTAACTTAAACCCAGGCACATCCTGACGTGTGACTATTTCTGGTTTGCAAAAGAAATAACCCTGAAAATATGTAAAGCCCAACGCTAAAGCTTCATGGTATTCCTCATGATTTTCAATCTTTTCAGCCAGCATCAAAAATGGCTTATCTGCAAAACGCTGACACATCGCGGCACGTTCTTCTTTTGACGAAACGATAAAATCGATTTTAACGATATCAGCCAGATCTAATAACGGCTCAAACTTTTCCGCGTAGACAAAATCATCCAGCACCAGCTGATAACCATTTTTTTTTAATTTTCGACATGCCTCAATAACGGCTTCATCCGGCTCAATCGTCTCCAACACCTCAACAGCCACTAACTCTTTTGGAATAAGTGTCACCCACTCCTTTAGCAAAGCGGTACGTGTGAGGTTGATAAACGCAGTCTTACCGCCAGTTAAGTTATCCAGGCCAAAACTAAACATGCTGTTATTGATGACAGAAGAAGACGCCTCATCACCATCAGGATGAGAGAAATAATTATCCAGGCTAGATCGATACAGTAATTCATAAGCGTAAACTTGACCGTTCCGATCAAAGATGGGCTGTCGAGCAACATAAATAATTTGACCAGACACTTCCTTTTCCTTCCCTCACAAGGCGAATACCACATATTTATCAGTAGCAAAAGACAGTGATATCGACACTATGCGTTAATCAGGCGCACACACTTCCACATAAAATTGACCCGCTTCAGTCGAAAACGGCATAATTAAGGTGACACCCTCGATACTATGTTTTACTTGATGTTCCTCACCGACTACAATTGATGGTAAGGTCAAATCAAAGTCATAACCGGCCTCCTGAAGGTTGGCCTTTGCACCACCAGCCACCATATTGGCCATTTCGCCGACCAGGTCTTTAATAATGTCATCAACCTCTTTTAACTCCATATGCATCATCCGGCTACCAATATCGAGTATCGCCTCTTTCGAAAAGGTCACCGCAACTGAAACCCTCGCGTCACGACCCGCCAGGTCAATAAAACCACTAATGACACCACGAGAAACATCATCCGCCTTAATCTCAGGCTTACCCGGCTGAGGTGTAATCTGTGCCATCGTTTGCAAGATATTGACCACGGCCTTTAGCACTGGATTGATAAATTTTGCATCCATGTAACCTAATCCATCCTTATCACCAATAATTACAATAAAATTCAATAAGTTAACTAAAATCACCGGTAATCATCACCAAACATAAAATCAGCATTGCAACCACAAATGCTATCGGCAATAAATGAGAGATCATCACTATCTCTGCTGATAGAATATGCGTTTTCCAACACCATCACCTCAATCAGCACCATTAACCACGAGGTCACTTTGCCCTGCCAATAGAATGGGGTTGCCACACATAAAAACAAGGTACTGATAAACTTTTCAGAATAAACAATAAGATACAAAAAACAAGCGCATAACTAATTGATATTAGGTTAAGATAGTCATCTGCAATGTCGATATATAATTGCGACTGCCATCTGTACTTTTCAGCACCAAATCAATGACAGTCACCCCCATGGACATCGCTTTTTACCACTCACAGAAATTTTTATAGGTTAGTACCATGCGGATATTTTCACTGATTTTTGTATCACTGTTATCGTTAGCAATACTACCTCCTCACACCCAGGCTGCAGTCCCTACCGCGACTAACAGCACCATCACAATGAATGAAGATAGCACTTATACATTTTCAGAGGCTGACTTTGGGTATTTTGATGCTGATGATGATGTTTTCACCAGCGTTCAGATTACAACGCTCGAAACCGCCGGTTTCTTACGTTTTTTTGGCAGCAACGTAACTCTCAATCAAAAAATTAATGTATCCAACCTTGCCAACCTCACTTTCAAATCCGCCTTAAATCTATCTGGAAACGGCTACTCCAGTTTCCAGTTTACAGTCAATGATGGTGTGGATAGTAGTTCCTCATCCAACACAATTACCATCGATGTACTGCCTGTAGACGACCCACCATTCTTCAGCACCCCGCCACTCTCAGCTATCGATGAAGATAGCCTCTACGATTTCACCCCAACGGTTGATGATGTAGACAGCAGCACCAGCCCTCTAATTTTTTCCATTGAAAACCAGCCAGCATGGATAACAACCTTCGATACTGATTCAGGGCGATTGAGCGGCACCCCTGAGAATGATGATGTTCGCCTTCATAGCAACATCATCCTCACTGTCGAAGATAGTGATGGTCTAATTACAATGCTTCCGACCTTTAGCATCACGGTCAACAACACCAATGATGCACCTACGATTGGCGGTACACCTGCAACTAGTATTAATGAAGATAGCCTCTACACTTTTATGCCTAACGTGATTGATGTTGATGCGGGTGATACAAAAATCTTCAGCATCACCAATAAGCCTGGGTGGGCAAACTTCAATACTAATAACGGCACACTTAGCGGCACACCAACAAATAAAGATGCTGGAGTCCACGCTAACATATCAATTAGTGTAACCGATTCAGGTAGTGCTAGTGACACACTCACATCATTTAAAATCACTGTCATCAATATCAATGATGCACCAACCTTTACCAACAGCCCACCCATCAGCATCAATGAAGATACTAACTACAACTTCACCCTTACCGCGACCGATGTCGATAGTATCGTAGGTGAGCTGGTGTTTAGTATCACACCCGGCACATCCCTGCCAGACTGGCTTAACTTCGTGCCTTCTACTGGCGTGCTTAGCAGCGATGCTGGCCGCCCACATAACGGAGATGTTGGCACCTATAACAACATAAGCTTCACGGTGACCGATGATAATGGCAAAAGCACCTCACTGCCCCTTTTCAGCATTACAGTAGTCAATGTTAATGACTCACCTACTGGCAGCATCGAGATCATTGGTGACCACAAAGAAAATAGTATACTCAGCGTAAGTGATGATTTAGCTGATGAAGATGGCCTTGGGGCATTTCGTTATCAGTGGCAACGAAATGGCATCAATGTTGGCACCAGTAGTCATTACCTGTTAGGCGATCCCGATGTCGGCCAGACCATTAGCATCACCATCAGCTATACGGATGGTCGTGGAACTGATGAGCCACCTATAGGTGACGAACTTACACGCGCGAGACTAAGAGGCCTGACTGGCGCTATACACGGTGTTAATGACCCCGTTTTAGGTGACGTCATCATTAGTGGACAGCCCCACATTGGTGAAACCTTAACAGCAGAAAATACCTTAAGCGATGCCGATGGGCTAAATACGTTTTCATACGAGTGGAAGCGTAATGGCACACCCATTACTACTGGCATTAGTAACACCTACCTGCTCAGTGTGGCCGATGAAGGTCAAACTATCACTGCCACAATCCATTACACCGATGGGCAGGGGTTTTCTGAAAATAAAGCGAGTATCCCAACCGCACAAATCACAACCGCCCCAGACCCCAGCCTGGATAGTGATGGCGACGGTTTAACCGACATTTATGAAATTGAACACGGCCTTGATCCAAACGTTTCAAATCTGGATGTTGATGGCGATGGCGTATCCAACCAGGACGAGCTCGATGCAGGAACTGATCCGATAAAAGATGATTATCCACCTGCGAACTTCACTGTTCCAGCAGACAAAACCATCAATTCGACCGGTCTAGTAACAGCAGTAGACCCAGGTGTCGCCACGGCAGTTGATGGCAAAGATGGCGTTATTACTGCCATTCCCGATAACAGCGGCCCCTTCAGGCCCGGTATTCATGCCATTAGCTGGACCGCCACCGATGCAGCAGGTAATCCCACCACCGCCAGCACCACACAAACAATTAATGTCATACCGATGGTTAATTTTGCCATTGATCAAATCAGCAATGAAGGGTCTACTGTGACTGTGTCCGCCCTCCTCAATGGGAAAGCTCCAGTATATCCTGTCACCATACCATTTAGCGTCAGTGGCTCTGCAGTTAACCCGGATGATCATGATCTTAATAGTGGGGATATCATCATCACAGCAGGTTTAACAGGTAATACCACCTTTGACATCGTCAGTGATGCCACCGCTGAAAATGATGAAACAGTGACTATCGCGATGGAGACATTAACCAACGCCATAGCCGGTAATAAAACCACTCATACTATCATCATCACAGAACTAACCATCACACCGAAAATTTCCTTAAAGATGAAGCAAAACGGTGGATTACACACATCAACCGTGGTTGCCGTCACCACACCACCGACAGAGGCTCCTGATGAGAATGAGGTCAATGAGGTCGTCGTCACCGCCAATATAGTCCCAGCGCTAACTGCAAACGTGAAACTAGACTGGAGCAAAAGTGACAATACGCTGATAGGCAGTGAAATTGACCTCATCAAAAACACCTTTACCTTTGACCCAGGCGGGTTAAATGTTGGCACATACACCATTGTGGTTGATCTGCTCGAAATCATTGGTGTAGATAGCAAGGGAGAAGACATCACTAACCCTATCCCTGTCACAAGCCAAAAACACCGATTTAAAATAGTGGTCAGCGTTCCGGTTGATGAAAACCACGAAGATAAAGACGATGATGGAATTGCCAATCAATATGATGAAATTGCACTAAGCCATGTCATCGCGCTACAACAGGCAGATCAATCACAACATCTGGTTGAAACAGAACCAGGCCTGCAACTACGCCTCGGGGCCATTGCCTTTGAATCTAACACCAATGGTCTGCAGGTAAGTACGTCTACCATCGAAACATATGCGACGAGCATTCGATCCCCAAATGATAACTACTTTAATGTAGGTGGACTATTCGATTTTGAGATTCATGGCCTCAGTCAAGCAGGCGATTCTGCTCTTGTGGTGATCCCATTACGAACGGCTATCCCGACCAGTCCACACTACCGAAAACTAATGTCCAACGGCTGGCAGCACTTTATTGTTGATGAAAAAAATACGCTGACTTCCGCTTCCGGCAGTAACGGCAGTTGCCCCCCCCCCAACAGCAGTGCCTATCGCCCCGGGCTGACTCCAGGTCATCTGTGCGTACAGCTTCTGCTCGAAGATGGTGGCAGCAATGATGCCGATGGCGTCGCCAATGGCGCTATTATCGATCCGAGTGGTATTGCCGTCGCCCCGATTCCGAGCGAACAGCCGTCACCTCCGCAGCCCCTCCCCTTACCTGACATTGGCGGTGGTGCACCGTATGGAATTCTGCTTTTACTATTGGCATCAACATGTGCGCGTTTATGCCGAGGCCGTGGCCATGCAGCCGCTCAAAGCGACATTTAATTCTTCAGACCTCAATATACTCAATCATCAACTGTACCGTACGTCGTCCCATATATTCATTCACATCAAGACGGTAAGCTGCGTGCAGTCGGTCGCCCGTCATTTCACCATGATTGAATGCAATCGCATCAATGGTGTGATGGCTACCGACAGGCTGCAACACTAATTTCAGGTGTTTTTCACCAACAATACGCTGTTGTATCACCTCAAAGTCACCATCGAAAACCGGTTCAGGAAAGGTTTGTCCCCACGGACCACCGGCACGCAGTGCTTCGCCTAGCTCCAGTGAAAATTCATCGTGTTCGAGTTCACCATCGCTATATATCACATCCAGTAAAATTTCGTCATCGACACAACCACGCAACACCTGATTAAAAGCCGCTTCAAACGCAGCAAGATCTGATAATTTCAATGTCATTCCCGCGGCCATCGCATGACCACCAAACTTGCTTAACAAACCCGGATGCCCGGCAGCAACGGCATCAAGCACATCACGCATATGCACCCCTTTGATAGATCGTGCCGAACCTTTAATTTCAGCATCGTCACTTTTAACATCCGCACTGGCCAGTGCAAAGGCAATCACCGGACGATGATAACGATCTTTAATCCGTGATGCCACAATCCCTACGACGCCCTGATGCCAGTTTTCATCAAACAGACACAGTCCTACGGGGGCGCTTTCATCATCGATATCAAGTTTGATATTAGCAAGGCAATCGAGTGCCTGCGTCTGCATCTCTCCTTCAATTTCACGCCGCTCACGATTAAGTTCATCAAGTCGCTGTGCCAATAAGGCGGCAGCATCAGAGTCATCCGCCAACAGGCACTCAATGCCGAGCGACATATCTTCCAAACGCCCGGCAGCATTGAGCCTTGGGCCAACGGCAAAACCGAGATCCGATGCGACAATATTAGCCGGATTACGTTTCCCCACGTTCAGCAATGCATTAATCCCCGCACAACAAGCACCACTGCGAATACGTGCCAATCCCTGCGAAACAAGGATACGATTATTATGATCAAGCGGCACCACATCCGCCACGGTGCCAAGTGCAACGATATCCAGTAATGTCACAAGATTTGGCACTGCAATTCCCTGCTGTTCAAACCAGCCAGACTCACGCAGGCTGGCTCTCAGGGCAAGCATCACATAAAAGATCACCCCCACCCCAGCCAGGTTTTTACTGGGAAATTCATCACCGGGTTGATTAGGGTTCACAATGGCATCGGCATCAGGTAACACCTCACCCGACAAATGATGGTCCGTCACTAACACCTTTATACCCAGATTTTTAGCGGCATTCACACCGTCGATGCTTGAAATACCGTTGTCTACCGTTACAATTAAATCGGGCTGCTGTTGACTTGCCAGTTCAACAATTTCAGGGGTTAAGCCGTAGCCATATTCAAAACGATTGGGTACCAGATAACTCACCTTTTCTGCACCCATTGCACGTAACGCGCGCATTGCAACGGTACAACTGGTAGCACCATCGGCATCAAAGTCCGCTACGATCATGATGTGCTGCTGTTCAGCAACCGCCTGCGCTAATAGCTGAACCGCGCTATCAATGCCTTTTAACGCGGTAACCGGATGAAGTTTAGATAATGAATAATCAAGTTGCGCATCATCAACCACCCCACGCGCAGCATAAACGCGTTGCATTAGTGGCGATAGCGCGCTATCAAAATTATGTTTCTTAGTTGAAGTGCTACGGCGAACAATTTCTTTATTTGAAGTCATCAATCAATCTACGGGCTAAACGGACCCAGCGATTATATAGCTACGCCATCAACATCACAAACAGACTTCAAATCAACCGTCAGGAGACGGTCGAACTCAGGTGACCGTGGCGAGGGAAAGAAAGCAATGGCCACCAGCGGTTACCTTCTACACCATCCGCTCAGTGACACTATAAAAAATCAAATAATGAAAGGCCCTGAATACGTACAAAGGACTGTTGAGCCGCCTGCAGTGCGACCTCCTGCTGCTTAAGGCGCGTAACAGCCTCAATCATATCAAGGTCTTCAAATTCTGATACGGTCTCTTTGATTCGCAGGATAAAATCTGCATTCAGGTTCTGCTGTGAATCAAGCGCATTCATTCGAGCGCCTATTCCTGCTCTTATGCCACGAAAATTATCCATGGCACGATCAATATCCGAAAAGAAACGATTAATCGCATTATTAAGCTGAGCAGCGTCCGCAGCCGTCCCTGTCCCTCCATTCTTCAAAGCAAGCTCAAGATTCCGAACGGTGCTAAACACATCCTGATTAAGGCTCGGACTAATAACAAACTGATCACCAACGTTAGCAACACCTCTGATGCTTGTCTGGATACCATTGAATGAAATAGAGCCACCACTCGTATAAGCATCAAATGTTTCAGCATTACCTGCACTATCTTCAACCAGATAAAATTCAGCAGCACTATTCAACGTTGTCGTGACACTGGGCGTAGTCGTACCATTCAGGTTCGATCCAAAATAGCCCACCATACTGTCGAGGTCTCCATCCGAGGTGCCACCCATTGTCTCAGTAATTGTGATCGGGGTTGAGGCAGGCGAAGTATTAGCCAGATAGAGCGCACCACCATCCACATAAGCTCGCACACCCGTCGTAAGCGAATCATTATTAATCTCAGCCGCCAGCTCAGCTAGAGAGCTCACAGGCGCCCCATCAGCTTCATCGGTTGTATAAACGGTTGTACCATTGATCGCTAGTGTATAATTAATATTATCAGCGGTTGTCAGGTTATCACTATAAGCCACGCTCCCGGTTGCAGTAGTTGCCGCAAAGAAAGAGACGTTATAGCTATCTCCGTCAATCAATGTGGGATCAGTGACGCTACCAGGGTCAATAATGCCACCACCCGTATTTGATTGATTATCAAAAGTGGTAAATGTTCCATTGCCATTGCGTATTTCGCGAAAAACAGAAGTACCCGAATCAGTTACCTCAAGCTGACGGTTCGTTCCAATCTGGATTGATCGCTGCCCATCGTCACCATTATAAATATACTGTCCGGATGCAGTCGCTGTGAATGGTTGAGTGTACCCCTGATAACCCGAAAACAAGTATTCACCACCTGGCCCCCTGCTATTAGAAAGTCCAAGCAGTGCATCCAGATTTTCTTTCACCTCAAATGCAAGTGTATTACGATCTTCATTGGTAAGTGTCGCGCTATTCCCCTGAACTGCCAGTTCGCGTATTTTATCAAGTGCATCGGTAATGCCAGCAATCACCCCCTCTTCAAGTTCGAGGCGAGAACGGGAAAAATTAATGTTAGTCTGAAATTGTTCTGTAATTTTTAATGCCTGGTCAAGACCAACGATTTTAGCGGATGCAGCTGGGTCATCGGCTGGACTCAGAATGCGTTTCTGTGTCGATAGCTGTTGTTGTGTTCTCAGCAGCTGCGATTGCTGCTCCAGCATTCGATTGAGTCCACTTAACTGTATCTGTCCTGTTGATATCCGCATATCTACCTACCAATGCTATTTATCAATGTCTGAAACATTGAATCTGCTGCTGAAATGACCTGAGCTGCCGCCTGATAGGCTTGTTGATACTGCATCATATTCGCGGCCTCTTCATCCAGATTTACCCCAGAAATAGATGCTCTCTCCTCAAGGTTTTGCTGTAAAATACTATTGTAGGCCTTACTACTGACCCCAGACTGAAACGTTTGAGATGCCACATCGGCAACTAACGTACCAAAGACATCCTCGTAGCTAGCCGTGCCGCCCTCAAGTGTGAGATTTGATTGTAATGCACCCAACAAGAGCGCATTACGATTATCACTAACACCATTGACATTATGGACAATGCTGAAATTGTCACCACTGTTTGCCCCACCGCTAACGGTGGCCTCAATGCCATTAAATGCAATCGGATTGCCCGATGTGTAGGCACCACTGGTTTCGGTATTACCCGCACTATCAAGCACAATATAACTATTGGCAGCACCACCATAGGTCTGTGTACTGGATGGTGCAGCACCCGTTAAAGCCGCTCCAAAATAACCTGTGACAGAATCAGCCACATCCAGTGGTGTCGCTCCGCTGTCGAGTAATTCTTCCGTCACGGTAAACGGCACCGCACTGGCCGGGTTTTGCGCCATAAACAGTGCTCCACTGACATTGTCCACATACGCTCTTACACCTGTCGTCGCAGTACTCAGGTTAATCTGTGCAGCCAGGGCATCCTGGTCTGCCAACAATGGATCGCCTTCATTTTGCGTATAGACCAGCGTACCATTAATCACTAAACGATATTGAAGTGCATTACCTGTTGTTGCATCATCATTGATTAAACCAATCGCGGCACCATCAGCATCAGCACTCGTGGTGTCTGCCATAATCACAGAATATGAGTCTGCAATATAGGCAGCAGAATTCACCACACTACCTGAGTTGATGGTACCATTACCGGTATTATCTAATGAACTCGTTGTACGTACGGGCACCGCTATCGCAATGCTCTGGGGATCAGACACCGACAACCCCATATTTTGCGCAGCATTGCGTACGGGTCTAATCAAAAAACTATCGCCGTTGGCAATGGTTCCTGAGTTTAAATTTAACGTCATACCCGCAACTGTTTCACTGGCACCAGGGAAAGTCGCTAAAAGAACGGTACTATTATCATCAAGATTCGTTAGTGTATAGTTTGTTCCTGTCCGCTCAAGGCGATAGTTACTGCCTGTTAACTGGCTAATATCAGTCACATTCACTTCAATTTGAGAAGCATCACTTACATTAGACTGGTTCCCCAGAACCTGTGGCACTGTGCTGCCTAGTGAATTGAAATAATCACCACCCAACGCACCGTTAAGATCAATCCCTAGTCGATGCTGCTGATTAAAAGTTTCAGCCAGTCCCATCGCAATATACCCAAGGCCATCCTGTGCAGAATCAAGTAACTGTGACCTAAAACTCAATAAACCGCCCAACGAACCACCACTAATCTGGCTTGAAATCTCAACCGCTCTCGATCCTGCAGAAAAGCCTATTTCAAGCTGTTCGGGATCGAATACATTGTTCATTGACAGAAGATCACGAGAATCAAAGCCCACGACTACCGATTGTCCAGTGCCAATAAAAACGTTAAGCGCGCCATTACCTTCTTCAACTGTCGAAACCGACACATACTTTGAAAGATCTAATACCAGCTGGTCACGCTTATCGAGCAGGTCATTAGGTAGATTCCCATTACCCGCTGAAAGCGCGGTTGAAATTTCGCGGTTCATATCTGCTATCGCAGTGGTCAACCCATTGATAGCTCTAATCTCTGTCCGAATCGTCTGGCTGATGCTATCACGTGCATCAGTTAAGCCCTGGCTAAAACTCTTAAAACGTGCAACTAACGTTTCACTATCACTAAGCAATACCTGACGAGCAACATTATCACCGGGCGATTCAGAAACTAACTGCACAGAATTAAAGAAAGCCTGCATGCTAGGCATCAGGCCCGCATCAGCATCAACCAGCAGGTTATTAACACGACGTGCCAGTGTATTAAATTCACTCGCCTGTTCACTGGCGGAAGTGCTAGAACGCAATTGAGATGTCACAAACGAATCAAAAGTACGTTCGATCGAATTGATCTGAACACCGTTACCAACAAAGCCATAACCTGTTGCATCTGGCGTACGGGCAGCAAACTCAACACGCTGACGGCTATACCCTTCCGTATTCACGTTATTGATATTATTAGAGGTAACTGCTAATGCACGTTGAGCCGATAACAGGCCTGAAATCCCGGATGCTAGTATCCCGCCAGCCATTTCAAGCCACCCGGAACATGCGACTCAACGCCACGACTAATCTGAATTTATGTGCAAGTACATTCATATTATACCCTACCTATATTAGCGGCTGATAGCCTGAAGTCTGAATCGGATCCGGCGTCTTCTTAATCACCTCAGACTCCATTATCGTATTGATTTTTGAAGCGTATTCTGGATCAGTAGCATAACCCGCCTGCGCTAGAGCGATAAGATATTGCTGCGGCATAGCCGCTACTGAAAGGGCATTTTCATAACGTGGATTTGTCTGAATAAAATTAGCATAATCATTAAAACTCGCTTCATAAGAGTCATAAACACGAAACATATGAATCTCTTTTCTGGCAACGCCATTTTCATATTCAATCGTCGGCACTGCCACACGTGCCCCCTGCCAACGGCCATCAGCCTTAATCCCAAATAAATTATGACTATTATTGCCGTTCGGATCCTGGATAATCGCCTTCCCCCAACCCGTCTCCAGTGCAGATTGAGAAATCAATACATCAGGTGAGACACCCAGTTCTTCTGCTGCACGTTCAGCAGCCGGCCTCATTCTGGCGACAAACTCACGTGGTGATTCAATTCGCTCTGCGCGGTATTCAATATTATTAGTCATGGTAACCACCTGAGCAGCCGCATGTTCAGGCCTGCGGTCAGGTAAGGAATTGAGAGTCATCTCACCACCAGTCTTAGCAGAGGGTACCTCCTCGGCTCCACCCAACTGACGAATCAACATCTCTTTCAAACCGATGCCGCGTCCTTCAGACATTGAAAGCGATACCTGTTTATCAAACATTTCCTGATACATTTTGCTTTGATCATTATCAAACAGACCACCCTCAGTAGCGTTTGCATCACGCATGCTTTTTAACATCATTTGAGTAAAGATCGACTCAAACTGACGTGCGACCTGTTCAATTGATTCATTAGAAATCTCATTGCGCACATCCGCTTTAAGCTGCGATAATCCATGAAAATCAGTATAAACAGATGATGTTGAAGCCATTCTCGTCTTACTCCAGCAATCCTTAGATCACAATCAGCTCAGCGCGCAGTGCACCCGCTTCTTTCAATGCTTCAAGAATGGCAATCAGATCACCAGGTGCTGCACCCACCTGATTTACCGCCTGCACAATTTCATTCAACGAAATACCAGGGCTAAACATAAACATACGGTTACTCTCCTGACTGATCTCAATATCAGAGGCAGGTACCACCACCGTAGAACCACCAGAAAACGCTCCGGTGGGTTGACTGACCGCAGTTTGTTCAACAATCGTGACCGTCAAACTACCATGTGAAACTGCAGCAGAAGTTACCCGCACATGACGTCCGATTACGACCGTGCCGGTTCGTGAATTAACAATAATTCTCGCCGAAGCCTCACCGGGTTCTAACGTAATGTTTTCAACAATCGATAAAAACATCACCCGTTGCGAATGTGATTTAGGGGCATTAACTTTAATTGATGATGCATCGACTGGATAAGCAGTACCCATCCCAATCGCGCTATTTATCGCCTCAGCAACACGTTTTGATGTGGTAAAGTCTGGGCCATGTAAATTTAATACAATACTGTCTTCCGATCCAAATGGTGTCGGTGCTGCACGTTCAACCGTAGCACCACCTGGAATACGACCCACACTTGGTATGTTGACCGTAATTTTAGAACCATCGCTACCACCGGCACCAAAGCCACCAACAATTAGATTACCCTGTGCTATCGCATAAATATTCCCATCTGCCCCCTTCAGTGGGGCCATTAACAAACTACCACCACGTAGGCTCTTAGCATTACCAAGTGATGAAATAGTGACATCAAGTAATTGACCCGGTTTAGCAAACGCAGGTAATTTTGTGTGCAGCGATACCGCGGCAACATTTTTCAACTGTGGATTAGTACCAGGGGGTAAGGTGACACCAAACTGCGCCAACATACTCAACATACTTTGAATCGTAAATGGTGTTTGACTGGTTTGATCACCGGTACCGTCAAGCCCAACCACCAGACCATAACCAACCAGCTGATTGGAGCGCACCCCTGCTACTGTGGCAAGATCCTTGATTCTTTCTGCCTGTGCCACACCAGCCATTAAAATCAGCGTTAACATAAAAGGTGTTAATAGATATTTTTTATTCATTACATGAAATCCTTCTATCGCTAAAATGGTTCACTTATCTTAAAAAGGCCACCAGATGCTATTAAAAATCTTAGCTAACCAGCCCATGTTATTGGCACTGGCAACAACCCCATCACCGCCGTATGAGATCTCAGCATTCGCCACCTGCGATGAAGAAATAGTGTTGTTTGAGCGAATATCAACCGGACGAATAATTCCTTTGATACGCACATATTCATCGCCCTGATTGATGCTAATATTCTTTTCACCTTCAATCCGAAGATAACCATTTGGTAGAACCGCCGTCACCAACGCGGTAACACTACCGGTTAGCTGGTTACTCTGCGCACTATCACCTTCGCCTGAAAAAGATTTATTTGAGTCTAATGAAGATGCAAGCGTCATCGGACGGCCACTCAGTAACGAGGTATTGATCATAGTCGGTAATCCCAATAAAGTGGGATTAGTGATATCAACATTATTCTCTTTTGATGTGCTGGTACTTGCAGAGGTAGTCGCATTGGTCTGCTCTGACAGCACAATGGTAATCATGTCTCCCACGTTACGCGCTTTAATATCTTCGAACAGTGCCATTCCTTGAGCAAACTGAAAAATTGAGCCGTTATCGATTCGCTGTGGTGCAGACATCGCAAAGATCTCTTCTGCAGTTGCGATTTTATCTTTTGGCCCTGAGGCACATCCTGCTAATAATAGTATCCCTATCACACCTGCCATCAATTGAGTATTTTCAGCATTCATATACATCACCTTCTCTTTCAAGCCATCTATCGCGTTAGATCAAAGGTTGTTGTTAATAAATTGCAACATACGATCAGATGCGGAGATCGCCTTTGAATTCATCTCATACGCGCGCTGTGCTTCAATCATACCAACCAGCTCTTCCACCACATTGACATTCGATGTCTCCAGCGAGCCCTGAGATAAAGTACCAATCCCAGTAACACCCGGTGTACCTGTTTGCGGTGAGCCGCTAGAGGCAGACTCCAGCAACATATTCTGCCCCATGGGCTGCAAACCGGTTGGATTAATGAAATCAGCCAGCTGAATGTTGCCAACATTAGTCGGTGTTGCATTACCCTGCTGAGTCACGCTAACGCTGCCATCCGCACCAATGCTAATACTCAATGAGTTCTCTGGTATGGTAATTGCTGGCTGCAATACATTGCCACTTGCGGTCACAATTTGCCCCTGCGCATCCAGGTGAAAAGAACCATCTCGGGTATACGCCTGTGTTCCATCTGGCAGTTGAATCTGAAAAAAACCGCGTCCTTGAATCCCCATGTCTAACGGGCTTTTAGTTTCGACACTGTTACCTTGTGTAAAGAGCTTCTCAGTTGCCACGGTACGTACACCCGTGCCCAGCATCAGTCCAGTCGGAAGTTTCCTGTCCTGTGATGACTGAGCACCGACCTGGCGTACATTCTGATAGAGCAGATCTTCAAAGACAGCTCTGCCACGTTTGAAACCAGTAGTATTCACATTGGCAAGGTTATTCGCGATCACCGACATACGTGTCTGTTGTGCATCCAGCCCTGTCTTCGCTATCCAAAGTGCCTGACTTGTCATAACATCGTCCTCTTTAATCGTCTAAATTCGTTGCCGCTTATTAACTCATACGCAATAACTGTGCCGACGCCTTATCATTATCTTCTGCGGACTTCATCATTTTCACACTCATCTCGAATTGACGTGATAACGCAATCATCCCAACCATCGAATCAATCGCATTCACATTACTGCTCTCAAGCATGCCCGATGAGAGCGTGACCCTCGCATCTGCGATACTGGTTGTGCCATCATTAAGCTTCATTACACCGTCACTGCCCTTCTGCATCGTGGCCGGATCTGGGTTAACCATCTTGACCCGGTCAATCACTACCAGCGTAGAGACTGCCTGCCCAATCGGGCGCGCAGAGACCGTGCCATCCGGCGCGATCTCAATTTTTTCCGAAGGTGGAATAATGATAGGCAAGCCACTATTTCCTAGCACCGGCTGACCACGATCTGTCTCAAGCTGGCCGCTTGAGGTGATACGAAAGTTGCCAGCACGAGTAAAACCTTCGCCACCACTTTTCACCTGTACGGCAAACCAGCCATCACCGTTAATCGCCACATCAAGCTCACGCCCTGTTGTCACCATGGCACCTTGCGAGAGGTTCACACCATTTCCTCGCGCCACGCTATAGACACGACTATCGTGCCCCGCTCCTTCTACTGGCACACTCTGGAAGACCGCAAGATCAGCCCGAAAGCTGGTAGTATTCACATTTGCTAGATTATTCGCATTCACTGCCTGCGCTTTCATCGTATGGCTAGCGCTAGACATAGCAAGGTAGAGCATACGGTCCATTTGCGGCCTCCTAAATAATCAATCCCGAATTAACGAATATTGATAATTGCCTGAGTGATAGTATCTGCAGTTGAAATCACCTGTGAATTCGCCTGAAAATTACGCTGAGCGGTAATCATGCCAACAAGCTGCTCCGTCAAATCGACGTTAGAGCCTTCCAGCGCACCCGATTGAATCAACCCTAAACCTGAGGAACCCGGCTGTGACACAACCGCCTGTCCCGATTCAAACGACTCAGACCAGGCGGTATCCCCTAACTGACGAAGCCCTTGAGGATTAGTAAAATTTGCCAGCTGAACCTGGCCAAGAATGCGGGTTTGTCCATTGGTAAAACGTGATAAAACGATTCCTGTATCACTGATGTCAATACCGCTGAGCTGTCCGGTAGAAAAGCCATCCTGCGTCAACGATGAAATACTAAATGCGCTACCAAATTGAGTAACACCCGATATATCCACATCCATCGTTATCTGAGCGGCGCCACCACCCGGATTAAATGTGATCGCAGGCAACGAGGGAGTCGGTGTCTGTAATTGTCCGGATGTATCAAATTGAATTGACTGCCCTGCTGATCCAACTGGCCCATCGGCTCGATTGCCGTTTGAAAATGTAAACACCTCCCATTGGTTAGCCTGTCCCGTTTTTCGATAATACGAAGTCAGCAGATGAGGGGTACCCTGAGAGTCAAAGATAGTCATTGAGGTTGAGTGGCTATAGCTGGTTGCATTCGTTTCATCAAAGGCAATCTGCGCTGAACCATTATTCACAGTAGCGGCGGTACCAGCAGACGTATCTCCGTCAGCCGCAGCCGCCACTAACGTCATTGCCGTCAGGCTAGCAGATACCGTCACTGGATCTTGCGCACCTGTCGCAGTTGCAGGCACCCAGCCAAAATTTAGCGCGGCAGGCGATGCATTAGCACCACTCGTATCAATAGGTGCAGAACCTGGAAATGTATTTCCAGAGACATTGTCACGTAAAAGCGCAGTCCAGGTATTAGCGCCTGTGCGTGTATATTCAATTTGCACGGAGCGTTCAACCCCATAATTGTCTCTCATGTTAAAAGCCGCACCAACCAGGGGTACGCCCACCCCTCTGTCTTCATCCAGGATCGTCGTATTAGGCACTGTCAAACTGGATGATGGTGTTGCACCCGGCACAGCGAGTGAAGAATTCAAATTAAATGCGACCTCCGCTTCGGTCGTTGCCTGAGGGCTAATATTTGAGAAATCAAGGCGTAAATCACCCGTGGTATTGGTCAGGTTGCCGTTTACATCCGCAATATCACCCTGCAAAATCTGTCCCGTACTATTGGAAATAAAACCACCACGGTCAACACCAAAAGCACCCGAACGGGTATAGACATTCACACCGTTATCACTTAATACAAACATCCCCTGACCACTCACTGCTAGATCCAGGTTATTATCAGTAAAACCAATATTACCCTGTGAAAATTGTTGTGTAACCGACGCAATCTTTACCCCACTACCAATGGCATTGGATGCTGCACCCAAATTTGATGACGCAAAAATATCAGCAAACTCTGCTCGTGATTTTTTGAAACCCGTAGTACTGGCATTTGCCACATTATTACCAATGACACGAAGTTCTGCTGATGCGGCATTGAGTCCACTTAATGCTGTACGAAATGGCATATTACTTCTCCTCGACTAAAAATAGATTAAAGTACTTGTTTGATACCAGACATCGGCACCGATCGATCACTTGCAAGATCCAGTGTGATCCCGCCACTGCCCAAGGTGACACTTTCAACTCTCTCAGCGAGCAAAGTACCCAGCGCAATACTTTCAGTATTGGTGGTCGCAATCGCTTCAATGGTGTAATCACCAGCGGGCATTAATTTACCTTTTTCATTACGCCCATCCCATGAAAAATCAACCGCACCGACATCTTGAGCGCCCTTATTCAGGGTTTTTACGACTTGTCCGGCATCATCCAGGATATTGATCGTTAAATCATTGGTGGCATCGGGTACTCCGACCTTCCCAACCACTGGGTCTTCTCCATTGAACACCGCCTCACCCGACGGAATCATTACCGTACGTCCTACCATGGTAGAGGCCTGTAAGGCCTGATTAGATTGCAATGCAGTGGCGACCTGGGCAAAGGAATTCTGTAAATCCTGAATCCCGGCAACGCTACTAAATTGTGCAATCTGAGAGAAAAATTCACCACCTTCCATCGGCTTAGTCGGGTCCTGATTGTTCAGCTGAGTCGTCATTAATTTTAAAAATTCATCCTGACCAATTTTGTCACCACCTGCTGATTGAGGACGTTTTGATATATTTAAGTTATCTAATACACTTTGTTCAATTGCAGACATGTTAAATCTCCAGAATCATGCTAAAAAGTTTATTGGCCGAGCCGTAGCGTGTTGATCAACATCTGCTTTGAGGTATTCATCACTTCAACATTATTCTGGTAGGAACGTGAGGCGGAAATCATATTCGCCATCTCTTCCATCGCATTCACATTGGAACGATAAATATAACCTTCCTTATCTGCCATCGGATTTCCTGGCGAATACTGTTTCATAATCGGTGCCTCACTTTTAACCACACCTGTCACATTCACCCCGCTGACCTCTCCGGTTAAGTGATTAATCACCGTTTCAAACACTGGCTGTCGAGCACGATACGCATCTGCTTCACTACTGCTAACACTCTCAGAATTTGCAAGATTACTGGCAGTTGCGTTAAGCCTGACTGACTGCGCATTCATCGCAGAACTGGAAATATTAAATACACTCATTAGTGACATCATTATTCTCCTTTAAGAGCTGTCTTCAGACCTTTAATTCTACTGTTGAGAAAATCAAATGAGGCCTGGTACTCTACTGAATTTTTAGCAAATGCTGCTTGTTCAACTTGCGCATTAACTGTATTACCATCCAGTGATGGCTGAAGAGGAACACGATATAGCAATGGAACTGTTAACGTACTACCACCGGATCCCGTAATATGCCCAGCATGTGTACGTTTAAGGCTTGAAGCATCATTTCCCTGCTGCATTTGTTTCAACGCCGATTGAAAATCAATATCTTTAGCCTTGTAATTCGGCGTATCAACGTTGGCAATATTAGCAGCCAGCTGAGCAGTTCGTTTCGCACGTAATTTAAGTGCATCTCCATGCATTCCAAATGCGTTGTCTAGATTAAAAGCCACAACCTTGCTCCTCTTCATTTCGCTTACTCACGATACAAAGCAATGAACATGCCAAAACACATTAACCCTATAAATTCAATTAGCTAAATAATATACAACGGAATAAGAATGGAGAGAAAAGGCAATATTTTGCAGAAGGTGGCAAGCTTTGTTACCGTGACCAATAAGGTAAAACCTACTCTTTTAACTGATATATCAGACCGCTTTTTAAGCGCACAACATCAAAGCTGTCAGTATAATTTGCGGTAGACTCTGCACCACCGAGTATTAGATAGCCCTTTGGATTTAAAGCGCTGGCAATGCGGAAAAATATATCTTTCTTAGTCTCAGCAGAAAAGTAGATCAGTACGTTCCGACAAAAGATAACATCAAACTTACCTAATGATGCATAGCTAGTCAGTAAATTAAACTCACGAAAAGTGATTCTTTGTTTTATCACATTTTTTATTTTCCAGGACTGACCAACTAACTCGAAGTGATGATTGATACGGGCCAGAGACATCCCTCTATCGAGCGACATTTTCTGGAAAACACCTTCTTTGGCATTATTTAATATCGCATGCGATATATCTGTCGCAACAATATTAACCGGATTGAGCGTACGACGTTTATGTCGTAAGAACTCCTCAATCATAATGCTAATAGAATAAGGCTCCTGACCAGATGATGAGGCCGCTGACCAAATTCGTAACGATCTATTGTCAGAAACCGCTTGCGGTAATAGTTGTTCAGTAAGAAAGTCATATGGATAACTATCACGAAACCAGGAGGTCTCATTGGTTGTCATCGCATCAACAACAGCCGTGTAAATCGGTGAACCTGGTCTTTTTTTCAGGTGACTAACTAATTCGACAAGCGACTCGATACCATGCTTATCCATTAAATTATCAAGACGGCTATTCACCAGGTACTGCTTATTTTCACCTAAAACGATGCCACAGATCGTTACTAAAAACTGGCAGAAATCATCATACCCCTGCTGATCAGTCAGTTTTTTAGATAAAAAATCGCTGGGCATTATTTATCATTCCCTGTAAAAAACATAACGAGGCTGTAGAAAAACCTCTGCCAATTAATTAGTCAAAAAATCGACTCCATGAGAAGCCTCCTAAGCCTTTATCTCCATGCAAGCAATGCATTTGATACCCCGAAATTCACATGTTTTTTAACTTCAGGGGTTTTCCTACAGCTTGAACGAATGCAACCTGCACCAGCACCGCCCCCATCTTGACTAAGTATCACTATTCAGGGCTATTTACCTACCCATTCATGCCGTCGTATCATGCGTATCAGAGAATCGTTTTATCTGTCCAAGCACCGCAGCACCTAAGATATCGGGATCATATTTTGAAATAAATGCATTAGCCCCCACCTTCTCAACCATAGCGGTGTTAAATACCCCACTCAATGAAGTGTGTAAAACGATATAGAGTGAGGCGAGGCGTGGATCTTTTCTAATTTCAGTGGTTAATGTGTAGCCATCCATTTCAGGCATTTCCACATCTGAAATCACCATCATAAGATGGTTCTCAATTTTGTCAGGCTCGTTGTCAGCCCAGCCCTGGAGCAGGTCTAACCCTTCACGACCATTTTTTGCCACCACTGAGGCAACGCCAAGCTGATCGAGAGTACGCTGAATTTGTTTACGTGCCACTACAGAATCATCAACCACCAGCATAAATTTTTCAGTCAGATTAAAATTGCGACCTTCTTCAATCTTATCTTGAGATACATCCATTTGCATACCAATCACATCAGCCAATACCTTCTCTACATCAATAATTTCAACAAATTCATCATCAACAGAAGTAATTGCCGTCAGATAGCAGCCTGATCCCATCCCTTTCGGCGGCGGTTTAATCTCCTCCCAGTTCATATTGACGATTCGGTCCATGCCACTCACCAAAAACCCCTGAGTGACACGGTTATATTCAGCAACAACTAAAAAGCAGTTTTTTTCATCTGCCAGCGGCCGTTTACCTATCGCCATCGCCAGGTCAATCACAGACAGCGTCTTACCCCGGATATTCACAATCCCCCTCACAACGGGATTAGCGTTTGGTAACTTCGTCAAAGGAGGGCACTGAATCACCTCCTGCACCTTAAAAACATTAATCCCATAGCGCTGCTTGCCACCCAGGCGAAACATCAAAATTTCGAGCCGGTTATACCCCGCTAACTGGGTACGTTGATTGACATCATCAAGCAGACTACTCATCAATTTCTCCATTTAAGGTGTAAAGCATATTAGGGATATCGTCCTGCCACCTCTTAACCTTAAATACATTAAAGTAAGCGAGATAAAATGGCGTGATAATTGCTTAATATAAATTATAATCCAAATAATGGCGTTTACCACAATGCATAAAAAAATGACAAAAATGATCAACACATTAGTTTGCACAAGCCTGATGTTATTGTATGCAGTGCCATCATTTTCCCTGAATTTTCAATCACATGATTCAATCAAATCGAGTGCCGAAAAATTCCTGATGGGAAAACTAGCAAACAGGTCTCGCGGGGATATCGAGATTAACGTAATTATTAACCGGCTCGATCCCCGCCTTAAATTACGGCAATGTGAGACATCACTAGAACCATTTTTGCCGACAGGGGCAAATCTTAACGGCAATACAAGTGTTGGCATTCGCTGCCAGGGTAGCAAGCCATGGTCTCTCTATGTTTCAGCAAAAATCATCAAATATGCGAAGGTATTTGTAACCACACGCTTCCTACCACGAGGCACACAACTCGAAGAAAATGATTTTATGCTTGAAAAGCACGACATCAGCAATCGATCCATCGGCTATATCACAGATATTAGCGCCATTAAAGGAAAAATATTACGCCGACCATTGCGTCATAACAGCATCATTCCGCCCAACGCACTGACTGAAGCGATGCTGATTAAAAGGGGTGACAACGTCACCATATTAGCTCAGAACACAGTCGTGAAGGTTCATATGAAGGGGAAAGCACTCAAAAATGGCTCAAAAGGTGAAATCATTCGCGTTCAAAATCTCAGTTCCAAACGGGTTATTGAAGGCAAAGTACTGTCCGAAGGGGTTGTTGGTGTCCGATTATAAATTACATTTAGCACTAGCGGCGTTCGTTAAACGAATCCCCATGTATGCCGATATTAGTCACATAAGGTTTATAAGTTATGCCAATCGAAGTTATTAATTTACCAACAACACAGCGTTCCAATGCCAGTACTACCACAGGCACTAATGAAGGGTCAGCAACAGGGCGAGCTCAGACCAACAACACCCCCTCAAATCGATCTGAGAATGAAACTGACAACGCGCCTTATACCGACACAGTGACATTCACAGAAACTGCAACACAATTGCAGGCAATCACAACTAAAATTACAGATATTCCGGTGGTAAACATGGCTCGCGTCGAAGCCATGAAATACCGAATTGAAAGTGGTGAATTCGAGGTTGATACCCTTAAGCTGGCAGACAATATATTGCGTCTTGAAACACAACTTTAACTGCAACAAAAAAAAGGTGTCACTGCAATGAAGAACAATCATCAATCATTCAAAGAAAATCTAATCAATGAAGAACTGAAAGGCGCTAGCGGATTACTTTCTTTACTCAAAAAAGAACATGAGGCTCTTTCTAACCCGCAAACAAGTGCTGCAGAAATTACCAGCCTGGCCACACAAAAAGAGCAGCTAATAAAAATCCTGGAGAAAGTGAGTCAGAATAGAGTGGCTCAATTATCTTCTGCCGACCCAGAATTACTGACTCCACCACTTAAATCTCAATGGCAGCAATTACAGGTATTAGCACACGATTGCCGGCAACAAAACCAGATTAATGGCATTATTATACATTCGACAAAAAATTTCATCGAACAGACTACCGCCATCCTTCTTGGAAAAGGGCCTACTACAGAGCTCCTATACGGCAGTTCAGGTAAAACAATCAACCAGAATCAAGCACGCACGATTGCTAAAGCCTGAATATCGCGCGACGCTGGCAACTCGAAATTTTTGTCTATCTATCTGACTAAAGTAATCAATCGTAGCAGACGAGCATATGGGACATGGTCGTAAAAAAGAGGTTCTTCGTAGAACTGTATGAAAGCTATGGAGCCATATCCAGCCTGCCGCAGTAAAAAAATATACTATTTCTGAAGCCGCCGAATGAACGATAACCTCTTGCATTCGCTTTAATAGTTTGAATCTTTGAATTCAATACCAGGGTGATGCTACGCCCAACAGCTGCCCATCATGTTCTTCCAGTTCCATCAATATCGACCTTGCTTAGATTACCGTGAGAATACTCTCAGTGTAACTGATTTTTCACACCGTTCTCCGAAGAGCCTTTAAAATAAATGTAGCCCGATGAGATGGTCTCCTCCCACCTCCTAATCGGCGTCATAATGCGCCATGATGGGAGTGTAGATTCCGTCAAACAGAAGCAGGAGGAGACCACATGAAGATTACTAC
>JAKISP010000022.1 GCA_021648525.1 Gammaproteobacteria bacterium
CTTCATTAACAGGCCGGATATACGACCGCAATCCTGTTCCTGTTATTTATATCACAAAGATTGCAAAACGGGGGGAGACCATATACGGGCTGAGCTTCCAGCGAAACCCGGGAGGGCAGTGCCACATCCCCCGGGTTTCGCTGGAAGCTCAGCCCGGGCTACATTTATTTTTGAAGCTATGAACATTTGCCATCTCCTTTGATGCCTGCACATGCCAGCTACGGGTATCGGTATCTATTTTTACTCTTCACCTAACGAGAGCAACGTGGCATTGCCACCAATAGCCGAAGTATTCACCGTTAAGGTACGCTCAGTGGCAAAACGATGCAGGTAATGCGGGCCACCTGCTTTGGGGCCAGTACCGGACAGCCCTTCTCCGCCAAAAGGCTGCACGCCAACCGTGGCACCAATCATATTGCGATTTATGTAGAGATTACCCACTCGTATTTGTTGTCGAATATATCGAGCGGTTGCTTCAATACGGCTATGAACACCGAGCGTTAACCCATAGCGCGTTGCATTGATCGATTGAATAACATCATCCAGGCCATTCGCAGGAAATCGCACCACATGCAGAACTGGCCCAAATACCTCGCGTTCAAGCAGTTCAATACCCGCAATCTCAAACAGATGTGGTGGAAAATAAAATCCTTCTTTTAGCCCCTCAGGCAATGGGCACTGGTAGAGTAATTTACCTGACGTTTTCATTTGATCGGCATGCGCCTGCAGCACTTCACGTGAGGCGTGGTCAATCACTGGGCCAACATCCGTTGATAATAACAGTGGGTCACCTATCACTAACTCAGCCATCGCACCCGATAACTGTTCGATAATTTGATCAGCCACATCATCCTGTAGAAATAGCACGCGAAGCGCTGAGCAACGTTGTCCGGCACTGTTGAATGCCGACTGAATCACATCGATAACCACCTGTTCCGGCAATGCGGAACTATCCACAATCATGCAGTTCTGCCCGCCTGTTTCGGCAATCAACGGTACAATAGCGCCCTCTCGGCTGGCTAATGCACGATTAATCGTTTGCGCGGTTTCGGTTGAGCCAGTAAAGGCGATCCCCGAGGTGCGCCGATCATTAACCAGTTGCATACCAATTGTACGACCGCTGCCAATGAGCAGATGTAACACCTCACCGGGTACCCCTGCCTGGTGTAACAACTGTACTGCACGAGCGGCTATCAACGGTGTCTGCGCCGCTGGTTTAGCAATAACACAATTACCGGCTGCGAGTGCAGCAGTCACCTGACCAACAAAAATCGCCAGTGGAAAATTCCATGGACTAATACAGACAAAAACCCCTCGACCATGCAGCGATATTTCATTATGTTCGCCAGTGGGGCCATGCATTAGTTCAGGGTCAACGAAATTTTCACGTAACATAAAGGCATAGTAACGACAAAAATCAACCGCCTCGCGCACCTCACCCAGGCTATCAATAACCGTCTTACCCGCTTCACGTACACAGAGTGCAATCAACTCTGCTCGGTTATCCTCCAGTAACTGCGCTGCGTTATCCAGGATTGTGGCGCGCGCATTGGCTGATGTAGCGGCCCATCCCTGCGCTGCATCCGCTGCACTGGCAAGTGCCTCAGCGGTAATCAGTTCATCGGCATTAAATGCAACACCCGTGGCGTGATGCTGATTAGCCGGAGAAAAGAGAGCCACCCGTTCACGCGACTTAATCATCTCTTTACCATTGATGATGGATGCTGCTTGCCAGCGATCAGAATCATTAACGCGACCATCAGGCGTGATAAAAGCATTTAATTCACGCGCAAATGATTGAGTGATAGTGTCACTATAGAGGTTGAGACCACTTGAATTACGACGAGCCTCACCATAAATCTCTTTCGGCAGTGGAATATGTGGGTGAGGTTTTTGATCGCTTGCATCCAGTTCAAGCACTGGGTCACTGACAATCTCTTCGATCGCAGCATCGTGATCAGTGATGCGATTCACAAATGAAGTATTGGCACCATTTTCTAACAAACGTCGCACCAGATAAGGTAGTAACGATTGATAATTACCAACCGGCGCATAGACACGGCAGGACAGCTGGCTTTTATTGATCACTTCACTATAAAGCGCCTCCCCCATTCCATGCAGGCGTTGGAATTCAAACGGTTTATCACCAGCAAATTCGATGATAGCGGCAACGGTATGTGCATTATGGGTGGCAAACTGAGGATAAAAAGCATCACCTGCCGCGAGTAATTTTTGCGCGCAGGCGAGATAAGCAACATCGCTAGCAATCTTACGAGTATATACAGGATAACCATCAAGGCCACGCTCCTGTGCGCGTTTAATTTCGGTATCCCAATAAGCCCCTTTCACCAACCTCACTGGAATCTTTCGACCCACCTCATCACTTAGCCCCTGCAACCAGTCAATCACCATTGGAGCTCTTTTCTGATATGCCTGAACAGCCAGCCCAAAACCATCCCATTGTGCAAGGGAAGAATCTCGATAGACTGCTTCAAAGAGATCAAGCGATAGCATCAAGCGGTCGGCCTCTTCGGCATCAATGGTAAGCGTGATACCAGCAGCAGATGCCTGTTGTGCAAGGGTCAGTAGGCGAGGTGTTAGTTGCGCTAATACTTGAGCACGCTGAAGCGGCTCATAACGCGGATGTAACGCAGAGAGTTTTATTGAGATACTGGCTCGTTCATAAAGTGTTTGAGCGCCAGAGATCGTATTAGAGACCTCATTTGCGATCATCTGAATTGCATGTTGATAGGCAGCAAAATAACCCTCGGCATCGGCACGTGTTAATGCCGCTTCACCCAACATGTCATATGAATAGCGGTAGTCAATATTGCCTGACTCACGACTACGCGCAAGTGCCGCATCAATCATCGCCCCCATCACGAACTGTTGGCCCATAATGCGCATTGCCTGGCGAATCGCAAGCCGGATAACGGCTTCACCACTCTTGCTTACCAGCCGTTGTAGAAAATGACGACCATCAGAAAGGGTCTCATTTTCGAGACTGACAATGCGGCCCGTTAACATCAAACCCCAGGTAGAGGCATTAACAAACATCGATGAACTATGCCACAGGTGGCTACCCCAGTCGGCATTACCCAGTTTATCCTGTATCAGGCGATCAGCGGTTTCATCATCAGGAATACGTAGCAATGCTTCAGCAAGACACATCAACACCACCCCTTCCTGGGATGAAAGGTCATACTCCTGGATAAAGGCATCGATGCTACCCTGGGCCTGTGTCTTTTCGCGTACCGCAATTACAAGTTCACGTGCACAGCTGTCGATGCGCTGGCGCGCATCATCGGCAAGTTGAGTCTGTTTTAACAGTTGATTAACAACCCGAGTTTCATCAGCAAGCCACACATCATCAATGGCGCAACGTAACGGGTTTTTATCGCTTGCTAATGGTTCAACAATCATCCTGAGGGAAGCCTTTTTAGCCTGAATCGTACCCTGATTGTACTCTCTATTTTTGAATGATTGCCAGACCAGAATCACCAGAATTATGGCATCTCATCTAAATCCAGTTTTTCTCTGGCCGCTTTAATCGCCCGGTTTTTGCACTCCTGTTTATCGACAAAATAGAGATAATAGCCACAAAGGCCGGGGAACAGCAGTATAAATAACACCCCGCTGACCTTTCGATTCAGTGGTGCCCACTGCCATACAAAGGCGAGCCGCTGGATCGCAAAAAACCACATCACCAGGCCACACAGACCCAGGCCAATCCAGAGTGGGGTTTTCGAGATGGAGGCAAACTCATCACTCACCACCCCATCTTTACGCAGCTCTGGTAACAAAACTGAAGCAACGATCAGCAACAGGATGAAAATAGTAACGCCCCAGTAAGCACTAGCGTATATTTTTTTACTTAGTTCCATCAGTATGGCTCATTAAGTGTACCAATACATGCTCTCAGCACGCTCAATTAGCCATTCATTTTTGTGGCCGCATGTGTGGAAACAACAGTACATCGCGAATAGAAGGTGAATCAGTAAATAACATCACCAGTCGATCGATCCCGATCCCCTGCCCTGCGGTGGGCGGCATGCCATGCTCCAGTGCACAGATGTAATCTTCATCAAAGTGCATCGCTTCATCATCACCCGCTGCCTTTTCAGCTAACTGCTGGCGAAAACGTTCAGCCTGATCTTCCGCATCATTCAGCTCGGTAAAACCGTTGGCGATTTCACGCCCACCGATAAAGAGTTCAAAGCGATCGGTGATAGAAGGATCATCATCATTACGTCGCGCCAGTGGCGACACTTCGGTTGGGTAGGCAGTGATAAAAGTTGGATCCATTAGTCTGGATTCAACCGTCTTTTCAAAGATCTCAATCTGCAATTTACCCATGCCATAGCTCTCTTTAATCGGGATTGATAGACGTTCAGTAATTGCTCGCAGGCTATCCAGTGATTCAAGTTCTTCAGCTTTGATATCAGCATTGTAGTGCAGGATGGAATCTTTAACGGAGATGCGGGTAAACGGTTTACCAAAGTCATATTCATCACCCTGGTAGGTAATGGTTGTTTTTCCAATCACTGATTCAGCAATGCCTTTAAATAGTGCTTCACTGAGATCCATCAGATCATGATAGTCCGCATAGGCCTGATAAAACTCAAGCATGGTGAACTCGGGGTTATGACGTGTTGAAAGCCCTTCGTTACGAAAATTCCGGTTGATCTCGAAGACGCGCTCAAAGCCACCGACAACCAGACGCTTCAAATAAAGTTCGGGTGCGATACGTAGATAGAGATCAATATCGAGTGCGTTATGATAGGTCTCAAACGGACGTGCCGTTGCACCACCGGGTATCACTTGCATCATCGGTGTTTCGACTTCCATAAAGTCACGCTCAATCAGAAAATTCCGAATGTAATTCACGATCCTGGTGCGCATTTTAAAGGTATCGCGTGTTGGCTCATTCATGATCAGGTCAAGGTAACGCTGACGATAGCGAATCTCCTGATCCGTCACACCGTGGTATTTATCCGGCAGTGGACGCAGCGCTTTGGTGAGCATGCGAATGGTGTCAGCACGTACTGAGAGTTCACCCTTTCTGGTTTTGAACAGTTTGCCTTCGATGCCGATGATATCGCCGATGTCCCAGCGTTTAAACGCCTGGTATTGATCAACCCCAACCACATCACGCTGTACATAAATCTGAATCTTGCCTGACATATCCTGAACGTGCATAAAGCTTGCTTTACCCATCATGCGGCGTGTCATCACGCGACCCGCAATCTGCACAGAAATAGCTGTTTCTTCTAGCGCCTCATTTTCTAGCTCACCATATTTGGCATGTAGTTCACCCGTTACCACATTGCGCCGAAAGTCACATGGAAAAGGGTTGCCCTGCAATCGCATTTCAGCCAGCTTCGCACGGCGTTGCGCAATCTGTTCCTGTTCCTGTTCCTGTTCCTGGGTATCTTCAGGGCTTTGCTGTTCTTCACTCATGGCTCTTCACTTATGTTCTGTTAATAGTGGTTACAGACCGCTCTTTAAGCTGGCCTCAATAAACTGGTCGAGATCACCGTCCAGTACGGCCTGGGTATTACCGGTTTCAACAGAGGTACGCAGGTCTTTGATGCGCGATTGATCCAGTACATAAGATCGAATCTGGCTGCCCCAGCCGATGTCGGACTTGGTCTCTTCTAATGCCTGTTGATCTTCGCTTCGTTTCTGCATTTCGACTTCATACAGACGAGATTTCAGTTGCTTCATCGCCGTCGCACGGTTTTTATGCTGTGAACGATCATTTTGACACTGCACCACTACCCCCGATGGTTCATGGGTAATACGCACCGCTGAATCGGTTCTGTTGACGTGCTGGCCACCAGCACCACTGGCGCGATAGGTATCAATACGCAGGTCAGCGGGATTGATCTCAATATCAACATCATCATCAATTTCGGGCGAAACAAACACGGCCGCAAATGAGGTGTGACGACGGCTGCCAGAATCGAACGGCGATTTACGCACCAGGCGATGCACACCGCACTCGGTACGCAGCCAACCATAGGCATACTCGCCTTCATATTTAATCGTGGCACTTTTGATACCTGCGACTTCACCTGAAGAACATTCGATCAGCTCTGTTTTAAAACCACGCCGTTCACCCCAGCGCAGATACATACGCAGTAGCATCTCGGCCCAGTCTTGCGCTTCCGTACCACCGGAACCCGACTGGATATCGACAAAGGCGTTGTTTGGGTCCATCTCGCCAGAAAACATGCGGCGAAATTCGAGCGCCGCGAGCTTGTCCTCAAGCACCGCCATATCTGCAATTACAGCGTTGGCGGTCTCTTCATCATTCTCATCCTCAGCGAGTTGCAATAGCTCCTGTCCTTCGCCCAGGCCATCCAGTAATTCGTCAAAGGTTCCTACCATGTTTGCAAGCTGGGAGCGCTCTCGGCCGAGTGTCTGCGCGCGCTCAGGGTCATTCCAGATATCCGGATTTTCTAGTTCTCGGATAACCTCGGTTAGCGCTTCACGTCGATTATCGACGTCAAAGATACCCCCTAAGGGCTTCCAGGCGCCCTTGCATATCTTTGATACGACCGAAAACCAGATTTAACTCCAACATGTGACTTCCCAATTAGCGCGTTGAAAATAGATAAGGGCTGGATTCTACAGGAAATAAAGAGTGAGGTCATGTAAGGCATTGCCTGATGAATTAACCATAACGGTAATCCTCATCAATAAAATAAAGGAGAATTTGGCCTGCTTATTGCTTTTAGTAGCTTGAGTGCCAATTTCATACTAAGTGGCACATCAATTCATCTGTTTTGTAAGTGAGTAACGCGAAAACAGGGATGTGTAGAAAACGATGAAAAGTAAATCAATTGAATCGTCATTATTTTGGCAAAACAGTGCGTGTTTAACGATTGCACTGCCGCTTATCATATTTTTTTTAGCGGCAAGCCAGACTGTGAAAGCGGATGGCTATAGCTTAATTCTCAATGGAAAGTCCATTCATGAACGACAACCTAAAAAAGGTTCTTTTAATGAAAAAAACTGGGGGCTTGGCCTGCAATATGATTATGAAATATACAAAGGGCATTGGCAGCCTTATCTAACAGCCTCTATTTTCAAAGATTCATTTGAACAAAACTCATTTTACGCTGGTGGCGGAGTCATGAGGCGCTTTTCTCTTGATGATCTTTACGAAGACCTCCACTTCAGTGCTGGCGTTGTGGGATTTGTGATGACGCGCAAAGATTACTATAATCGCCGTCCATTTTTAGGTGCACTTCCTGCTTTCGCACTGGGTACTGATAAAGTCGCGCTTAATATTAGTTACGTGCCGAAAGTTGAGCCTAAGCTGGTTCCTTTATGGTTTATTCAACTGAAGATTTCTTTTGGAAATTTTGATTAGGCAATACCGAAAACCCATCAAGAAACATTAAATGTTTATATTTTAATCATTCTTATTAAATCTATTTTTAGCAAAGTAAACCGGCCAATAACCGTGCTGGATAAGAAGTTCACATTTTGTAAGGATATAGGTACACTCAATCGATGTTGCTAGTTATGCGTCGTGTAATCTAGCAGTAGATTATGGAAAATTTTTTTGATTAGAGGTAATGACATGATTACAGGTACCGTTAAATGGTTTAACGAATCCAAAGGTTTTGGTTTTATCACCCCGGCTGATGGCAGTGCAGATGTTTTTGTTCACTTCTCAGCCATTGCGGGAGATGGATTTAAAACTCTAGCAGAAGGACAGGCCGTTAGCTTCAACGTTGAAGATGGCCCCAAGGGTCTACAGGCAACTCAAGTTTCAGCTGATGCATAAATAGAGCAGCAATGCTCTTGCTTTCTACCCTTGCGAAGGCGATTCGCAGGGGTATGTTTTTGGACCCTGGCATCATCGCACCTCAATCGCCAGATAACCTCAGCGTAATCCCGATGAATCTTTCTTTTCTTACCAAAAAAACCTTAAAAACCAACCAGTTGCTTGGCTTTAGTATTTTCTGTATAATGCTGCGCTCGAATTCGCCCCATACTCGAGAGTACGTCCTTCTATGTTCAGTCTACAATCTCCCCACAATAACCTTAAAGCCGAGGTGCTCTCTGGTATAACCGTATGCCTCGCCCTGGTACCGGAGGCGGTGGCTTTTGCGTTTGTTGCGGGAGTACATCCGCTGGTGGGCTTGTATGCAGCAATTATTGTTGGCTTAATTACCGCAATGTTTGGTGGTCGCCCTGGCATGATCAGCGCTGCAGCCGGTTCATTAGCCGTGGTGATGATGCATTTGGTGATGGAGCATGGTGCCTCCTTTCTATTTGCTGCCGTTATATTGATGGGGGTCTTTCAGATTTTTATCGGCGTGATGAAGTGGGGACGCTTTATTCGCATGGTACCTGCACCGGTGATGCTGGGGTTCGTAAATGGTTTAGCGCTAATCATTTTATTCGCACAATTTACCCAATTTAAAGATGCCGATGGTAATTGGTTGACGACTGACAGCATGACAATCATGGCAATGATCATTGCCGTCACGTTGGCTATTATCTATCTTTTACCGCGCTTGACTAAAGCTGTGCCATCAGCGCTTGCAGCCATTGTGCTGGTGTCATTAGCGGTTGTGATATTTGATATTAATGCGGTGACAGTGGGTGATCGCGCATCCGTTTCTGGGACGCTAGAGTCGCTCATTTTTGGTGATGGCAAAGAAGGCGGCTTTCAAGGCTTAAGCTGGTTTACTGCACTTCCGCTAGACTTTTTCTCACTGGCAACACTATGGATTATTTTACCTTATGCACTCATTCTAACGATTATCGGCTCGGTTGAGTCGCTTTTGACCATGACATTGATTGATGACATCACTGAAACGCGCGGTAAGGCGAATAAAGAGTGCATCGCATTAGGTGCAGCAAACTGCACCGCGGGTGCGTTTGGCACCATGGGTGGTTGCGCGTTGATTGGTCAGTCGATGATTAATGTAAACTCTGGTGGAACAGGCAGACTCTCTGGCATTACAGCTGCAGTTGGCTTGTTAGTGATTGTTTTGGTCGCCTCTTCGTGGATTGAAATGGTGCCCATTGGTGCCCTGGTTGGCTTGATGTTCTTTGTTGTGATAGCCACATTTAACTGGTCAAGCTGGAACATTTTACGTGGGATGACGAAAGCCGATGCCTTTATTATGGTGCTGGTGACAGTGCTAACCGTGATGTTCGATTTAGCCGTTGCGGTGATTGCAGGCGTCATCATCTCTGCCCTGATTTTTGCCTGGCAGCATGCGGAGCGTATCATTCTCGAATCAAACACCACGGACAATGACGGTGAAACCATTAAAGAATACAAAGTTCATGGACCGCTCTTTTTTGCTTCAGCCAAGAACTTTATCGACCAGTTTGACGCCCAAAATGACCCTCAAACGGTGAGTATCGATTTTATGCACTCACGTGTATACGATCACACCGGGATTGAAGCAATCGACACGCTAACAAAAAAATATCAAGCGGCCGGTAAAAAACTAACCTTGAGACATCTAAGTCCTGAATGCCAGGTATTGTTACAGGATGCAAAAAATCTGATTGAGGTGAATGTTTCAGAAGACCCTCACTATCATGTCTCTACGAGCGAGCAGAAAAAAGCCATAACACCCTCTTCTTCGTAATCTGCTTACGGCGATAGCTGAATCTAAATTAGCCATTTTAATCACCCCGGCTTCTGTCGGGGCAATGGTATTTAGGTTATCGACTTTTCAATTACACTACTTTAAAAGCTTACAAAAGGCTCGATCCTACGCCACTCCTTATCTGGAATTGAAATAGATAGTGCGAGGTAGTCTCTGAATTTTTGTGTGACAGGCCCGTCTATTTTCCAGGCGGCCTTGCTGAGCAATAAACTATCCGCGACGCCAGCGACTACCATCCGCACCATCTTCAACGGCCACCCCCTGTTCCAGAAGCTCATCACGAATACGATCCGCTTCGCCCCACTCTTTTTCCTGTCTGGCATCGATGCGCTGCTGCACCAGGGTTTCGATCTGCTCATCGCTGAGGCCATCGGCAGCCTCGTGGCCTTTCAGAAAGGCATCGGCATTGCCCTGTAGCAGGCCAATCACACCCGCGAGGTAACGCAGATTGCCTGCCAGCAGTGCTGCCAGCTCGGCGTCTTTATCTCTCCTGGCGCGATTCAATGCGGTGGTGATTTCAAATAACACCGCGAGTGCTTCGGGGGTGTTGAAGTCATCATCCATCGCAGCACGGAAACGCGCCTGGTATTCACCGCCATCAGTTACCGAAGCGGCATCAACACTACGCAGTGCGGTGTAAAAACGTTCTAGTGCCACTTTTGCACCATCGAGGTTTTGCTCCGCATAGTTCAGCGGGCTACGATAGTGGCTGGCCAGAATAAAATAACGGATCACTTCTGGCGCATATGTCTTTAACACTTCACGCAGGGTAAAAAAGTTGCCCAGTGATTTGGACATCTTCTCTTCATTAATCTGCACGAAGCCGTTGTGGATCCAGTAATTGACAAACTGGCAACCGGTCGCGGCTTCGCTCTGTGCAATCTCATTTTCATGATGTGGGAATTGCAGGTCTTGCCCACCGCCGTGGATATCAAAATGGTTGCCAAGGCAATCAGTCGCCATCGCAGAACATTCGATATGCCAGCCCGGGCGGCCATTGCCCCACGGTGATTCCCAGTTTGGTTCATCCGGCTTAGCTGATTTCCACAATACAAAATCGAGCGGATCATCTTTGGCACTATCCACCCCAACCCGCTCACCGGCGCGCAGGTCTTCAATTCGTTTACCTGAGAGTTGACCATAGCCATCAAAGCGGCTCACATCATAATAGACATCGCCATTATCACCGGCGTAGGCATACCCCTTTTCAACCAGGGTTTTGATCATGTTGATAATCTGCTCCATCGAGGTGGTTGCGCATGGCTCTGCATCGGGCGGCAACACCCCAAGCGCGGCGGCATCTTCACGCATCGCATCGATAAAGCGCGAGGTGAGTACCTCAATCGTCTCGCCATTTTCATTGGCTCGGGCGATGATTTTATCATCAATATCAGTGATGTTACGCACGTATGTTAGCTCGTAGCCGCTTTCACGCAGGTAACGTGCAATCACATCAAATACCACCAGCACGCGCGCATGGCCAACATGGCAATAATCATAGACCGTCATGCCACAGACGTACATTTTCACCTTGCCGGGTTCAATCGGTACAAAGCGTTCTTTTTGGTTGTTAAGGGTGTTGTAGATCTGCAACATCATAAAACTCTTGGTTGTTTATATTAATTCAAAGGGGTCAGCAAACGACAGGTTGACCATTATACGCGGATCGGCGCACACGGACACTCCCCTCATGATGCATAGGGAACATAACTTGCATTTCTAACCACTCACAGTGCAATTCGCCACTAATCTGGCGCGTATATTATCGCCTCAAGAGGCTATAAAAAAGGTTTACTATTAGCTTTAGTTAATTGATTAAAATGAGAAAAATATTAATTATCTACACTGTTCTACTTGCAGTATCGATCTCAATTGCAGCCGTTGCGACACTGTTTAATGCGGTTGAGCACAACAATCGAATGACGCAGCAGCAAGCCATGCAGAATAGACTGCTGCTCATAAGAGACCAACAAAAAAGGCACCTTGAAGATTACTTCACAACCATTCAAAAACAGGTTATCACGCAGGCCAACAACCGTATGATGATCGATGCGATGCGTGAATTTATCCCCGCATTTAAATCATATGATAGTCAACTGGACAAAATCAGAGGTTCTTACGCGAAAAAAGTCGTGCAATACTACCAGCAATATAATGACCAATATGCACAATTTAATAACGGCAAACGATTAGACATGCCTCAACTGCTCAATACACTCGATAACGAGACGCTCGCGCTGCAATATACATTCCTGGCAGCTGATTCAACACAAAATGAAATCCGCCTCTTATTAAAGGATAGTGACTACGGCAAGGCCCACCAGAAATTCCACCCTCATATTGCAGCGTTCAATGAGAGTTTTAACTTTGAAAACCTCTTTCTGGTTGAGAGTGAAAACGGAAAAATTATCTATTCAGTCAACAAGCAGATTGATTTTGCCACCTCACTCATTAGCGGCCCTCATGCACAATCTAAATTGGCACAACTATTTAAGAAAACCAACCGTGCCACCTCGGCTGGCAAAAATACTTTTACTGACTTCAATACGTATCAGGCAAACTTTGGACACCCAGCCGCCTTCATTGCCAGCGCAATTTTTGATGGTAAAAATAAAATCGGCGTATTGGTATTTCAGCTTTCACAAAAACAGATAAACGACATTGTGATGCCTCAAGACCAGCGTATGAGCATCACGCTAAGTAGAAGCGCCAAATCAGAGCCCATCATACCGCCAGCGATTACACGGGAGACCTCATCTCCTGTGCGTGCGCTTCTGTCATCATCAACCTCGCTTTCAACTCCCGATGGGCAGTGGCATCTCACCGCCTCCATTAATAACTTTGAATTAGAACCAACCACCGCAGATCTGAGCTGGCAGATTCTATTCATTTTTCTATTTTCTCTCATGAGTACCGTTTTATTTTCCATATTTATTACAGGAAAATATAACAGGCACATATCTAAACCACTAAATTCATTGAAAATTAATATTGAAAAATTCACCAGAAGTCACGATGAAATAAAACAGACATCTGTTTTAAATGACGGAAGTATCGCAGTTTTATCCGATCAATTAAATCAGATCCAGACACAATCTCGTAAAAAATGGTTCACAATCGAGCAGTCATCAGAGCAGTTAATAAACAAAATAAATGAGATGATTAAACAGCATAAACCCAATACTCAGTACCTCTCGAAAAGGAGACCTTCAGCTACCAGCCATCACATGGAAAAATTATCGTGCGTTGTACACGTGATAGAAAAGCAGGGTGTCGAATGCAATCTCCTGATTGCACAGACCCACCTCGCCCTGCAAAATGGACAAGCCGCGATTAATCACACAACAGAAAGCATCGCACAGCTTTTCAACGAGCTTGATACAAGCGCCGAGGCCATTAATAGCCTGAATAGTGAAAGCGATCAGATCCGCTTGATTGTTAACTCAATTAAGGCAATCGCTGAGCAGACCAATCTGCTAGCCCTTAATGCCTCAATCGAAGCGGCTCGCGCAGGTGAGCATGGTCGTGGTTTTTCGATCGTGGCTGACGAGGTCAGATCGCTGGCCAAAAGAACCCAGCAATCGACCCATGAGATCAGTGAGATGGTGAACAAGATTCACCATCGATCGACTAGTGCGGCAAGTCTGCTCAACGATAGTTGCCAACTAGCGAGTGATAGCGCTCAGTATTCCGCTACTACGCAAGAGACATTGAACTTGATTACAGCAGATATCGAAAAATTAAAACTGACCAGTCAACTAATCACTACTGCCAATAGCGAACAACGCATCATTGCTGCTGAGATTAGCGAGAGTCTTGATTATGACAACGCAACCACATCACACTTACGCGCTGAAAATGATTTAGTTGGTAAAAACTATCGAACACTCGAAGCACTCGCCAATGAACTACAGGCACTGACCAGATAGAACAGTACAAACAGTTTTAAGCATGAGGAAAACTCAGCATGAAGATGGGCACCAAAAAATTTCAGACATATTTATGCTGAAAAAATAAATGTAGCCCGGGCTGAGCTTCCAGTGAAACCCGGGAGGGCAGTGCCACATTCCCCGGGTTTCGCTGGAAGCTCAGCCCGAGCTACTTGCTTGTTATATCAGTTTGTTTAAATCAATTTGAATGCCAGCTTGCTTTAGTTTCGGTGCCAGGAGTCTGTCGGACTTAGGATGAATAAAACACAAACATTTGAGCGGCCCTCTGCCCCGCAAAAGTACCCAGGTTCCAGGATGATATTTTGTCGGGCATTTCACACAGATCTGCGAAGAACTGTTTTTAAAGCTTATTAATCACAGTCACACACACTCCAGCGCAAAAATTCGCGTGTTTCAATCTGCTGCGGCTGATTAAAAAACTGATGGCTTGCTGCCTGTTCAATCACCCGTCCATCACACATAAAAATAACCTGCCCCTTAAGGCGCTGCGCCTGCTCCAGGTCGTGTGTGACACAGATCAGCGGGATCTCCTGCGCAAGTTGTAACATCGACTGCTCAACCAACTGCTTTGAGCGTGGATCTAATGATGCGGTCGGTTCATCAAGCAGTAGAATCCTGGGTTTAATCGCAATCGCGCGCGCAATGCAGAGGCGCTGTTGCTGCCCCACGGAGAGTGTCGTCGCTAACGCATCGAGTCGATCTGCCACTTCATCCCACAGTGCTGCCTGCTGCAATGATGTTTTAACCAGTGCCTCTGCACGCCGACGCTGACGCCAGCCGTGAAGTCCAAAACAGACATTGGCACGAATCGAGGTATTAAAGACCACCGGTTTTTGTGCGATCATACCCACATGGCGGCGTAATTGATCCCAGCCACCAGGCCACTGACGAATATCATTGCCATCAATTTTAACGACACCCGACCAGCCGTTTTCCAGCCCATTCAGGCAGCGCAATAGAGAACTTTTACCGGCACCCGAAGGCCCGATAACAGAGGTCACACCAATCGCTGGTAATGAAAAATCGACCTGTTGTAAAATTTCTTTTCCAGCGAGGTTCAGCGCCAGTTTTTCCACCGTTAACACGGCTGACGGCTGCTTTTGAGATGACTCAATCGGCGCAGTTGATTCTTCTTGAGGGAACACTTCATGTGTGATATTTGCGACCACTAATTGCCTCCTAATTTTTGTAATAATCTTGCAAGAAGACCAAAGAATGCGACCAGTAAAACCAGCACGGCGGCACTTCCCCAGGCAATGCTAATCAACAGCGGGTCATTCCCCTCCTGCGCAAGATAGAATATATGAGTCTGCAACGTGGTGACCGGTGAAAAAATCGAATCCGGCCAGACCACACCAGAAAAAACCGTTGCAGTAAACATAATCGGCGCAGTTTCACTCAGCGCACGCGCCATCGCCAGCAGCAGGCCAGTCAACAACTGGAGCCAACTACGCGGCAACCACAGGCGTAAAATAATCGCCCCTTTTGTTAAACCAAGCGCACTACCCGCTTCACTATATTCATTCGGTATGCGTTCTAACGTGACCAACGTATTGAGCACCAATAGTGGTAACACGACCACCGCCAACACCACCGCACCACTCAACAGTGAAACACCCCATGCAAACAGATTAACCAACACTACCAGACCACACAGACCAAAAACAATCGGTGGTATACCCTGCAACATATTAAACATGGCGTTCATCAATCGTTGCTGCCCAGGTGTTGCGAAGGTGCGATAATAAAGTGCCGTGCCAAGTGCAAAAGGGATCGCGATAAGGCAGGCCATCGTTGCCAGTAATAATGAACCCACTAACTGAGAAAAAATCCCCTCAGTCACCCCAAAACCGACACCATCTGCCGTACCAGACAAAAACCCCCAGTTGAGTACCGGTACTGCCTGCCAGAAGATGTAGCAGAGCACCATAGTCGGAATTAACAATGCAGGCAGCGCCAGTAACAGCACCAGTATTTTTCCTGGTGTATATTGATTAAGCGTATATCGATATTGCTGCCAGAATCTGCTCATGCAGCGGCACCTTTACGCTGAGTCAGCAGCGATAACCCCATGGCGATTGCAGCCAGCAGCAGACCACAAAACAACAATGCAGCCCAGTGAAGGGAGCCAATACTCGCTTCCGCCATCTCACGCCCAATGCGCGATGTCAGCGTTTGCGCCGGTTGCAGAAAATTATAGAAAGGATCAGGGATGCGGTCGATAGAACCCACCACCAGCATCACCGCAACGGTTTCACCCATCGCCCGTCCAGTGGCAAGCAGGGTAGCCACTCGAATACCGGGCCACGCCTGTGGCAACAGTACACGCCATAGTGTCGCATCCCAGCCAATCCCGAGGTTCTTTGCTGCTTCGCGCTGTGACTGGCGCACCGCACGTATTGCGTCTTCAGAGAGCACCATAATAGTGGGAAGAATCATTAACGCGAGTAACAGACCAGCAGCTAATAGTGTGCGCCCAGTCAACAGCTCTAGCTGAGATTCTAATAGCGGTAGCAACACCCACATACCGAGCAGACCATAAACAACAGAAGGTACCCCTGCCATCAGCTCCATGCTAAAGCGCATTGAGCCACGCCAGTGAGCCGGTAACAACTCAGCACAGAATATGGCTGCCGCAACGCCACAGGGCAACGCGATTAACAGCGCCAGCACCACTGCCCACACGGTACCCACCAGCGCAGGTAACATGCCATACAGTGACTCAAAGGGGTACCACTCATCACCGATAATAAAGGCGATACCCTGCTGTTGTATCAACGGCCAGCTACTGTACAGCAGAAATCCCAGCACTAACACAATTGTCATTGAAGACAACAGTGCCGACGTCGATAACCACCAGCGCAATATCACGGCGCTATCTCACTGAATGAAAGCCAACCGTCTCGACAATCGCCTGTCCCTGCTCTGAACGCAAAAAAGCAACAAATCCTTTTACCTCATCGCCACTGCCCTTTGGCACCAGAATATTAAGATCACGCTTGATCATATAGCGCCCCAGTGCAACATTTTCAATCGTGGGTAAAACGGCCATATCGCCCTCACCCACTGCGATCGCACGTACTCTATCATTCAACCATGCATTCGAGATCATCCCTATCGCCTGATCACTGCGTGAGATCACCGATTGCTCTTCATTGTTAGAGCCGGTGATAATCGTCGCACCCGGCGCACGTGCACGTGCACTCCCCAATACCACTGTGGCAAAGACATGGCGTGTGCCGCGAGAAGCCTCTTTATCGATCACCAGAATCTTTGCATCCAGCCCACCCAGCTCGCGCCAGTTGCGTATTTCACCACGATAAATTGCCGCGATCTGTGCCAATGATAGCTGTGTGACACCACTCTTATAGACCGCCTTTGAAACCGCAATCGCGACTGCATCACGTGCCACCGGAATCACATCAATAGAAGCACCGAGGCGCTCTGCTTCACGCTCACTAAGTGGGCGTGAAGCCATTCCAATATCAATCGTGCCGCGCTCAATATTAGCAACGCCCATACCAGAGCCGCCACCAGAGACAGTCAAACTCAAATCAGGATGGGTAACACGATACTGCTTTGCCGCTTCAGATAGAATCGGTAAGAGAGTGGTGGACCCTGCAATTTTAATCGTAGTAGTCGCCGCATAGAGAGGCCCCAACAACAAAAAACCAGCCCCCAAAAATCCAATCCAAAGACCCACGTTGCAACGATCAAACATACCCCTCCCCTTTCAGCCATTTTATTACGACACATTCAATGCCAGCTGAGTAGTAGTCGTATCGACTATCAAAACCCTACAATGCGGCACTGAGCATAAACTATTAAGCGGCCTCTTATCAGTTCAGGTCTGCAGCATATTTCTTCAGTGTTGCCATCGGCACCACATCCAGTGCTTTTTTATGGGTACGTCTCAAAAACACCCTGGGTGCCATCCCCTCTTCATGCGCCTCTAACCAGCGCGGTGCGCACAGGCACCAGCTATCACCCTGTTTTAACCCTTTAAAGCCATGTTCTGGCATCGGTGTTGAAAGGTCATTCCCCTTAAAACGGGAGTATTCAAGAAATTCCGTTGACATCTGCACACAAACGGTATGAGAACCAAAGTCCTGGTCATTAGTATTACAGCAACCATCACGAAAGAAGCCAGTTAGCGGGTCTGAGCCACAGGCAATCAACGGCTCATCAAAGACATTCATCGACGGTTCAATTTCTACTTCATTCATTTCATTATCCTAAAATCACGTCACAAACGGAACATCATAACGGAGTTAAACCATAAGGTTAAGGTTAAGATGGCCCCAGCATTTGCAAGGGAGTAGTATCTGAATCATAGATCACTGCATCAGGCCGTTACTAAAGTAACTGACTGATAGAAAACACAGGGCATCGCAATGGATAAAAATAAACTCGCGCACTCTAATAGCAAAGGTCTGCAACGGCTCAAAGAGTTGTGGCCAGAGCTAACCGTATTTGAACGTTTCGAATATGTCGTCACCCTGATTGTCAGCCTGGTACTGGCGCTGATTATTGTCGTCGCACTGCTCAGCCTGCTAGAAAATATCTATGAGATGCTTGTTGCTCAGGTCACTGGCGGCGTAGATTACAAGATGTTTCAGATCACCTTTGGCATCCTGCTGACACTATTGATTGCACTTGAATTTCGCAATTCAATCGATGCCATCCTGGAAGGCAAAGGGTTACTGGTACAAGTTAAGATTGTGGTGCTGATCGCCATTATTGCCCTCGCCAGAAAATTTCTGGTGATGGACCCCAAAGAGTTTGAGCCAATGATGATCGCCGCATTTGCACTCGTCACCCTGTCACTCGGCATTGTTTACTGGCTACTATCAAAAAGCCATAAACTATAGTGCAGGCAGTAACTCATCAGCCAGCGTGTAGCGGCGAAGCTTTCCACTGAGTGGACATTTAAAGGCGAGATAACAGGCGCTCAATTGCAGGTCTTCTTTATCAGCGCCAGTGCCGTAAAGGCGATCCCCCACGACTGCATAACCACTTTCAGATAGATGACGCCTGATTTGATGTTTACGCCCCGTCTCAATATGCACTGACAATAACGAGCGTTGCTGTGGTTGATCAAATTCAATCCGTGTCACATGTGACGTAGAGGCTTTACCGTCAATCTCAATATTGATAGTAGTCGGGCTGGGCGTTTCAGGGAACTCACCATGCACAATCACTCGGTAACGCTTTTCAATTTCGCGCAACTGAAAAAGACTGGAGAGTGCCGCAGCCGCCTTTTTGCTATGCCCTACTAAAATAAAGCCAGTCGCGGCGCGGTCCAGGCGGTGAATAATAAAGCTCGGGCGCTGCGGGCTAAGATGCTGCTCTGCCCAGCGACTGACTGTACAGTGATCCCCCCACTTACTACCCTGTGACAATAGACCACAAGGCTTAAACCACAGACTATAATCACCCTCATCAGCGATCAACGTAGGCGCAACAGGATCGCTTAACAATACTTTTTCATCATAATAAAAATCTAATTCATCACCCGTACGTAACGCCTTTTTTGCACGACGAATACGACGACAGGAATCGCCACTGGTCAGCCACACCGCGCCACGCTGCATCGCCATTTTTACCCGTTGCTTAGAGAGACCCGAGATCTTAGCCAGTGCATCGACGGCATTGGTATCACTCTCTTTAAAATCAACATGGAACTCGCTGCGCGCAGGCACTACCATCATCTATTAACCTTCATAATAAGGGACGTGCCTAATCACGGTATTTCAAAAAGAGCTGCGCATCAGATTGATCAATCCTGAACTCAAAGTGTTTCAGAAAATTCATCCCCAACAAGCCAGAGGCACCATTGACCTCAAGATGTTCCACCACGGCAATATCAATCGATGAAACAGCAAAGACCCCCAGCGCCATCGAATCGATTCGATACAGTAACGCTTCCGTCATGCCATTCGCGGTATTCATCTGCATTCGTTGTAAAATATCAGATTCATGCAATCCTAATAGCTGTGCCGCTGCACTGTCCAGTACCGTTAGTGATGCACCGGTATCGATCAATAGACGTATGTCATTGTGATTCAATGAGGCATCGACCATAAAGTGGCTACCTCTGCGCACTAATGCTACCGGTGTTTCAAGTAGTTTTAAACGAAGACGTTCAATCTCTGCCAGCATCTGCTGTGCAACATCACCAACAAAGGGGTCGTACTGCACGATATTAAGCTGCTCAATGGCTGCATCAAGATGCATACCTTTCACCTGCCATTTCGCTAACTCAATATAGTATTGAGTATCTGAAGCACGATGTTGAATCAAAAACTGATACAGCTTAATTTTCGCACCAATATCATCAGGAGGGATATCTCTATCAGCCGCTTTAACCGTTTTTAGAATCAACTGATCAAGCTGTGTGAGTTCAACCGTGGTTGAGGCGACTGGTATGGTCTCAAACAGTATTCTTAATGCTGGATAAAATTGCGCCTGTCGCTGATAGATTACTGCCAGCGCAATACGCTCATCAAAGCCATGAGGTAATTGCTCAATGAATAATGACAGTAATCGAGCAGCGCCCGGCAGGTCATTACGCTGCTCACGTCTATTCACCTGTTGATTGATCAAATGGCGTGCGCTGTCGATATCCTCATTTTCGCGCTCAAATGATACGTACCATTCAATAGCCTCTGCATCTTGCCCCGTATTTAATAGTGCAGCGAGTGGCTCCAGCCGTTGCTTTGCAGGCCGATTAATCTCATCAACCGGGTTCACACTCAAGTGAGAAGAGGAAATGATAACGGGGTTATCAACCGATCCATCTGTCGCACTCACTGCTGCATCAGAATTCTCATGTAATGGCGGCGCTTGCGAAATCACCACCGGTACCGATACAACAGCGTCGCGTAACCACCAGCCAATACCAATGCCAGCAATCAAAATCATCAGGATTATTAGCTTATTCATGATCGCTAAATTAGCCGTGAAGTCACCTTGACTTCAGCATGCAATGTTTTGTGTACCGGACATTTATCTGCAATTGCTAACAATCGTTGGCGCTGTTCGTCCGATAGTTCACCTACCAGTTCAATTTCACGTTCAATCAGATCGATCTTACCTGTTTTATCTTCACACTCGGCACAGTCCTTACCGTGAATTTTGCGGTGCCTGATCTGTACATCCACCTCGTCAAGCGGCCACTTTTTGCGATCGGCGTACATCCGCAACGTGATTGCAGTACAGGCACCCAGTGCAGCCGTTAATAATTCGTAAGGCGTTGGGCCAAGCGCGCCACCACCCACCGATTCAGGTTCATCCGCCACCAGTCCATGCCCGTGGGCGTCGATCTCGGTGTAATAACGTTCGCGGCCAATACTAGCGCTAACCACTGCCTCATCACTGAGTGAGGCTGAATTCAATGACTGTTCAGTCGCGAGATATTTCTCAGCCCAGGAAGCGATCAAACCACCGGCATAACAGGCATCTTTTTTATTCGCTAGCAGGTGCCCGGCATCATCGAGTGATACAAAACTTTTGGGATGCAGTGCCGCTTCAAAGATCTTTCCCGCGTTATCCATCGTCACCGTATCGTCGTTTGATGCATGTAACACCAGCAGTGCACAGCCCAGCTGCTTAATCGGCTTGCGCATCTTAATGCCCAGTACATCATCAAGGAACTGCTGCTTCATACGGTAACGCTGGCCACCAACAACCACCTCTGCTTCACCGTTCGCCTCGATTTCGGCCTGCTCCTTTTTAAAGTGATGCAACACATGGTGTGGCTCGTACGGTGAGCCAATCGTCACCACTCCCTTTACAGAATGAATCTGGCTTGCAGCCACCAATGCAGCCGTGCCACCCAGTGAATGACCAATCAAGATACCTGGCGCCTGGTGCTCATCGTCCAGATAGCGCGCAGCACAGAGCAGATCCTCAACATTAGAGCTAAAGTTACTCTCGGCAAAATCCCCTTCACTCTCGCCCAGACCGGTAAAGTCAAAACGTAACACGGCAATGTGGCGCTGTGTCAGGGCGCGGCTGATATAATGAATCGCCTTAATATTTTTAGTGCAGGTAAAACAGTGGGCAATAATTGCATAGCTGCTCGGGCGGTTATCAACCGGCATATCCAGTAGTGCCGCAATGCGTTCACCAGCACGGTTATTGAAAGAAACTTTTTTTGAACGCATCTAGTTTAATATCTGTATTTTTGAATATGAGACTATCGATCTGAAATCTGGCTTTCGTCCAGCCTGTTTTTTAATTTAGAAAACTGCCGAATCCAGGGTTTGTTTTTTCTCAGCTCAGGCGGAAAAAACTCAATAATACGCTTCGCTTCTGCCCTTGATTCAAAACTGCCATGCAACACCACATACCAGCTACTGCGATTGTTGCGTTCAAGTAGCACATAGGCAAGTTCACCATCCAGTGAACTCCGGGTAATGTAGCGAATAATACTCTTTTCGTCCGGCGAACCTGCCAGCTGAATGGTGTAATAATCTTCAGGCTGCGCCGTTAACCAGGCGACGCCGGGAATCGCCCCGTCACTCGACGCCTTAACCACTTTCGCTGGCGTTGCTACCACAGGCCTGGCAGACTCGCGTTTTTCAACAACAGGTGCCGGTTTTTCAGCAGACACAGGCTTCACCACTTCTGTTAACGGTGGCGCTGGTTTATCCACAATGACCGGTATTAGTACTGGTTCCGACACAACCTTTGTTACCACATCAGGTAGTGGCTCTGGAGCTGGTTTAGGTTTAGATTTAGATTTAGGTTCAGGCTTTGCTACAGGTTTTATCTCAGGTTTTTCTTCAGTCTTCACAACAACAGGTGCTTTAACCTCGCGCTTCGTAACCGGCGGTTGTTCAACGACGTTAGCGACGGCCACCGTTTGTTTAGCAGAAACAGGAAAATCAGTAGACGTGGGCAATGTGGCAATAGCCATGTGACCAACTAACGGTTCCGACTCTGAATTAGCGAGCATAAAAATAGAGGTCACAAGCAACAACAGAGCCGCCACACCGCCGCCGATAAAATATGGCATCTTCTTCTGCCGCTTTAACATCTGTTGATGCGCCAGCCGCAGGCGCTCATCGGATACCTGTCGCCCAAGCGCCAACTCTGCATGGTAATTAATACAGGCAGGCACACCGTAACCGCGTCGATTAATGATCTGCAACTGAGATGGGGTAAACTCAGTCTCCGCCGAATTCTCAAAGCGTTCATTAAGATAGGCGAGCGTATCCTCTTCGGTAAAGCGAGGCAGCGGGTGCACTTCAAACCATCTGTCTTTAAAAGCAGACATACCATACGAGGCAATATTTTTACGCAGTGCTGGGCTAGCACAGAGAAGGATATCGATATTGCCCCCCTGCTCCGTCACTGTTCGCTTAATTGTCGCCAGCGTCTCCAGCCCATACGACGAGATATTTTGCGCGTCATCAACGATCACCAGCGGAGATGGCTGATTAGCGTCATACCGAATCAAACCATTCACCAGGGACTCAAAATCGCCTCTCTCCTGGTCAGAGAACACCTGCCCAAGCGCATCGATAATATGATCAACACCCAACTGGTAGTCCGCATGGATATAACAGAGCTGCCAACGACCAGCAGCAGCTTCGCTAATCAGCTGGCGAATAAATGCACTCTTACCTCGCCCATGTTCTGCAATAATCACCTGCATCGGCCCGTGATCAGAGAACGCGTTTTGCACATGGGCCATCAGCGACGCCAGCGCATCGGTTTTCAGGTAATAAACGGGAGGTGCGTCCTGAAACAGGGAGGGATCGTGTAAAAAAGGGGCCGGTTTTTTCTGGCCGTTAAAGAGATTAGCCTCGGCATCAGGGCTAGCAACCACTGAAACCTCAGGTTTATCGATCTTTTGCACTACATTATTGGGCATATATTCACTACAGTCTGAAGGGCAATATCATCATAATTATGAGCAGGATCAATATGATACCTACTCCGACATATTAATAAAGTAAGCCACTTCCTGTTGCCTCACCGAAAGGCAATATCATACGTGATGACATCACTCGGTGCTATTACTGTAGCGAATAAAAAACTTGGGAAGGTATGAGAGGACGAGCACCCAAAATTAATCTAGAACTAACCTGGTTATTGCTAGTCTCAGTAAACCACTGCACTTCTTAACTTTCAAACCAGCTTAAGCGCTTCAAAATATATATCGGTATACCCTTTACCAACGAGGTGCGAGTACACTTTTTCGCTGATGACAATGCAATCAGTATCTTCATGGACAAGAAACAGGTCTAAATTGTGAACTTTACTGGAATCTAGCACCAATTGATCAATGATATTCATATCATCACCCAATGTTTCATACTCCGAACTAGACATGTTCGCACACGATACCCTACCGATAATATTTAATAACAGGTAATCATCAAATATTCGAGAATTAACCTCATCACGTATTATGACAGGATGTACCTCAATATTTTCAATTCCGATTTCGAGCAGATCATTATAAAATTGTTTAGTGCCGATTATTGCTGGCGACATAAAGAAGGTAGACATCTTTCCATCAACATGTTCATCATCAATCTTACAAATTAACGGGCCAACAAAAGGCTCACCTTTCTCATCGTCGTTCTCATAATCGACAAGAAAGCTTCCTGTCTTTAATGCGGTCATACTATGGCTGTTTTTATAAATAATAGTGCCATCAGCCTCTGCTTTTTCCGCCATCACATAATATTTCATTTTTCTTATCCAGGCTATTTATGAGTTTGTAATACCACCAGCTTCTATAAACTCAGCTGCGATCCTTGAGACAAATATCTTGCAGTCCTTTATATCTTTTTCAATCAATTTCGAAGCCTTATCAACATAACGTACTGAATTATCTCGTGGCGGGTATTTACCATCCAGTTTTTTTCCTTTGCAATCTTCGCATGCGCGTTTTCCTGAAAAATGAGATGCAGCATTATTCTCTATTTTATCAAGATATTGTGACACCCTCTTTTTGTAGGGGACTTCACCGATACCATATTTATTTGATGCACTATGCCTTCCCTGGTGCATCTGAATTTTGGCCAGTTGCATAACCTTAAACATCAGCACCTTATTGCTCGCTCTATCGGCCTTTTTTGTTGCACCTGTTTTCCACTCAGGTAAACTGGAAGCATATGGCATCCACTTACCATTATTTCTATGGTCAACATTATACTTTGTATCTGCAAATAACTTAGAACCTTTCTTGCTCTCATTTAGCCAGTCCGATACCTTATGCTCATTCAACATCACATGCGGTATTAAGTGATGAGCCTGCGACGGCCAATGAGAAGATGACAGCTGGCTTTCTTTATCGGCAACAGGTTTAGCCTGCTTTATTGATAATTGCAAAGCTAGCTTAGTTCCCGATCCTGATATATTGGCGCGCCACTTTTCCTTTTCAGGCTTGTATTCACACTTCTTGTCATTTTCCATCAATGCGACAAGAGCAGTCGATAATGTCATTTGTGGCATAGCATCATCCCATTATATTTTTCTTATTATGAAACAACGGATCACCCAGGCGACAAACATTTTTTCCTTCAAATTTCACATCAAAAGAATACATCATGTATTCACACTCACCTGTGTTAGTACTGCTGACAATACCTTTTAACGCACCCGCCTCATCACCCGTGCTTTTGCTGTATTTAGCACCTTTTACCATGGCCATCTCTTTATCGACCTTTACAGATTTGGTGCCTTTACTAGTATCACCTGCCTTACCGATATTGGGGTAAGGAATTGGCACAACAGGCGGGCCACATTGTGTTTTACACACATCAGGAAAAACCATGCTCATCCCACCACTGCCTTTATGATCAACGCCTCGACTATTTGCAAATACTGTTTGTGCCATTACACCTCTCCTTCCGTAATTAATGTAAACACCCAGTTAATTTCCATTCCTAAGCAATGCAAACCGCACCACGCGGTGCAAACTCTGATGAACTCCAGGCCATTACAGGCCCTTTGTAGTAGCCTTTTTCCACGCCAATAATACCCAGTTGAACAAGGATTAAACCAAGCGCAGCACCCGCATCGCCCAAAGAGTCTGCCGGATGAAACATACCGTGCTCACTGGCAATGCCCTGGCTATTGCGTATTGCTGATACACCCCACTCTTTGGCATTGAAATGTTCGCCATTAAAACCTGCCAACACCGTTTTAACCTGCTCTCCTGCTAGCGGTAAAAGCGCTTCCGAGACCGCTTCTGCGAGGCCATCACCTTTGTAGACTTCACTCGAATACCGGTGCCCCACCTCTTCTGCAATACCGGGTGGATACAGCTTAATCTTACTTTCATCTGTCGTCGCCTGCAGCACTATAAAAGCAGCGCCTTCACCAGGCGCAAAGCCATCCATAACCCCTTCTGCCAGTACCCGATCCTCACGATCTAACATGTTTAGCAGGAAAAGATCAAAATAACTGTCTACCGCACCGACAATCACAGAGCGCGAAACACCCTGTTCAATTAACTGTATGGCTGCTTCAATCGCGTGAAATCCTGCCGCGCGACCATAAGGAAAAAGATAGCTGTTTTTCAGGTCAATTGCTGCTCCAGTCTGCTGCTTAAGCTGCGTCAGGAATTGATCACTTACCACTGAGCGACGTCCCGGTAATTTTTCAGGGACAGCCAGCATCAAAGGCACAGGGGCCTGTAGTGGGTGCAGCTCTAATAGTTGCTGTAATGGATGCGTCGCCAATTGCAACATCCGTTTTTGCCGAGACGTCAGCCTCGATAGTTTGGTAACTTCATCATCTAGCGGCGGCAAAGCCCCATCAGGTACCAAAGCCAGCGTCATTGGGTTAAGCTGTTTGTTATAAACACTCGATGCCTGGTAGCCATTGATACCCGCTCGTACGGCGGCAGCGGTTTGCACCGCATTGCCACCAACGGCAGTGATCATCTCCATTGCGACCACCTCCACTACCTGAGTCGGCTTTGAAAAATCGGATGCCTGCTGTGAACGCTTCTCGCTACTTATCATGCCGCCAGCTGACCTGGTTGTGGAAAACTCAATACCACCTCACTTGCCATCACGTAATAAAACAGATAACGAATTAGAAAATAGCAAAAAAACACTAATTTGAATAATATAACATATGTTGGCTTTCACCTGATGGTTAGCGAGCAAAGCCATCTGTAAGATGATTTATACCCCCTCAAAGAGATAAAAATAGATGACATACCCACAGTCAACAGACTAAAATCGCGGCACAATTTCCCGGAAACTATTTCCAGATTTATTTAGGTTGTAGCTATGAGTAGAGTGTTAATCATCGGTGCAGGCGGTGTGGGCCGGGTTGTGACCCACAAATGTGCGCAACTGCCTGATGTCTTTAGTGATATCTGGCTAGCGAGCCGTACGGTTTCAAAATGCGAGCAGATCGCCAGTGAAATCGCCAGTAAAGTCAGTGATAATCGTATTAAAACCGCCCAGGTGGATGCCGACAATGTACCAGAACTGGTAGCGCTGATCCGCAAGATCAAACCGAAGATGATCATCAATGTAGCACTACCCTATCAGGATTTGACCATCATGGATGCCTGCCTGGAGAGCGGCATCCACTACCTTGATACTGCCAACTATGAGCCACTGGATGAGGCGAAGTTCGAATATAGCTGGCAGTGGGCCTATCAGGAACGTTTCAAGGCTGCGGGCATCACTGCGCTGCTCGGCTCTGGTTTTGACCCCGGCGTGACCAATGTCTTTACTGCCTACGCACTCAAGCACCATTTTGATCAAATCGACACCATTGATATTCTCGATTGCAATGCAGGCGACCACGGCTACGCCTTTGCCACTAATTTTAATCCTGAGATCAATATCCGCGAAGTAACCGCCAACGGGCGCTATTTTGAAAACGGCCAGTGGATTGAGACCCAGCCGATGGCGGTTTCACGCCTGTTTGATTTCCCGCAGATCGGCCCGCGCAAGATGTTTCTGCTCTACCACGAAGAGATGGAATCGCTCGCCAGACACATCCCTGGCGTGAAGCGGATGCGCTTCTGGATGACCTTTAGTGAGAGCTATCTGAAACATCTTGAGGTGTTCCAGAACATCGGCCTTGATAGCATCGAACCGATCGAGTTTCAGGGGCAACAGATCGTACCGCTGCAGTTCCTTAAGGCACTGCTGCCAGACCCGGCAACGCTTGGCCCGCGTACTAAAGGCAAGACCAACATCGGTTGCATCATCAAAGGAACCAAAGATAACAAGCCGGTATCGCGTTATATCTATAACGTGAGTGATCACGAGGTGTGTTTCAAAGAGACCAATGCGCAGGGGGTCTCATATACCACTGGTGTACCGGCGATGATCGGCGCCAAGATGATGCTTGAAGAAAAATGGTCTGGCGCAGGTGTGTGGAATATGGAGCAGTTTGACCCAGACCCTTTTATGGCAGACCTGAAACAATATGGCCTGCCGTGGAACGATGTTGAATGCGACATCGATATCGATGGCCTGCCAACTGAATAGTTGCGGCTTCACTTAACCGATGACAAATCTAACTCAACTCCCCTCACCCTGCTTTCTATTAGAAGAGGCAAAGCTCAGCGTAAATCTTGAGCTGATTAAGCGTGTGCAACAGGCGTCAGGCTGTACCATTATCCTCGCCCTGAAGGGGTTTGCGATGTGGTCTGCCTTTCCACTGGTGCGCGACTATCTTTCCGGCTGCGCTGCCAGCTCATACCATGAGGCTCGCCTCGCGCATGACCATTTTGGTGGGCATATCCACCTCTATGCACCCGCCTATAGCGATGCTGAATTTCCTGAACTGGTGAAACTATCTGACCGTATCTCTTTTAACTCACTGCACCAGTGGCAGCGTTTTAAAGATCAGACCAAAGGTGTTTCATGCGGGCTGCGGGTTAACCCCGCCGTGAATGAAGTCGAGACTGATCGCTATAACCCCTGTAGCGATCAGTCACGCCTCGGCATTCCTGCCGATGAACTAACAGATGGATTACCTGCTGGCATCGAGGGGCTACATGTACATGCGCTGTGTGAATGTGATGCCGATGCCACCGAACGCCTGATTGAAGCGGTTGAACAGCGCTTCGGCCATCTGCTACCATCATTAAAATGGCTCAATCTTGGTGGTGGCCACCTGATGACAAGGCAAGGTTATGATATTGAGCGTTTGATCCGCGCATTAAAGGCATTTCGCCACCGCCATCCGTCATTAGAGGTAGTACTGGAACCGGGTTCCGCCATTGCATGGGATGCCGGTATCTTAATCGCCACGGTGCTTGACGTAATAGAACGTGGCGGAATCAACATTGCACTGCTAGACACCTCTGCCACCGCCCATATGCCTGATCTGCTGGAGATGCCTTATCGTGCAGCCGTGCGCGATGCTGCACTGCCGGGTGAAAAGGCATTCACCTACCAACTTGGTGGCATCACCTGCCTGGCGGGCGATGTGATGGGTGATTATTCGTTTGACCAGCCGCTAAAGATTGGTGACCAGCTGATCTTTGAAGATATGATCCACTACACCATGGTCAAGACCACAATGTTTAATGGTGTTAACCACCCAGCGATTGCGATTCAACATGAAGATGGACGTTTAGAAGTGGTACGCCGTTTTGATTATCACGATTACGAAAATCGCCTCTCATAGAAACGTTTATCAACAATTCGTAGATTCATCCTAAGTCCGACAGACTCCTAGTCAGGACTAAACGGAATCGTCGGCCTGTCCTCTTCAAGATAGGTATACCCCTTTAATCCCTCCTGGTAGAAACGCAAAAAGGCATTGGCTTCACGTGCAGTCAGGCGCCCCTCTCTACGCGCCTCCTGCACCTGGCGTCGCATGCGGTCGATCAATACGGTTTCATGAAACTGTACGTAATCGAGCACATCTGCCACTGTTTCACCTTTGACCACCTGTTCCAGTTCGTACTTGTCACCATCCATACGAATATGAACCGCATGGGTATCACCGAAAAGGTTATGCAGGTCACCTAGAATCTCCTGGTAAGCACCGGTCAAAAACATCCCGAGTAGATAACGCTCACCCTGTTTTTCAGCATGTAGTGGCAACGTCTTTGAATGGCCACTCTCTAATGGAAAATTAAGCAGGGTACCATCAGAATCACAGGTCACATCAACCAGTATGCCATCCTGTGTGGGCGCTTCATCCAGGCGGTGAATGGGCATCACCGGAAAGATCTGTTTAATCGCCCACGCATCTGGCAAGGATTGAAAGACTGAAAAATTACAGAAGTAACGATCTGCCGCCTGCGTCTTTAACTCCGGCATCAACTGTTCAATCTCACTCTCATTGAGACGCTGCATAATGATGTTCACCAGATGCCAGTAAATATCATCCATCCGCGCGCGATCGGCTAACGTGGCATGCCCCAGGCTAAACAGTTTATTCATATCTTCACGCAATGAAATAGCGATATGTAACGCTTCACGCGGCGACATTTCGTCCAGTTCATTAAGCGTCTCCCACAACTGGCGAAGTTGTAAAGGGCTATGCGCAGCTGGCGCTTGCGGCGGCTGATCACTGGTACGCTTTGTGATGCCGAGTACGTCAACAATCAATACTGAGTGGTGTGCCACCAGCGCTCGGCCAGACTCTGAAATGATGTGCGGATGAGTCAGGTTTTCTTCATTACAGACCTGCTGCATCGTCCAGACAATTTCATTGGCATACTCCTGCAGGCTATAATTAATTGAGGTGATGTTGCCATCATAGTTGACCCCAAGGCCGCCACCGACATCGATAAAATTGATCGGTGCACCGAGCCTGCGCGCCTCAACAAAGTAACGCGCCGCTTCCTGCATCGCATCTTTGATACTGCTGATCTCGGGTACCTGACTGCCAATATGAAAATGCAGTAGATTTAAACAGTCTAATCGATCGGCCTCTTTGAGTTTATTAATCGCATCCAGTAACTCCGATGGCGAAAGCCCAAACTTCGACATATCACCACCCGAGCTATCCCACTTTCCCCGGCTGGTTGCCGCGAGGCGACAACGCAGGCCAATCAACGGCTTTACCTTCAGCCGCTGTGCGGTGTTTAATATCAGTTCAAGTTCATTCGGTTTTTCAATCACGATGAAGACACGCTTACCCATCTTCAACCCCATCAAGGCAAGTTCAATAAACTCCTGGTCTTTATAACCGTTACAGATAATCAATCCTTCGACATCTTCCAGCATCGCCAGCGTCGCATGCAGCTCCGGTTTAGAGCCTGCTTCCAGGCCCCAGTTAAAGGCCGCACCATACTCAACAATCTCTTCCACTACCTGTCGTTGCTGGTTCACTTTAATCGGATAGACACCGTAATATTTTCCCTGATATGCAGCCTCTTCACGCGCAATTGTAAAACGCTTATGAATCTGCTTCATGCGCTTATTAAGCAGATCAGAAAAACGTAGTAACAACGGTGGATGCAGATTCTGCGCTGCTAATTCGTCACATAGCTCCTTAAGGTCTACACTGCTTCCATTCGAAATCGCCTCAATATTACCGGCCTCATTAACGTTAAAAAAACCATCCCCCCAACCTTTCACCTGATAGAGGTTGGCGGCATCACTCACAGACCATTGTTTATCACTCATCATCCGCCCCAATCTGAGAACCCTGTGTTAGACGCTGGTCAAAGCCCTGAGACTTGCCCCAGTAAGAGATGCACTTCTGCACTAGCTTCGCCGCCATCATCTCAGAGACCCGGCCAGGCTCAGGCACAAGTTCTACAATATCGATATTTCGCAAATCAACCGCACGGTTAGCGGTCAGTGCCTGCAACAGATCAAGCCCCTGATGCCACGAAAGGCCACCCGGCTGTGGTGTGCCAACGCCTGTAATCAACGCGGGGTCAAAACCGTCCATATCGATACTCAACCACACCGGGCCACTCAGGGAAGCCAATTGATCAAGCAACTGCTGCCATACGCCAGGACGCTGTAGTGCGCGATCAAACCACACCGTGATGCCATCATCAGATTCAATCTGCGCCGCCTCATTCGCATGCAGTGAGCGGATACCAATCTGAATCAGCCGGTAGCCTCGCGCTCTAATACGGTACATCGGACAGGCGTGGTTATAGATCGAACCGTGGTAACGGGGGCGCAGGTCTGCGTGGGCATCGATATGCACCACCGTGCCACCCGCTGGCAGCCGTGCAAACAACATCTCGGGGGTGATGGAATGCTCACCACCCAATGCAATCAATAGTGGTTTGGCCGGTAGTTGTTCAGCCGTCTCAAATAGACGGCGGTGAAACGCTTCTTCCGCTTCATGTTCAATCGCTTCAACCGTAGGCAGTACCGTCAGCTTCATGTGTTGCAGCGGGCACCAGGCCATGTCTTCTTCAAAAAACTCCAGCTGCTCGCTAGCCGCTAAAATCGCCTCTGGGCCATTGGCAGTACCCGCTTTATAGGTCACGGTCTGCTCGTGCGGCACCGGCAGGATCAGCACATCGGCGTCAGCAGGCGCAGCATTGGGCAGGGAGAGGAATTGCATCGGTCTTTTCATGGGGGCGAATTTTGCCATTATTTTACTGTTTTGGCACTAAAATCGAATTTAGTACTGGCCGCATATCATTCACACCGTTTTTCACTGTACTCTATTATGATTTATCGGTTTTGAAACTCAGCATGCGTGAACACAATTCGTTCTTGCTTAGATTTAGCGTGAGCTCGACGGCAATTGACCTCCGTTTTATCAAGGTACAGAAACCATGTTTGCAGGGCCGTAGGCGCTTTTGATTTGAATGCCGAGGGATCCAGTATGGCGTGATTAACACCCGACTGGTTATCTCGGCATGACTGGTAGGTAATCAACTTTACATCTGCCTTCCTGGCATTCAAGGCGAGTTCATGAGTCGATGCATAATCATTCGATAGCCAATCTGCTTCATCACGGTTTAGCTTCGGCTCCATTAGATTAAGGCCATTGTCGGTACTGAATACAATGGTAAATACCGTTAAGGTTTCTTCGTTCTCAGGAAAGGTGGTGCCAGGGGAATTAAGAAAAAACTGAAGACGGTGATAGGTGTATTCGGCAAGAGCAGTTCGAATATTGTCCGCGCAATAAAACACCCCTGTTTTTTCCATTGAACGTCGAAATCGAGAGCCATGCTTTTTAGGTGGTTTGTAGCGAAATGGCGTTTTGAGAAGGTAGTGAAGCCCTTCAGTGCCCTGCAAATATCCAGGTTTGTTCTCTTCAAGGATTTCTTCAAGCAGATCATGCTCATCGATGTTATCGACCAGTTTGCGTGATGATGAGATGTGCTGATTCTCGACAACCCGCCAGGCAATGCCTGAAACTGGACGAACTTCAGATGCAAGCGCGGTTGGCGTCCACATAATCAACTGTCTCTACCAGACCAGTGACTGACTTGATATGTTCTCGTGGCGTGGCTTCTAGCTCGTTATTGTAAGATGACATCCAGCAACGGAGGGAGTTCTGATCACCCGCGACAATAGCGTCTAAACTCCGATATAGCCGAACGACAAGCGCGCTAAGCTCCCACTCCTTGGTCTTATCAGACAGCGTGCGATTGCCACTCTGCATTCGAGAAATAGAGGAAGGGCTTGTCCCAATTGTTTGAGCCAGATCCGCATCGCTAATGCCGATTAATTCCGCCGCCCTGAGCAATGCCCTGGTGAGCACTGTTTCTCTATCGGGTCTGGTATCTCGCGGTGAGTCACTCATAAACCACCTCAATCCGTCAATTTCATATGAAATTATATAAGGCTATCGACTCATATGCAATTTTTCATCAGGAGTGATAAATGACACCTCAATAATCTCGTTCCCACGTGACCGTAGGAAATGCCCCTGGTGCTCTGCGTGGGAATGCAAAGTAAGCTATGTTTTGCCATGAACCGTATATTGACATTCTACCATGTGAATAACCACCGACCGGCTAAAGCCGGCGGCGTAGAATAACTTCATAATCGTCAAACCACCCCTTTGCTATGACCTTCTCTTTCAATACTTGAGGATCCTGAGAATAGGCTACCAAAGCAAGACTTTTTTCTGCGCGTGTGCAGGTGACATAGAAAAGCCTTCTTGTTTTATCTACTCCAGTTTCTTCTCCTTTAGATAGTTTATCTAGATCTGTTTTTGTCAGAGGCTTTACATCAAACAACTTTTCATATGAGAAAAGCCACCCCCCAGCCGCCTCATCATCCATGACCACCATAACGCGGTCAAATTCATGTCCTTTGACTCCCTGGTGTGTGTCAAACGCGCCTTTACCTGACACATATACTTTATAAGCGTCGATCTGACTAAAGGGGCTTTCTAAGAATCCCTGGATAGCGTCCAAGCTTGAATCGATTTCTTCATCGTTGCTTACTCCGCCCTTATCAAAATCAATACCTTCAAATAAAGGTGAAATTTCATCAACGATTTCAGATTTTATTATGAAGGGAGTAAGGCTTTGGGGGATTAAAAATAAATCATGCTCAGCAACACATTGTAGAACATCGGAAAAACTAACATCAGGTTTTTCATCAATAATATCAATAACGGCCTGAATTGCACTCTTAAGTGAACCGAGAGGGTTATCTTTCGTTGTTAGGGATTTCAAAAAATCGGAATCAAGTAGCGGAGATTTTGCGCGGCGAAGATGTGTCATGACACCATGACTCGCACCCGATTTTTCGAGTTGGTAGAGTGGTAGCACATATTCTGAGAACAACCTCACGGCTGGCAAATCTCCACTACGTAATGCAGTACTCAGGCGCTTCGAGGCTGCCAAAGCACCAAACATTTCCGAAAAGCCCATTCTCACGGCTGCCATCATGTGTTCTAGCATGAGGTGCTTTACTTCATCACGATTATTCCAAAGAGCATCACCAGTGAGTTTTGCCATTTCCTCCCTGACTACGTGTTCAAATCCAGGCTTATCAGGCATGTTTGCTGGAGCAATAAAAAGACGAACATGTCCTTCCGGCTTCCCTTCAAGAACTTTCTGTTTTTGCTGATCGGATTCGGATCGAATGTCGTTGGCCAGCGTCACGATGCGGCTCGGACTTCTGCGGTTCATTTTTTTGATTGGCTGCGCCCAGCGATCTGGAAGGTTCTTACCAAGATCAGCTTTCCCGTCGCCATAAATCCGTTGCATCATGTCACCAATGAGGCCAAGAGCAAAATGGCCTTGACGTTGCTCCTCGACTACAAAAAAAGCTTCAATAAGATGTTTGTTAGTATCCTGACTCTCATCGATCAGTAGAAATGGATATCGATTCACAACGATCTGCTGAAAAGAAGGCTTTGAAACTAAGAAATCAGTACAAATTTTTAAAACATCGGAATGCGATAAAGAAGCTTTCCCAATGTTGTCGCCATTGGGATTGTATGTAAACTCTCGTCGTTTCGTGAGCCAGTGTAGGCGCTCCTTTTTGCTGGCAATGCTTCGTTGTCGGGTAATTGATGCCTGCGTACCAGAGCGTCCCTTTGCTTCTTGTTGTTCAAACTTTGCTATTTCATCAGGAATTGATCCTAGCAGCGAACTCCGGATATCATCGTGAAAAGTTTTTATCTGAAGCCAACAGAAGCTATGAATGGTACTGATATGAAAAAGTGGATCACCCTTCACTCGATCGATGATCTCCTCGCAGGCCGCGTTGGTGTAGGTGATTACCGCAATTTTCCTACCAGTCCTTCTGAATTTCGTTCCATAAGACTTTTCAAAATCTTCAAGTCCCTTCACAAGTGAGTATGTTTTTCCTGAACCTGCGCCTGCATACAAGAAAAAAGATTTTGGTGAATCAGGGTTTAGGCACTCTTCAATCACTACATCCACTGGGTTATCAGTGCCTGGGACTCCCGTCGTAACCGAACTTACCATCCACTTACGCTCCAGAGTCAGTTAGTATTAAAGCAGGTTCTTTCAGTTTTTCCTGAAGCCATTTCAATCCAGCCTCTATGTACGGAGGCGGGGAAAGTTCAGAACCGTCTTCAATTTCAACTAGGCAATCGATAGCGAAGGCAGCTTTTTTAGCCTTGTCGACGATTTCAAATAGTTCGATTTCAAGTCCATCAGCAGACGGTTCATTGTTAATCAACTTGGCAATTTTATTTGTTGTAGAAGAACCAGATATAACCTTGAGTGCATCAATATTTGCGTAAACCAAAGCGTCCTCAAAGGTTCTAGGTATTAATTTATCTCCGTCTTTATTTGTCGGATCAGCAACCACTTTTTGATAGGCCACATATAGGTCATATTCATCGTTAACACATATGTAATGCTCAGGTTCATTCACGGAAAGCAAATCATCGATACTAATAAGTTTGGGATGCCATGACTTTAGCGTAGTATTGCACGTCACCTGGCCAGCATTAAGTTTTGGTTTTGCTTTCTTGTTACGGATTGTGGTTCCACCTTTCGCAGTTTGAACTTTCGTTGGCAAACATGCATCCAGATCAGTAATGACAAGAGAGGTTAAGCCTAGCGCCTTTATTAATGGCTTGAATCTAGGGGCGTTAGAGCCGCCAAGATCAATCAGGCTAATATAACGTCGCCACAAATCACCAAAGTGGTGACGAATGAAGTGAGGGACCAAGATACGCTCCGTTTGCCCTTCTACAAATATAGCGGCATCAGCAAAGAAAAGATCGCAATCTGTAGCTTTGATATATCTTTTTACAAAACGCAAAGTTTTTATGTCTTCGCCAAAGACGTTAGACAAGTTAATGATAGTTGAAGTGGGCGATTGACCTTGATTCTTAGCAGGAAGACGTCGAAAGTAGCGAAGATTTGCAAAATCCACCTCATGCGCGACATGGCTTGAATGCGTACTTACCAGCAATTGAGTCGCATAAGTATCCGAGTCTTCGAGATCTGTATGGTTGCGCAGAACACTGTAGGCCTTTTTAATAAACACCTGCTGTACTTGCGCGTGCAGATGAGCTTCTGGTTCTTCAATCATAATTAGTTGAAGTGGGGCAATGCTAACCTCTGCGGTGCTACTTGTTTTTGGCTCGACCCAATCTTGCCTAAAACGCATCAGTAGAAAAACCATTGCGATCAAATTTTGATACCCCAGCCCTGCGTAAGACTCTGGCAGATATCGCTCCTCTTGGTCGTCCTCAGGTTCAGATACTCTGTATTGAACGGCAGAACCATGGCTAAGTCCATCCAAAGATTTAAACTTTGTGTTTATAACGATACTAGGGTTGTTTATCCCAGGAATCCCAATTTCAGTTAGCTCATCAAATACTGAGGAAAAACCAGTCTTTAAGCGTTGATCAAACGCCTTTTCAGCTTGCTGCAACGCACTAAAGGCACCAATATCATCGGCACTCACGTCATCCTTTTGATCAACATGTTGATCGTAATAGCTGCGAACATGATCTGAAAGGGTTCTGATCAACCGACCTGATTTTGCATCCTCGCTATCGGGTGATGAAGTGCCACCAGCCGAGAAATCACGCATAGCCGGTATTTCACGTATATTTATCAACCCCTGAAAAGGACTTCCCTCTAGTTCTAGAGCATCCTCAGGCAAGGGCTGCACGCAAGCACGACCTTTGTTATCGGGGGCTGCCAACTGTTCAGGATCTAATGAGTATGCCTTTAGCGCCAAATAGTCTGAGAGTGGCTTTTCTAGAAACTCGATCAGATTCCTGGGCGCAATAGATAATTTTTGTTCCTTTGGCGCTTCAGTCTCGATTTTTTTTGCAGCCAATCGTTCCTTAATATAATCAGCCTTAAGTAGGCCAATATCTTTAAATTCAAAACGCAATCGCACCCCAACTACACCGCCCATCCAATCGACATTTGGTATGATATGAATAATATGATGAATCTGAGTGATTGGAACGTCAAGCCAAACATCAAGCAGGGGAAGAAGCTCATTTAAGGTATGTTGAAATTCTCCCTCACTTTCCCAATCGAGTCCCACTTGATCAATCGCCGACCAATTTCCAATAGAGATATCACGAAGTTCAATGCTTTTGGGTGAAATAAGAAATTTCCTCAATGCAATCATAGCAGATGTTTTTCCGCTATTATTCGCACCAACAAGCAGTGTTTTTTCTTTGTCAAAATCAATCCGACAGCTTTTCAGCTTTCGGAAATTTTGAATTTCAATAAAATCTACCTTCATGGAATTGTGCTGCCGTTATGTTTTCGATCAATTATCGGATTATTTCGAATGTCATATTTAGGTAGAACCCAATCATTAACATCAATTCATAAAGAATCGTAAAGAAAGAGATACCCCTCCTGCCCGCTATTAAACGCTATCAAGAAATTAACGCCTCACCTCAAACATGCCATAAACAAGCATCAAGTAATAGCCAATTACTTACATATTTATAAATGAATTAGTATGTTACCACAAGAGTGAAGAAAAAAGATGAGCCGGAGTTTTTTAGACTGGATTCCGTTTAAAAACATAACGGAATGACGGTGTGGACGCTACCTTTTTATTCAAAAAAGTGTGGTTGTATCGCTACTTCACATAAGACCAACTTTAAACCTCGCAATATCAAAGACCCGCGGACACAATACTTAATTCACCACCCGACCCAACGGCCTTCTACATCACCTCAAATCCAATAACCCATTAGAAATGAGAAAGCTCCCCAATCTCATCCCCACGTGACCGTAGAAAATGCGCCTGGTGCTCTGCCTGGGAATGCATAGACCGGTTAAAGTAAAGTGAAGTGCGAGTTACCCGGGCGGAGGATCATGAAGACCCGTACAGTCTATTTTCAAGTCTAATCAAATTCTCCAGCGAAATAACGCTCCATCGTCATACACTGCCAGTCGGCCTGTCCCTCGCCGTCGGCCATCGACTTAATCAGCGCAAAGCGTTTAATCCGGTCGGCTGTCATTATGTTGACATAATCCGACTCGAAAAAAACAGGCATTTTACTCTCGATTGTATCCGCTAGCTTCCCCTCTTTAATATCAAGGGCCATGGCCTGAGGCGCGATCTCTGAATAGATCTGGCAAAGTGGGTCATACGATGAGACGGTAGTGGTACTACACGCACTAAGCAGCGAGGCCAATGTTAATAGCCAGACAGTCGAAATCCTCTTTTTAGTCGCAAAGTTCATACCGAAATTTATCTGTTAATGGTTCGGAAATGTAACTACTTTGCAGGCAGGCTCATCAGATAAGCGAGCAGATCTACCTGCGCTATAAGCGGAACCACCCCGAGCATGGCAGGCATGTTCATACGCGGCCGCCCTTCTACATCATACTTGTTAGTGTAGAATTTTCCAGGATGGCCAAAACGAATTTTATGCATCGCCTTCCACGGATTTTGATTGGCTACACCGCCGAGATAAAGTTTTTGGCCTCTCTTTTTCGATAGATTACGCGTCTTACCCGAACTGCCATGGCAAAGCGTGCATTGCTCCTGATACGTCAGCCGCCCTTTACTCGCGTCACCAGCAATCTTTTTGGTCCTCGGGTTGATAAAGGCTCGCATATTGATTACCCCCTGACTGACAAAAGCAGCAACCTTTGTTAGTTGATCTTCCGTGAAAATGCGATCAAAATCATGATTGTCATTGCGCAGTACCATCACGACTTCGTCAACCGAGGCACCCTGGTAGGCGGAAATCCCCTTTGTTCCGGTGTAATGCTCTCCTTTTCCATATCGGCCCATTGCACCTTCATAATCCCAGCCATGGCACTCTTTACAGCGCCAGGTTGCTGCGCCTCTTTTTTTACCTTTATAGTCGTTATAACCGGGATGTGTGGTTTTTGGTGCCTCTTTGCCCAGTTCCATAGTCCAGTTATCATAGAGTCGCCCACCTTCAGCCAGCGCGTAGCTGTCATAGCTCTCAGCCATGAGTGATGTGCTGAATAATAGCGCCAACGGGAAATACAGACATTTTAGTGCAGATTTCGTCATCCCTAACATCAGAAGACTCCAGTAACGGTTGTTTTAGTTTAAAAATTCCCATTCTGGAACCGTAGGTTAGTAGGTACCGACTAGAAATAACCACAAAAGTTATCGACCAACCGCATCTGTTTTTTGAGGGGAAAAATGATAAGTTAGTCACAACCAACCGCTAAAAAGCATGCATTTAGACGAGAGATGTTTGAGATAATAGACAATTTGCTGCTCTTGCCCTGCGAGAAGCCACTCAAGCCACGATTACAGCGTTGCGGCGAGAGAAAGGGATCGGCCATTCCCGGCGGGTGGTGCCTTGCACTGACGGCTTGAGTGGCTTTTCAGGTGCTTTCAGGCCAGTCGTTTTTTGATTCGACTCAGTGCTATCGGGGTGATCCCCATTGGGTCACGTCGTTCCGTTTCTAGAACAAAGATAACCTCTTGCTGCCATCTGGCGATCAAGCGGACTTTGCCTTCCTGACAAAAAACCAATAAAATCGACTGTACCAGGTGGATAAGCTGATTGTTTTAGCACGCCTGGCTTACTTTCATCTCCCCCAGGATTAACAAAACAGTGATCGCCCAACCCTTTATCGGTGCCTCATACCTGCTTCGCGGCTACTTTATGCTCTTCAAACCCGGCATTAGAGGATTCGTCATCGCCCCGATGCTGATCAACCTGATTATCTTTAGCCTGCTCATCTGGCTCGGTATCAGTAAGATAGAGATCCTGCTCGACTATGTTATAGGCAGTCTGCCAGAATGGCTACAGTGGCTTGACTGGCTACTATGGCCCGTGTTTTTAATCGCCTTTTTACTGGTTAGCTTCACCTTTTGCCTGCATCTGGCACTGCTGATTGCCGCCCCATTTAATGGCGTGCTATCTGAAGCCGTCGAAAAACAGCTCGACCCCAGCTCTACATTACCAGAGAGCAGCTGGAGTGATGTAGCCAAAGGAGTCGTCCCTGCGATTATCAGTGAAGCGGGGAAATTCGGCTATTTTATTTCACGCGCAATTCCACTCACCGTGCTGTTTTTTATCCCCTTCATCAATATCTTCGCCCCCGCCATCTGGTTTATCTTTGGCGCATGGATGTTAGCGCTTGAATACAGCGATTACCCGCTTTCAAATCACGGCGTGCTATTTAAGGATTCAAAGGCGATCGTTAAAGAGAAACGCTTTGTCGCCTTTGGTTTTGGCAGTGCCTCACTCTTTTGCACCCTGGTCCCGCTGGTTAACTTTTTCGTCATGCCAGCCGCCGTTGCGGGTGCCACTATTATGTACATTGAGCAATTTAAAGGTTCGGTTCCGCCGCCCGTTATCACTCATTCAGATGACCACAGCTAAACCTTAGGCGACTCACTTAGATGGATTTTTTCCAACAGTTCATATTGGCACTGATTCAGGGACTGACCGAGTTCCTGCCGATCTCAAGCTCTGCACACCTGATCCTGGTACCCAGACTCTTTGGCTGGGTTGACCAGGGGCTGGCGTTTGATGTCGCCGTTCACGTCGGTACGCTCGCCGCTGTTGTCATCTATTTTAGAAAAGAACTCAAGATAATGACTCGTGACTGGGTACGCTCACTCACCACCCGCAAACAGACCCCCGAGAGCCGCCTCGCATGGGGCGTACTGATTGGCACCATTCCGGTTGGTCTTTGTGGCCTGTTATTCAAAGGGGTGATTGAGACCTCACTGCGCTCAGAGCTGGTGATTGCTACCACCACCATCCTCTTCGGCCTACTGCTCTTATGGGCAGACAAAACCGGAAAACGCGAACGTGATGAACATAGTCTTAGCATGCGCGATATCATCATCGTCGGCGTTGCCCAGGCGATTGCGCTGATCCCTGGCACCTCGCGCTCCGGCATCACCATCACCGCCTGCCTGATGCTCGGCCTTACCCGCTCTGCTGCCGCCCGCTTCTCATTTTTACTGTCGATCCCAGTCATTGTACTATCAGGAATGTTCGTCACGCTTGACCTGGTACAGGCACAGACCGCGGTTGACTGGCAGGCACTCATCACCGGCTCTATTATCTCCGGTCTCAGTGCTTACGCCTGCATCCACTTCTTCCTCAAGCTATTAGATAAGATCGGCATGGTGCCGTTTGTGGTTTACCGTATGCTGCTTGGCGGGATACTGTTTTTTGTTTTTGTGTGAAAAAACAGTACCCAGGATTAAGCTTCCAGAAAACTAAGGCCGACGCAAGCCAGCGGCAACTAACGTTAACCCTGACAATGACATCAACAGATAAAGACCGGAAGAGATGCCGTGCAGACGTCCAAATTCAGCAGCAAGTTCAGACCCTTTTATCACTGGCCCCTGCAACTTCAAATCGGCCATCATAGGCTGAATCACAAACAGCATCAGCACCACAACGATCAACATCGAAACAAGCAGCCAGCAACGCCACTGGCGTAACCATTGAGTACCGGCACCCACGACAGAAGCTGTAAATAACAACGTTCCAATCACCAGCCCTGTCCAGCTAATGGCAGAGAACATTTTACCGGCAAGCATACCAGCCAACTGGCGTTCATCAGTCAGCGTCGCAAAGAGGATTGGTGTCACCAGGTAACCAATGACGCAGATGCCTCCCACCCATAGTGCCAATAACAGGCGTTCAACAGCTAACAAATGTGTGGGGGTTAAAATTGCCATGCTAATTCCTCTAAAAAACCGAGTTAGACATACTTGATTGAGAGGATCTCATACTCTATAACACCACCCGGTGCCTGTACGGTAGCAATATCCTCTATCTCTTTGCCGATCATCGCGCGTGCGATTGGTGAGCTAACAGAGATTTTATTGACCTTGATATCCGCTTCATCAACACCGACGATTTGATAAGTCACTTCTTCACCTGTCTCTTCATTACACAGACCAACCGTTGCACCAAAAACAACCTTACCACCCGCATTGAGTCTGGTCACATCGATGATCTCTGCATTACTCAACTTGCCATCAATATCGTTAATCCGCCCTTCAATAAAACTCTGCTGCTCTTTTGCAGCATGGTATTCGGCATTTTCTTTTAAATCACCATGAGCACGTGCCTCAGCAATCGCTGCGACCACACGAGGTCGCGCCACTGTTTTCAGCTCTTCCAGCTCTTTACGCAGGCTTTCAGCACCCGCCAATGTTAAAGGGACCTTGTTCATGCATTTAACTCCTTATGCAGGTCTTGTAGACTGTTGACATCATTTTGATCAATTTTTTGCAGTGCCAACGCAGTTACGTGAGCCCCTGCAATCGTTGTGGTATACGTTATTTTCTGTTGCAATGCTGCACGTCGAATCTGACTCGAATCAGAAATCGCACGTTTTCCTGAGGTGGTGTTAATGATGAAATTAATGCCATCATTTTTAATCATATCCACAATATGCGGACGACCCTGAGCCACTTTATTAACCAGTTCACAGGTGATACCGGCCTGCTCAATTGCATCTCTGGTACCACTGGTCGCGACAAGCTCAAACCCCATTTCGCTTAATATTCTGGCAACTTCAACAGCCTTAGGCTTGTCTCCATCACGCACACTGATAAAAACACGGCCACTACGTGGTAATATGACACTAGCCCCTAGCTGCGCTTTGGCAAAAGCCTCTGCGAAGGTACGGCCAATTCCCATCACTTCACCGGTTGATTTCATTTCTGGCCCAAGCAAAATATCAACACCAGGGAATTTGGCAAATGGGAATACCGCCTCTTTTACCGAATAGTAATCTGGAATGATCTCTTTAGTAACACCCTGATCAGCCAACGTAGTGCCCGCCATACAACGTGCACCAATCTGTGCCAGTGAAATACCACACGCCTTTGAAACAAACGGAACGGTACGTGATGCGCGAGGGTTCACTTCGATCACATAAATATCATCGCCTTTAACCGCGAACTGAATATTCATTAACCCTTTTACCTTAAGGCCCAGAGCAAGCTGCTTTGTCTGTTGGCGCACACGGTCAACAACCGCAGGATCAAGACTATAAGTTGGCAGTGAACAGGCTGAATCACCCGAGTGAATACCGGCCTGCTCAATATGTTCCATGATGCCGCCAATCACAACCTCACTACCATCACAAACCGCATCGACATCAAGTTCAATCGCATCGCTCAGGAAATGATCTAACAGAACAGGTGAGTCGTTTGATACCTGCACCGCTTCGGTCATGTAACGTTTCAGGTCACCTTCATTGTGCACGATCTCCATCGCGCGCCCACCCAATACATAAGACGGACGAACCACTAATGGAAAACCAATCCCCTGGGCTAACTCAACCGCCTGCGCTTCCGTACGTGCAGTGGCATTGGGGGGCTGTTTCAAATTCAGTTTCTGAATCAACTGCTGAAAACGCTCACGATCTTCGGCAAGGTCAATCGCATCCGGCGAGGTTCCAATAATCGGTGTACCTGCCGCTTCCAACGCACGCGCCAGTTTTAATGGTGTCTGCCCACCATACTGCACAATCACACCCTTCGGTTTTTCAAGCGCTATAATTTCCAGCACATCTTCCAGTGTCAGCGGCTCGAAATAGAGGCGGTCTGATGTATCATAATCAGTCGAAACTGTTTCAGGGTTACAGTTAACCATAATGGTTTCATAACCATCTTCACGCATCGCAAAGGCGGCCTGCACACAGCAATAATCAAATTCGATTCCCTGGCCAATGCGGTTAGGGCCACCGCCGAGCACCATGATTTTATCGCGCGTCGAGGGTGCAGCCTCGCACTCCTCTTCATAGGTCGAATAGAGATAGGCGGTGCTCGACGCAAATTCAGCGGCACATGAATCAACCCGTTTATAGACCGGATGAACGTCAAGCTCATGACGCAGTGCACGCAGCTTGTTTTCGTCGGAACCAAGCAATGTGGCCATGCGACGATCAGAAAAACCTTTACGCTTAAGCACGTAGAGTTCATCACGCCCAAAGCTTTCCAGTGTACGTCCTTTCATCCCCTTTTCGAGTTCAACCAGATGTTGAATCTGCACCAGGAACCAGGGGTCAACCATACACAGGTTAAAAATTTCATCGACAGACAAGCCATAACGAAAGGCATCGGCGATGTACCAGATACGATCTGGTCCCGGCGAACCAAGCTCCTGCTGAATAATTTCAAGCGCATCTTCAGATGTGATGTCGATCATCTCATTGAGGCCATCCATGCCGGTCTCAAGGCTGCGCAGTGCTTTCTGCAGCGACTCCTGAAAAGTGCGCCCTATCGCCATCACTTCACCCACCGACTTCATCTGTGTGGTCAGGCGTGAATCTGCCTTCGGAAACTTCTCAAAGGTAAAGCGTGGCACCTTGGTCACAATGTAATCAATGGTTGGTTCAAACGATGCGGGGGTTGCACCGCCGGTAATCTCATTACTCAATTCATCAAGGGTGTAGCCAATCGCAAGCTTTGCCGCCACCCGCGCAATGGGAAAACCAGTCGCTTTAGAGGCCAGTGCCGATGAACGCGATACACGTGGATTCATCTCAATAATAATCAGACGACCATCTTCTGGGTTAATACCAAACTGCACATTAGAACCGCCAGTCTCAACACCAATTTTGCGCAGGACAGCCAGCGAAGCATCACGTAATTTCTGGTACTCTTTATCGGTTAACGTTAATGCTGGTGCAATCGTAATTGAATCACCGGTATGAACACCCATCGGATCAAAGTTTTCAATCGAACAGATGATAATGCAGTTATCGTTACAATCACGCACCACTTCCATCTCATACTCTTTCCAGCCGACCAGAGACTCTTCAATCAATAGTTCATTGGTAGGCGAAAGATCCAGTCCACGTTCGCAGATCTCAACAAACTCTTCTCGGTTATAGGCGATGCCGCCACCACTGCCACCCAGCGTAAACGACGGACGAATAACCGTTGGAAAACCCACCTTTTTCTGTACCTGAAACGCCTCTTCCAGGCTGTGAGCAATGCTTGAGCGTGGTGACTCAAGGCCAATATCATCCATTGCCTTGCGGAAGCGATCACGATCTTCAGCCATATCGATCGCATCGCATGAGGCGCCGATCATCTGTACCCCAAACTTTTCCAGCACCCCTTCACGCGCAAGATCAAGCGCACAGTTCAATGCCGTCTGTCCACCCATCGTTGGCAGCAGCGCATCGGGGCGCTCTTTCTCAATAACCTTCGCCACCGTCTGCCAGCAAACCGGTTCAATATAGGTGGCATCGGCCATCTCGGGGTCAGTCATGATGGTTGCTGGATTTGAATTCACCAGCACAACACGGAAACCCTCTTCACGTAGTGCCTTACACGCCTGTGCGCCGGAGTAGTCAAATTCACACGCCTGGCCGATGATAATCGGGCCCGCGCCAATCACTAGAACACTTTTAATATCTGTACGTTTTGGCATTTTTTATTTCTGTAAAAAGTCGCAATAAAGGTTCAGGTAATAGTTCATCACTGATTCGATTAACGCTGTCGCATCAGATCGATAAAGTGGTCAAACAGGAGGCCAGCATCCTGTGGCCCCGGACTCGCTTCAGGGTGTCCCTGAAAACCAAAGGCAGGTTTCTCAGTATGATGAATCCCTTGCAGCGACTGGTCAAACAGCGAACGATGCGTTGCGCGCAATGTCGCCGGTAGCGTCGCCTCTGCTACTGCGAAGCCATGATTTTGACTGGTAATCATCACCGTGCCGCTATCGAGATCCTGCACGGGGTGGTTGGCCCCATGGTGGCCAAACTTCATCTTCTCCGTCTCAGCACCACAGGCAAGTGCCAGTAGTTGATGCCCAAGGCAGATGCCAAACATTGGCATATCCGTGGTTTCCAGAATTTCTTTGATCGCAGCGATCGCATAATCACACGGCGCAGGGTCACCCGGGCCATTCGATAAAAACACTCCATCAGGCTGCATTGCCAGCACTTCATTCGCAGGTGTCTGCGCTGGAACGACGGACACATCACAACCACGCTCAACCAGCATACGCAAGATATTTCTTTTTACACCGAAATCATAAGCCACCACTTTAAACCGATAGCCGTCTTCAGCATGCTGAATGGGTGACGTTGACCAACGACTAACCCCCTGCTCCCACGGATAGGTTTTATCAGTGGTGACTTCTTTCGCAAGGTCCATCCCCTTCAGGCCAGCAAAACCACGAGCTGTTGCTATCGCAGCCGCTTCATCGATTTTGTCACCGCTCACAATACATCCATTTTGAGCGCCCTTTTCACGCAGAATTCGTGTCAGGCGACGAGTGTCGATATCAGCAATGCCAACCACGTTGTGCCGTTTGAGATAACTAGCCAGTGACTCTTCGGCGCGCCAGTTGCTATGAGTCAAGGGCAGGTCACGAATCACGAGGCCACTCGCCACAATCCCACCCGACTCTTCATCGTCGGCGTTAACACCCACGTTACCGATGTGCGGCTGAGTCAGCGTGATGATCTGTTTTGCATAAGAAGGGTCAGTGAGGATTTCCTGGTAACCTGTGATCGAAGTATTAAACACCACTTCACCTGTTGTTTCACCTGTTGCACCAATGGCGATTCCCCAGAATAAATTTCCATCTTCAAGGGCTAACAAGGCAGGTTGCGACACATTCTTCTCCGGCAGATAGACAAAGCGGGAAGAGCTATTCACTCATCCCGCCTTAAGAAACTTGGTATGTTTTTGATGTCTAGCCAGCTAATATCATACTGTTCAGACGACAGGATTCTACCCTATCCAGACCCTGGCTGTCCATCCAACATCGCCGCTGACAATAGAAAATAATGGTGAATTTATCGATTATTTCAGGTGAAACATCAGAACTATTTCAGCCCCAGTACATCCTGCATGTCGAACAGGCCGCTTTTATGCACCTTCAGCCACAGCGCTGCTCTCACTGCGCCATTAGCAAAGGTCATACGGCTAGAGGCTTTATGGGTAATCTCAACGCGCTCTCCGATATCGGCAAACAAAACGGTGTGATCACCAACGATATCGCCCGCACGTATGGTCTCAAAACCAATGGTTTTACGCTCACGTTCGCCCGTTTTCCCCTCACGGCCGTAAACGGCACATTCATTAAGGTCTCTCCCCAACGTATTGGCAATCACTTCGCCCATGCGCAGCGCCGTACCGGAAGGGGCATCAATTTTGTGACGGTGATGTGCCTCAATCACCTCGATATCCACCTCATCACCCATCACTCTGGCAGCCATCTCCAGCAGTTTAAAACAGAGATTAACACCCACACTCATGTTCGGCGCAAAGACTATCGGAATATCTTTTGCGGCAGCGCTAATCAGCTGCTTTTCTTCATCAGAAAAACCAGTGGTACCGATCACCATCGCCTTACCTGATGCGCGGCATATGGCAAGATTAGCCAGCGTGACATCAGGGCGGGTAAAGTCGACCAGCACATCGAAATCCTCTACCACCGCTTCAATACGCACACTAATGCGCACATCTGAACGACCAAGCCCGGCCACTTCCAGCGCATCGGCACCGACCAATGAACTCTCAGGGTGCTCAATTGCGGCGCTAAACTGAACCTCATCAGCACGTTGCTGACATGCCTCAATCAGACAACGCCCCATACGGCCCGCAGCCCCTGTAATACCAATCCGGATCATAGATCCCTCCCCCACTCTTTATTCTTTGCTCATTAGCCTCTGAAACCAGCAATTACACCACAATATAGCTGAGAATTTCAGAGGGGAAAGGGTTGCCTCCCCTTAATTAGGTGACATTAAATTTTCAAGTCTTCAAAAAATTTCTTCACCCCACCAAACCATGTGTGAGATTTAGGACTATGTTTGCCACTCGCATCAGTCAATGTGCCTTCAAATTTTTCCAGGATCTCTTTCTGCTCAGCACTGAGATTAACCGGTGTTTCAACAATCACTTTACACAACAGATCACCAGTCGCACCACCATGTACCGACTTAACCCCTTTTTCACGCAGGCGAAAGACACGGCCCGTTTGCGTCTCACCCGGCACCTTTAATTTCACCCGCCCAGAGAGTGTCGGTACATCCAGCTCACCACCTAGCGCAGCGCTGACAAAACTAATCGGCATTTCACAATAGAGATTACTACCGTCACGCGAAAAGATTGAATGCGAACGCACACGAACCTGTACGTAAAGATCACCCGCTGGCCCGCCATTTTCACCTACCTCTCCTTCACCCGAGAGGCGAATACGATCGCCACTATCAACACCCGCCGGGATCTTCACCGAGAGGGTCTTCTGTTCCTGCTTACGCCCTTCCCCATGGCAATCGCCACAGGGTGACGCAATCACTTTACCCTTACCCTTACACTTCGGGCACGCCTGCTGGATTGAGAAAAACCCTTGCTGCATGCGCACCTGCCCCTGGCCATGACAGGTACCACAGGTTTTTGCTGAGCTCCCTTTTTTCGCCCCAGAACCATGACAGGTACCGCATTTAATCTTAGTCGGCAAACGAACTTTAACCGTTGTACCCTGCACTGCATCTTCAAGACTTAGCTCAAGGTCATAACGCAGGTCAGCGCCACGATAAGCCTGATTCTGACCGGCACCACCGGCACCGCGCGCACCACCAAAAATGTCACCAAAGACATCATCAAAAATATCGCTAAAATTACCATTTCCGCCACGCGCACCACCACCGCCAAAACCGCCTGCCGAAGGATCCACCCCCGCATGACCAAACTGATCATAAGCCGCTCGTTTCTGTGCATCGGTCAACGTCTCGTAAGCCTCTTTGGCTTCCTTAAACTTCTCCTCCGCATCCTTATTATCAGGATTACGATCGGGGTGATGCTTCATCGCCAGGCGCCGGTAAGCCTTTTTTAACTCAGCATCAGAGGCATTTTTCGCCACCCCAAGTACCTCGTAGTAATCCCTTTTCGCCATATTTTTTACCTAAATCTCTAAATTCTGAATAAATATTTTCAACGTACCAAACATAAAGACGCGGGGCACAAACCCCGCGTCTTTAATAACCTGCTTAATCAAGTGAATGGATCATACATCACTCCGCATGCACCATGTGCTAAACGGAATGTCACATCTTCACCACTCCTCATTAATTTAGCGGCTACTGTTTTTTGTCATCCTTAACTTCTTCAAATTCAGCATCAACCACATTGTCATTGTTGTTAGCATTGCTGTCACCACTATCACCAGCAGCACTCTCCTGTCCCGCTTCAGCTGCGCCTTCAGCCGCGCCCTTATCGGCATAGGCCTTTTCTGCAATTTTAGCTGAAGCTTCAGTCAGCGCCTTAGTCTTCGCTTCAATCTGTTCAAGGTCATCCCCTTGCAATACACCTTTAAGGTCTTCGATTGCCGCTTCAACCTTCACTTTCTCTTCGGCTTCAACCTGATCACCCAGATCTTCAATTGATTTGTTAACGGCGTGGATCATGTTATCACCCTGGTTACGCGCCGCCACCAGTTCATGAAATTTACGATCTTCATCCGCATGCACCTCAGCGTCTTTCACCATCTTTTCAACTTCATCATCCGACAAACCACTAGAGGCCTTAATGATAATCGACTGCTCTTTACCGGTCGCCTTATCTTTAGCCGACACATTCAGGATACCGTTAGCATCAATGTCAAAGCTGACTTCAATCTGTGGTGTGCCACGCTGTGCGGGTGGAATGTCACTCAGGTCAAATCGACCCAGTGATTTATTCGCCGTTGCCACTTCGCGTTCACCCTGCAGTACATGCACGGTTACCGCAGTCTGATTATCATCCGCCGTTGAAAACACCTGGCTCGCCTTGGTTGGGATGGTGGTGTTTTTCTCAATCAGCTTGGTCATTACGCCACCCATGGTTTCGATACCCAGCGACAGCGGTGTGACATCAAGCAGCAGCACGTCTGTCACCTCACCACCGAGGACACCACCCTGAATCGCAGCACCAACAGCAACCGCTTCATCAGGATTGACATCTTTACGTGGCTCGCGACCAAAGAACTCTTCAACCGCTTTTTGCACCATCGGCATACGAATTTGACCGCCAACAAGAATCACATCATCAATTTCGGAGGCACTCAGACCGGCATCTTTAAGAGCGATTTTGCATGGTTCAATGGAACGTGTTACCAGGTCTTCTACCAGAGACTCCAGCTTGGCGCGGGTCATTTTGATATTTAGATGTTTTGGCCCACTTGCATCCGCGGTGATGTACGGCAGGTTTACGTCGGTCTGCTGGCTGGAAGAGAGTTCAATCTTCGCCTTTTCTGCCGCTTCTTTCAGACGCTGTAGTGCGAGTGGATCGTTGTGCAGGTCAACTCCATTATCTTTCTTAAATTCATCTGAAAGGTAATCAATCAGGCGAGTATCGAAATCTTCGCCGCCGAGAAATGTATCACCATTGGTCGACAGGACTTCGAACTGATGCTCACCTTCAATTTCAGCGATCTCGATGATAGAGATATCAAAGGTACCACCACCCAGATCATAAACCGCAATGGTAGAATCACCACGGTTTTTGTCCATACCATAAGCCAGTGCCGCCGCGGTTGGCTCATTGATAATACGTTTAACATCCAGACCCGCAATCTTACCGGCATCTTTGGTTGCCTGACGCTGTGAATCATTAAAGTAAGCCGGTACGGTCACAACCGCTTCCGTCACTTCTTCGCCCAGAAAGTCTTCAGCGGTCTTTTTCATCTTCATCAGGACGCGCGCTGAGATCTCAGGTGCTGCCATTTTGTTGCCATTCGCTTCAACCCATGCATCACCATTATCGGCTTTAACAATGTTGTATGGTACTAGTTTGATATCGCGCTGAACCACTTCTTCATCAAAACGACGGCCAATCAGACGTTTGATCGCGTACAGGGTGTTGGTCGGGTTAGTGACGGCCTGACGTTTGGCAGACATGCCCACCAGAATCTCGTTATCATCGGTGTAGGCAACAACAGATGGCGTGGTACGGTTGCCCTCACTATTTTCGAGTACGCGTGGCTTATCACCATCCATCACGGCTACACACGAGTTGGTGGTACCCAAATCAATGCCAATAATTTTTCCCATATCCTAAATCTCCGGTAGTTAAATCTGTTATTACTATCTATTTTCTAAAAATCTGATTACGCTTGTCTCTCTATCTAGAGGCGTTGATTCGATTTTTCAAGCCGCCTGCTCAAGTTTTTACGGCTTGTCTGTCCTGCATCCGCTATTCAGCAACCGCCTTTGAGACCACTACCATCGCAGGGCGAATCAGGCGTTCATTCAGCACATAACCTTTCTGAAAGACGTTAATCACTGTATTTGGGGCAACATCTGCTGTTTCCTGCATCGACATTGCCTGATGAAAATCTGGGTTAAACTTATCACCTTGAGGATTGACCTCCTTAACGCCAAATTTATCCAGCACGCCGCTGAACATCTGCAGCGTCAGTTCCATTCCTTCAATGACTTTGGTCCGGCCTTCATCCTGCTCATCGCCCTCTGCCACTGCCGCTAATCCCATCTCCATACTGTCTTTAATCGGAATCAGTTCCAGTGCCAGCTTCTCAACACCAAATTTATGGGCATTTGCCAGATCACGTTCAGCGCGACGCTGCGCATTAGAAAGGTCTGCGCGAGCCATCAACAGTTGATTCCAGTGCTCGTCCGCCTTTGCCTGCGCATCTTGCAGTGTCAACAATAATTCTTCATGCGACTGCTCCGGCGCTTCGCCATCTGCTGCGTCATTCACTTCTACTTCCACCTCTACCGGTGTCTCTACCGGCGCCTCATCCACACTGTTTTCTACAGCGGTTTCCTTTTCGTTACTCATGTTCCCGTATTCTCCAGCAATGTCGTAAAATTAATTTAATATAAAGTAGGGCTATTTTGACTGAGCCAGCGCTGCGCTCACCATTTTTGCCGTCACATCAACAATAGGGATCACTCGCTCATACGCCATCCGTGTCGGGCCAATCACGCCCAGAATTCCCAGCACTTCACCATCAACCTGATAACTGGAAGTCACCATGCTACATTCGTCCAGCACACCGTACCCCGACTCGTCACCGATAAAGATCTGCACCCCATCACCATCCAGACACCTGTCCAGCAGCTGCAAAATCTCCTGTTTCTCATTAAAGGCCTCAAAAAGCCCTCTTAATTTTTCCATGTTAGAAAGTTCTTCAAACCCCATCAAACGGGTCTGACCACTCAATATAAAATCATCGGCGTTAGATTTTGATGCTGGCTGCTCGAACACCTGCTCTGCCATTGAGATCGCCTGATGCATCATCTGCTCCATGCCATCCTTCGTTTCCCGCAACTCTTTTAGAATACGGTGGCGCACATCAAATAGCTCACGTCCGGCCAGCTCACTGTTCAGAAAGTTGGCTGCCTGTTGCAACTCGGCTGTCGTGTACTGGCGATCAACCCTGATCACCGTATTCTGCACATCTTTCTCGTTAATCACCAGAATCGCCAGGATACGGTGGTCAGAGAGCGGCATAAATTCAATATGGCGCAGTGACGAACGCTTCGCAGTACGCGGAATCATCACCATCCCCGCCATCTCGGTCATTCCCGCAAGATAATCCGACACCGATGCCGCCAGCTCCTGATTCGACCCATCTACCCCTAACTGGCCATTCAGCGTCATAATCTCACGATCAGTCAGCGGCTTGACCGTCAACAGCGAATCAACAAACATGCGGTAACCTTTGTTGGTCGGAATTCGCCCGGCAGAGGTGTGCGGTGAACTCACCATACCAAGCTCTTCGAGGTCCGCCATTGCATTACGCACGGTAGCAGCACTCACATCCAGCCCGGAATCACGTGCCAACAGACGCGAACCGACCGGCTGGCCATTGCGTATATAGCTTTCCACTAACACCTTGAGCAGATGCTGGGCGCGCTCTCCAATTTCTTCTGCCACGTTGTATCTCAGGTCTTAATGAACGATTTAGATAAAGATGACTACACCAGGAGAGCACGATCAAAGAGACCACCACCCCAGTTAGCACTCGCAATATTAGAGTGCTAAACTGAATATTGCAAGTCATTGATAAAATGAAGTTATTGGCGATTTGTAAGGTCCGTGTTACTTTCGCAACAAGCAACGCATCAGGCATGCTGAAAATTTGCAATAAATTGAAAAAACAATGACACAACAGACATTTAATACCATTGGGCTGATTGGCAAACAGAACGATCCGCGCGTTGGCGAAGCGCTTGATACGCTCAGCCACTATCTATTAGAACAGAGCCTTTCCGTCCACCTTGACGAGGTAAATGCGGACACCGTCACCAATAGCGCTTTAGAGGTGTGCACCCGCAATGAGATTGGCAAACGCTGCGACCTGGCAATTGTTGTCGGTGGCGACGGTACCCTGCTCAACGCCGCACGCGCACTCGCCGACCATAATGTGCCGCTAGCTGGCGTCAATCTCGGACGCCTCGGTTTTCTCACTGACATCTCACACGACAACATGCTTGCCTATCTTGGCGAGATCCTGCAGGGCCAGTACACCACTGAAGAACGCTTTCTACTCGACAGCGCGGTGATCCGCCAGGGTGAAAAACTCAATGAAGCAACTGCCTTTAATGACGTCGTCATCCATAAATGGAATGCCGCACGCATGATTGAGCTGGAGACCTATGTCAATGGAAAACTGGTTAATCAACTACGTTCGGATGGCCTGATCATCGCCACCCCAACAGGTTCTACTGCTTATGCCCTGTCCGCAGGCGGTCCGATCATTGACCCAACGCTTAACGCCCTGTTGCTGGTACCCGTCTGCCCACACACGATGAGCAACCGTCCGATCGTGATCAGCGGTGATAATGAAATTGAAGTGGTTATCTGTGATCGCAACCATGACAACGCACAGGTGACCTGCGATGGCCAGATCAGCTTTGGCCTCTCTGCTGGTGACCGTATCAAAATCAGAAAAAAAGAACAGTCGATCCATTTGATCCACCCACTACAACACGACCATTACGAGATTCTCAGGGCCAAACTTCACTGGGCAGAGATCTCATAGGCCATTACTGAACCATGCTTAGCCAACTCCACATTCGTAATTTTGCCATCGTCACCCAGCTTGATCTCGATTTCAGGGCTGGCCTGTCGGTGCTCACCGGCGAGACTGGCACCGGTAAATCGATTTTAATCGATGCACTCGGCCTGGTGCTGGGTGATCGTGCCGATAGCGATATGGTACGACACGGCAGTGCACGCACTGAAATCTGTGCCACCTTCGAACTCCACGACGCCGAACAGGCCGCTGCGTGGTTACACACCCATGAACTAGATGACGACAATCATAATGGCGAGTGCCAATTGCGTCGTACGATTACCAGAGAGGGTCGTTCCAGGGCTTACATCAATGGACGCCCTACTACACTGCAGATGATGCGTGAGCTGGGTGAGCAACTGGTGGATATCCACGGCCAGCACGAACATCAGTCGCTGGTAAAACGTGATGAGCAGCGTCGCCTGCTCGACCACTACGCCGAACACAAGCGACTGATTCATGAAGTCGCGGCTACCTTTCACCAGTGGCAAAAGATCAGCCGTGAATTTAAAACACTCAATGAGGCCGCTCGTTCACGCGATCAGCAGATGACTCTGCTGCGCCATCAGAGCGAAGAGCTGCAGGCACTTAACCTCACCACCAGTAGCCTGCAGAAACTGGAAAATGAACATAAGCGCCTTGCCAATGCCGGACAGCTGATCAGTACCTACCAAAGTGCACTCACAACACTAGACAATGATGACCACGCCATTGCAGCGAAATTGCAACAGATTAGCACGCAGCTACAACCCCTGCTGGATAGCGACAAACAGCTCACCACCGTGATTGAGATGATTGATGGCGCCGCCATTCAGATCGGCGAAGCGACACACGAACTACGCCAGCAGCTCGACACGATAGCGCTTGATCCACAACGCCTTAATGAAGTGGATCAACAGCTCAGTGATATCCATGACGCTGCGCGTAAACACCGCGTTCGCCCTGCAGAGCTGCCAGACCATTATCAGGCACTCTGCGATAAACTCGCCTCACTTGATAATGCCGATGCGACACTCGAGCAGCTTGAAAAAGAGATAGAAGTCAAAGCAGCGCAATACCAGAAGCTCGCCAGCAAGCTCCGCAAAGGACGACGCAGTGCCGCAAAAAAACTCAACAAACTCGTCAGTGAAAACATGCATAAACTCGGCATGCCGGGGGGGGAACTTGAGATTACCGTCATTCCCCGAGAAGACAACAAGTTCACCGTGCACGGTACCGAGCAGATTGAATTTCTGGTTAAGACTAATCCAAACCAGATGGCTAAAGCGCTTAGCAAAGTCGCCTCTGGTGGTGAATTATCGCGTATCAGCCTTGCAATACAGGTGATCACCTCGCAACAGGGTGGTATTCCAACGTTGATCTTTGATGAGGTCGATGTCGGCATTGGTGGGCGCGTGGCTGAAATCGTTGGCCAGAAGCTGCGTGAACTCGGCACTTCACGACAAGTGTTATGCGTCACCCATTTGCCGCAGGTCGCGGCTCTCGGCCACCACCATCTGCAAGTTCAAAAACAGCTCTCAGCCAAACATGTCGAGACACAAGTACAGGCGCTAGATGAAACGGCACGTAATGAAGAGATAGCGCGTATGCTCGGCGGCATTGAACTAACCGAACAGACCCGTGCGCATGCAAACGAAATGATCATGAAAGCACAGCAGCGGCCGTAATAAAAAACAAGCGCCGTTAAATTCAACACCAGGGAGAGAAAATAGAGATGAGCCAGGAACAACGCCGTTTTCCACGCACTGCACTTAACGAAGAGACCATCTATTTTCTTCACCTTGATAAAAGAGATAGCAATGAACGCATTTACTCTCCTGCCACTATTGTAGATGTTAGTCAGGGCGGGCTTGGAATGCAGGTTGGCATCCCTCACGAAATTGATGATGAACTTTGGCTAGAAGGAATTGAAGGCATCACGGGTGCGCAATCAGCGCGAGTCAAATGGGTAAAGGCAATGCAAAATGAAGAGCTATATTCAATCGGCGTGGCATTCGAGGGAGTATAAAACGAACACCCCGCTGGCTGTGTAACATTAGATACAATACGTTATTAAAAAATGCAATAAAATCGCCATTTCTATCCACCCGCTGAGCAAGCAATACTCACATGCGATAGAATCATGATATTATAGAAAAAATATAAATAACAATATTCATTGAGACCTTTGTATCAGCAGGTTTTTTGTTATCTGGCAAGGAAAAAGCGCAAAGAATGAGGAAGTTTATCGCTATAAATGACCGATTGAGACTGCTTTTTAACACCGTCAGAAGACAAAAGAATAATTGTGCAAAGGACTCTCAATTCATATCCCAGGTGATGACAGGCCAATGCAGCTAGAAAACTTTTACGGTAAAGCCTCCGATAAAATCCACTTCACGCGCAAACAGGCAAGCGATTTTGCCAAACAGGTGGCCGGGGACTTCAATCCTATTCATAATGAAGATGCTAAACGTTTTTGTGTGCCTGGCGACCTGTTATTTGCGCTACTGCTCAAAAAGTTTGGCATCAGCCAACAGATGCGTGTCACCTTTGCAGGCATGGTTTCTGATGGTGTCGCCCTTCATTTCAATGAATCAAGCGGCGATAACATCACGATCAAGGATGATAGAGATAAAGAGTACCTCAACCTGGCTCACAGTGGCGAGACCTCGCACAATGCCACACTAATTCACAATCTTATCTGTCGTTATGTCGAATTTTCAGGGCAAACCTTTCCTCACATCCTGGTGCCACTAATGAAAGCGCATCATGTGATGATCAACCCTGATCGCCCGCTGGTCATTTATGAAAGTATGGTCATTGACATTGATGACCTTAATATTGAACAGCCTGAACTGGCGCTAAGCAACTCAACACTCAAAGTAAATGGTAAGCGCGGCTCTGTCTGCCTGATGTTCAACCTGCTATCGAACGGCAATATAATCGGTAAAGGAGAAAAAAACATGGTGCTGAGCGGGCTTCGTGAATACGACGAAGCCAGAGTTCAACAGCTAATCAATGATTATGATGCTCAAAAATCAGCCGCCACCGCATCATAATGAAGCGACGCCGCAACGTATACCTGATGTTTTTGCCCCTGACCATTTAATCCATTTTCAGCACGTCAGGATTACTCAGGCTATTGATAAGCCGTTGTAGCGCTTTAACCCTATAATATTAATCGGGATAGGGGGATGCCTCACGACATCCCTCCTCCCACACCACCTGGCATACGGATCACGTACCAAGGCGGTTCACTCTCTTGTCGGTTATCATCATGCTACCAAGGTGGGTAGCCCCCCCCCCTGTGTGTCAACCTGCGCCCATACAGTCATTGAATGGGACAACATATATTTCAGGGCCGTGGAAACAGGAAGAGTTGAGATGCCAACACCGACACCAGACTTACCGGAAAACCAGGTAATACCCGCGCCAGCACTGGAGAAACGGTCTCGGCGCCAGTATACCGCTGAACACAAGCTACGCATTATTACAGAGGCTAGCGCGTGCAAGCATGGCCAGCTTGGTGCGATGCTAAGACGCGAGAAACGCTACAGCAATCAACTCTCTGCCTCGCGGCGTGAATACGCTGAGCGGGGTGTTGATGGTTTAAGTAAAAGCAGCCCTGGCCCCGCCGCTTCAAAAACAGCAGAACAACGCCAAAACGAGCAGCTTATTAAAGAAAACGACCGCTTGAAACGTAAGTTAGAGGTCGCGAATGATTGTCTGGATCTCCAAAAAAAAGCGTTGTCGATGCTCGATCATTTGCGCAGTGGGAGCGATGCATGAACACCGTTATTGAAGAACGGCCTGATCGACTGCCGATGAGCATCGCTTGCAAAGCGCTAGGGCTCAATCGCAGTAGCGTATATAAGTGGCGTCAACGCGCGGCGGGCGGTCAGCCGCCACAACGATCACGCAAAGCGTCCATACAACCCAGTGCGCTGAGGGAACAGGAACGTGCGCACGTGATCACGACACTGCACAGCGAACCTTACCGAGATCAACCGCCCGCTGAAGTCTATCACCGGTTGCTCGAAAAGGGGCAGCACCTGTGCTCAGTCAGCACCATGCATCGCCTACTACGCGCACGAGGTGAGAATGGCGAACGGCGTGCCCAGCGCCCGGCTCAGCACCACGCTATCCCCCGGCTATTGGCGTTTGCCCCGAATGAAGTCTGGAGCTGGGATATCACCAAACTGCCGCTCGTACGTCGGGGCATTTATCTGTCCCTGTACGTTGTGCTCGACCTGTTCAGCCGCTTGGTTGTCGCCTGGATGATCTCAAAAAAAGAGAACAGCGCGCTATCCCGCCAACTCATGAATGAGGCAGTTGCTCGCTATCACATAGCCCCCGGCCAACTGACATGACACCAGGATCGTGGCTCACCGATGATTGCGCATGGTTACCTGGATTGCATGAAGGAGCTGGATGTTACCTGCAGCCACAGTCGCCCCAGAGTGAGCAACGACAATCCATTCAGCGAAAGCCAGTTCAAGACACAAAAATACCAGCCTGATTATCCAGGGTGCTTTGATAGCATTGCGCATGCAAGGCGCTGGTGTGAAGACTATTTTCGTTGGTATAACGTTGATCACCACCACAGCGGGCTATCAGGCTTTACACCCGAGCAGGTGTTCACGGGGCTACACAGCGGTTGCTGAACAAAAACAGCATGCGTTGAATGCACGCTATGAAAAAAGCCCGGAACGATTCGTTAAAGGTCGTCCTGAGGTCAAATTACCGCCAGAATTCGTTGCTATTAATCCTATTTCTACTGATGAGAGTGACGAGATGCTTGCTGATTGCGTGAATTTCCCAACACTCACCGCTGCCGGCTATGTAAGAGACAGAGGCAAAGAGATGTTATCTAAAAATTAACTGTCCATTTGAGGTTAACACGTTCCGGGTGCGAGCTGAAGTACGATGATGCGGTTGAGCTTGATGGCTGGATCAGAAGACGACTTAGAATGAGTTACTGGCGACTGTCGAAGACCTTAGCCACAAACAGGGGATTAAGTAAGGCACATTTTGAAAAGATAGGACTCATTTCTGTGCGCACGCGATGGTGCAAGATTCATCATCCGGCTACGGCCCGATAGACACTTGATGTGGATTTGATTTGCCCAATGAAGCATCACTACGAATAGCAGGCTAGGCGCCGTATACGGACCCGTACGTACGGTGCTGTGGAAGGGGGCGAGTAGCTCGCTATCCCGATTAGGCCATGGACATCAATGGACAAACTTAATTACCAGATGACACCCAACTGCCTCGGCATACTTTTTTAAAGTGGAAATTGAGGGTGAATGGCGGCCGCTCGCTAACGAAGATTCAAGCCTAGTAACTGCGGGTGGTTTAGTTCCCATACGTTCAGCCACATCTGCTTGGCTCAAACCCGCATCATTGCGTGCTTTTAACATCTCTCGCAACAAATTAAACTCTGGCTTCAATGCCTCATATTCTTTTCGGACGGCCCGTTTCTTTAATGCTTTCTTTTTAAATTGACTATGATTCATCGCTCAGTACCTCTTTCATTCTTTGAATTGCCAGCTTCAATTCCTTTTTAGGTGTTTTCTGTGTCTTTTTAACAAACACATGCAGCATGACAATACGCTTTCCAATTCTTGTACAATAGAAAACTCGCGCTATCCCTTCCTTACCTTTTACTCTTAACTCAAACAGACCGTCATCAATAGCTTTCGTATGAGGCATACCAAGATTGGAACCAAACTCCAGCATTAGATCTGTTAAATGAATATATCGTGCTAGAAGACTATCAGGAAGTTTCAGTACCTCTTTTTCCAGTTTCGCACTGTAATATCCTATTCTCCACTTCACTACCGAAACATAACATATTTGTTATTGTCCTTCAAGCCGGAAACTTGAGATTTATTAAGGCATAACGAGGCTGTAGGAAAACCCATTTTAAGCACAACGATTTTCCTCAGCGTTTAATATATTAAACACTCATTATCACTCAATATATTTATATTTCAATATTTAATTGTCGCTTGCTGCCTCTATATT
>JAKISP010000070.1 GCA_021648525.1 Gammaproteobacteria bacterium
TCTAGCCCAACCGTAGTAATCTTCATGTGGTCTCCTCCTGCTTCTGTTTGACGGAATCTACACTCCCATCATGGCGCATTATGACGCCGATTAGGAGGTGGGAGGAGACCATCTCATCGGGCTACATATAAAACAACATAACATCGCGCCTGGGTTATTCTTCGGGTGGCTGGGTTTCACTGATGTAATTTGTTATCCGTGCAAAGGTTTCCAGGCTTAGCACTTCGGCACGTAGGGTCGGATCAATTTCAAGTGAGCTAATTTCATCGCCACTCATATAGGGCTTTAGGGTATTGCGGATTGTTTTACGGCGTTGTGAAAACGCCTGTGTAACGACTTTTGCAAATAGCGCTTCGTCATTCACTTTTACTGCGGGTTCACTACGCGGGGTCAATCTAACAATGGCAGAGTCAATCTTTGGCATGGGGTCAAATGATTCTGGGCCAACGATAAAGAGATTTTCAACCTCACAATGATACTGCACCATAATGCTCAAGCGGCCATAAATCTTGCTGCCCGGTTGTGCTGCGAGGCGTTCGACCACTTCACGTTGCAACATAAAATACATATCGCGTATAAAACTCGCCTGAGTTAACAGGTGAAAGATCAACGGCGTTGAGATGTTATAGGGCAAGTTACCCACCACGCGCAGTGATGATGCTTCTTTGGCAAGCGATGAGAAATCAAACTTCAACGCATCGACGTTATAAATATTCAACCTACCGTGCGGCGCACAGTTTTTCTCAAGGATCGGCACCAGATCTCGATCAAGCTCGACGGCATTCATCTCATCCAGTTCATCCAGCAACAACGTTGTTAATGCCCCCTGGCCCGGGCCGATCTCAACCACGTTATCACCCTTGCGTGGGCAGATGGCATTGATGATGCGCAGGATCACGGCTTCATCATGCAGGAAATTTTGCCCAAAGCGTTTACGTGCGCGATGCTGGCTCATAATTCATATGTCTCTTGATGACAGCGCATCGCTATCGCCGTGGTGATTGCCGTTTGCAGGCTACCAATATTAGCCCCGCCCTTCCCCGCCAGATCAAACGCGGTACCGTGATCCACCGACGTGCGAATAAACGGCAGGCCAAGGGTAATGTTCACCGCATGGCCAAAACCGAGGTGTTTTAACACTGGCAGACCCTGATCATGATACATCGCAACGATCACATCAGCCGAAGCAATCCTGGGTGGAATAAAAGCGGTATCTGCCGGTAATGGACCTTGTAACTGCAATCCTTCCGCGCGCAGCTTCTCCATCACTGGAATAATCGTCTCTTGCTCTTCAGTGCCAAGGTGGCCACCTTCGCCTGCATGCGGATTCAGGCCACACACCAGGATACGCGGCGTCTTGATCCCAAAATATTTTTTCAGTTCATTTTCGACAATGCGCAGATTACCTTCCAGAACCTCCGGGGTAATCGCAGCGCTGATTTCAAGCAATGGGAGATGGGTAGTGACAAGCGCAACACGCAACCCTTCAGTGGTGAGCATCATGACGACCTGTTCGGTGTCACTTTCTTCTGCGAGGAATTCGGTATGGCCGCTAAAGGGAATCCCGGCGTCATTGATGATGCCTTTATGGAGCGGACCGGTCACCATCGCTGCAAAGCGACCATCAATGCAACCGCGTACGGCAAGGCGCAGGGTATCCAGCAGGTAATCGACATTGGTAACATCAGGTATACCACAAACATCGGGTTGTGGGCAGTCAACTGCCACAACCCTAACGGTGCCAACTGGCACAATCGACGGTGCGAGAGCCGCGTCATACCGCTCAATGTTCACATCGAGGTTTAATTGCTGCGCACGCAAGCGTAATAATTCAGGGTCCACCATCACCACCCATTCAACTGGCAGCAAAGCTTGCGCTAACTGTATGCATAAATCCGGGCCGATGCCCGCAGGCTCTCCCGCTGTTATCACAATCGGTGCCGCTAAACCCATACTAGTCGCCAAGGCGATACTCAACATAGGCCTCTTCGCGCAGTTTGCGCAACCAGCTCAGGTGCTCTTCTTCAGACTTGCGCTGAAAGATCAGGTCACGCACCTTAGCGTTATTGTGTTCTTCGGTGTTATCAAGGTCCCGGTGTGCCAGTACCTGTGCCATATGCCAGCCAAATTGACTCTCAAACGGCACACTGATCTCGCCATCTTTCAGATCAAAGATAACCACTTCAAACGACTTTACCATCACACCAGGGCTCACCCAGCCAAGGTCACCACCTTGCTGTGCGCTCCCAACATCATCAGAAAAGCGTTTTGCCAACTCGGCAAAATCTTCACCCGCCTCGATACGTGTACGCAAACTATTAAGTTGCTGCTCAGGGTCAACCGTATCTGCTGACTCGGCCTGCGGCTTAATTAAAATATGACGCGCGTGCACCTGGCTGACCATATGGCGTTCGGAATGTCGAAAGTCGAGCAGTGTAATAATATGAAAGCCACTCGCACTACGAATAGGTTCACTCACGTCGCCCACTTTCATACTCACCACCACATCGGCAAATATCGTCGGTAATTCACCGGTTTTACGCCAGCCAAGATCACCACCCTGCAGCGCCTGACGCCCGTCCGAACGGCTAATCGCCATCTGACGAAAGTCAGCACCATTGTTTAATTCATCGAGAATCGCCAACGCCTTATTGCGCGATGTTTTAATCTGCTGCGGCGTTGCTGCATCCGGCAGTGCGGCCAGAATATGGCCAAGGTGGTAATCGCTATTGATATTGCCCTGCACTTTTTGCGTCGCAATAAAGTCATCAATCTCCTGCGCAGTTACTGTGATGCGACTATCGACCTGGCGTTGACGCAGACGACGAATGATCACCTCTTTGCGGATATCTTCACGAAATGAGGCAAACTTAAAACCATCACGCTGCAGTACTTCGCGAAACTCAGCCAGCGATAGATCATTTTGTGAGGCAATGTTACTGATGGTGTTATTAAGGGTCTCTTCATCAACCACAATGCCGCTCATGCTGGCATTTTGCAGTTGAATTTGCGTGGTAATCAGTCGTTCCAGTACCTGTTTATTCAATACCGACTCTGCGGGCGGGCGAATGCCCTGCTGCTTCAACTGCTGACCCACGGCAAAGAGTTCATTATTTAGCTCATTTTGAGTCAATACCTGGTCATTCACCACCGCCACGATCCGGTTCAGCGGCACCAGTTCAGCGCGCGCTTCGGCTTCGGCTAATGCCAGTGCGGGCGCTGCAATCTGTAGCGCCCCTGTCAGCGTGATCATAAATACGCTACGTTGGAAAAACTGCCTCATGTGTAACCCACTTGGTGTATTGACTGGTTTAACTAAAAAATAACTCAATTTGAATAGCCTAGGATACCATTTCCCAGTAGGTCATCGATGCTTTTACCCAGTTTACCCATCCCTTTCAGTTCCAGCTGAACGAATATACTTCTATCGTAAGGGTCAACATTCTCACCACCTGGCAGTGCAGCCTGATCCGCTAACACCTTATTCAGGAATCTGTGTTTAACAATATGCAGCTTCCAGCAGCAGGTCTGATATTCAAGCCCAACAAACGATTCAATGGTTTTCTCATCCAGCAACGAACGAGTCTTACGCCCAATGATATGCCAGCGACGCGTATGCGGGATGGGCCACAACATGGAAGCATCAACCTGCGATTGCGTGACATTACGATAGCGATAACCCAAATTAAGGATGCGCCGTTTTGCTGGCCTGTAATTAAACTGAATCGAGCCCTTCGCGACCTTATGAAGATCCACATCCCACTGCGTATTGGTATTAATACGCAGATCATTGCGTAAATAGGCGGTGCTTTGCGCCACAATATCGGATTTTTCAAGCTCATCGAACTTATCAGCCGCCAGTGTTATCCGGCGATCTCTAAGATAATAGATCTGCCCGATACTGGCATTAAGGCGTTCAACACCCGTCTGCTGGTCAATCAGACGCGTCGTCACGGCAAGCGTTACACGACTGGTATCACCGACGCGGTCAACTCCACTAAAACGGTTGGCGCTAAATAAACGGGAAAAACTAAAACTGGGCGCACCGCTATCAAAAACAGGAATATCGCTCTGCTCACGATAAGGGATATAAACATACATTAAGCGAGGTTCCAGGGTATGCAAATAGGCCCTGGAGGCGATGTTCGTATCTCTTTCAAAAAACAGACCACTATCTAACGTCAGCAGCGGCAGGGTCCGCGTCAATTCATCATCTGTGACCAAATCACCTGGCAGACGCGTTAAATCATAACGCGAATGTTGCACCGTCAATTCAGGGGTAAAATAGGCCGCATCACTACTAAGCGGAAAACTAATGGTCGGTTTGAGATCTAAACGTTGCCCCGTTACTCTATCCTTACGTTCAAAAGCAACATATTCTCCGCTCAGGCCATAGTTCAGCGTATTTTTCTCAATCGGACGAAGCGAGTTAAATGTCAGCTGCGGAAGCCTTTTATAGGGTCTCGAGCGTTCAGGAATCATCTCATCCACCGTTTGATAGCTCTGCACACGTAGTTTGCTACTCCAGTCATCACCCAGATAGCGAATATCTGCGCTACGTTCCAGATGCGTGATGCTGCTGGCACTCAGAGAACTACCGAGCTCAGAGAGATAATCAGGATCCGAAACATAGCTCAGGTCAATATTGGTCTGTATTCGCGGTAGAGGCTTACCACGATGAGTGAATGTGCCCTTCCCTCTTTTGCTCCCACCGTCTGCTATTTCTTTTTCATAGAGCCTGTCCCGCGCCAGATATTCCAGATTGAGGATGCCGCGATTCCTCGGGTTAAGATAACGAAATTCACTATTCAGCACTAAACCTCGCTTCTCAATATTTCGAGGTGTCACCGTCATATCACGATCAGGACTCAGATTCAGATAAAAAGGCACCCTGAAATCCACCCCATTCAGCTCCGACCGCCGATAGGCCGGCGGTAACACCCCAGATTTTCGTCGATCATCAATTGGAAATGAAATATAGGGCAGATAAAAAAATGGCACATGCATAAACGACAATACCGCGTGCTGCGCACTGCCCATGCCAGTCGAGTGATCCAGGCGGATCTTCGTCGAAGACATCAACCAGTCGCGGCGAGTCGGATCACAGGTCGTATAAGTGCTCTTTTTTAACACCGTGACATCTGCAGACTCAAAAATAATCTGCTCGGCATCCCCCCGGGCATGATTAGCGCGCAGCTGAAACTGTGCGTTATCGATAACACCGGTGGATTTACCCAGCCACATACGCGATGAATCCCCCTGAAAGAGCGCATCAGCGGTAGTGATACTCACATTGTCATAGGCATCAATGCGCTCAAGCCCCTTGTCATACACCGCACGCCCAGCATACAAATGCTGCTTAGCCTGAATAAACGCCACCTCACCACTCATTTCATAAAGGTTCCTGCCCGTTGCCAGGCCATAATCTGCGCTAATCAGCGTCTTTTCACCGAGCGTCGCATCGCCCTGAAAGGCAGGTAAATGGTGACGGCATAGCTGCCACTCATTAGCCATCGCCGAGCCACTCTCAAATAAAAACAACAGGAACATTAGCAGCAGTGAACTCAAGGCTTTAGAGATGTATGCCGATCCAGGTAATTTGATGCTAACCTTTTGTCGGCACAACTGTTTCTCAGGCTGGATTGAGTGGTAAAGTATATACAAAACGGTTTTAAGTTTAGTTAAATAACAGGTATGGTAACTGTATGAGTAATGCCGATATACAAATCAAAAAATTATCATTAAAGTATATCCTGATTCTCATTCTATGTGTGATTTGCCTGATCGCAATCCTACTGGTCACCTCACCGCAAAAGAAGCCGGAACTACGCGAGATTGCCGCCACGCAGGTGATGTTGCAGCCCATTGCTCAGCAGCTAGTACAACCCATAAAAGAGGTCAGCGGTTACCTGCAGCCAGTACGTAGCAGTGCGCTTAGCTTTGAACTCTCAGGGCAGGTATTAGCGCGCCACGTTGAGCCTGGCGACAGGGTCAACGAGGGGGATGTCTTAATCACCCTGAAACGTGGTGACCAGCAAGATGCACTAGCCGAAGCAAAAGCACAGCTATCACGGGAACATAAAGCGATAGAACGTGACCAGCGCATACTCAAATTGATCAGTGAAAACCGCACATTACAGGCACGTGAAGTCACTCGGCTGGAACAACTCGGACAGAAATCACTCGCCTCGCGATCAATGCGAGACAACGCCAGTCAACTGCTGATTCAACAGCAACGCGAAGAGGAGCAGCTCAAATATAGTGTCGATACCAGCAAGGCACGCCTCGAACTGAAACGAGCTGCGGTACGGCGCGCCCAACGTAACCTGGCACGCACCGCGATCAGCGCCCCCTATAGTGGCACCATCAATGCTGTACATGTTGAGACAGGCGATTATGTTACCCCCAATCAGGTAGTGGTTGAACTACTGCAACTTAAACAACTAGACCTCAACCTCGACGTCAACGGCACCACCGCGGCGATGTTAAGCCTGCAACAAGCCGTGATGGTCACGATTAAAGGCGAGCAACACCGCGGCAAGATCATTGCACTGCAGACCAGCCCTGATGCCGAAACCTTTACCCATGCCGTGCGCGTCCGCCTTGATGGCAAAGGGCTGCAGGCAGGCGCGCCCGCCACCGCAACACTTGAACTCAAGGCACTGCCGAATGCATTAGTGGTGCCGGTCTCCGCCATTCTGCATCACAACGATAAAAGCTTTATCTTTATCGCTGAAGCGGGGACTCTGCGCCGTGTCGCGGTGACACTCAGTGCCCGCCAGGGGCAGTCGCAAGTGGTGAGCGGTGCCATTCAGGCGGGTGAAATGGTCGTAGCACGTGACGTTGCCTTCCTCACCGATGGCCAGTCGGTCGAACACGAATAACCCTGATCATCAACCTTAAACTCACATGCGTCTAATCCGTTTCAGTATCGACAACCCGCTGATCACCAACTTGATGTTGGCGCTGGTTTTAATCATGGGCATCCTGTCGTGGTATCAACTGCCACAGGAGATGTTTCCGGTGGTCGAGATGGACAAGGTAAAGATCACCACCGTCTATAAAGGGACCTCACCAGAAGAGATGGAACGTCTCGTCAGCCTGCCGATCGAGGAAGAGTTTGACGACATGATGGAGATCGACACCATCACCTCGACCAGCAGCGAAGGACTCTCCAATATCATCATCGATCTCAAGTCCGGTACCGATGTCAGCGAATTTGTTAACGATGCACGCTCTATCCTGGAACGTATCTCCGATCTACCCGATGATGCCAAACGCCCCGAATTAAGCCGCATGAAGTCACGCAGCCCGGTGATCAGCGTCGCACTCTATGGTGATGTCTCGCGCAGCCATCTATTTGAACTGGCAGACGATGTTAAGCGCCGTCTGCTAAGTGTACCGGGTGTCGCCAGTGCCGGTATCGCTGGTAACCGCGAATGGGAGCTATGGGTTGAGGTCAACCCCGCGCGCATGGCGGTACTCAAAATACCCCTCTCGCAGATCACCCAGGTATTGCGTGCAAACCTGGATGATCTGCCGGGCGGGTCGATTCAGGCTGCCGAAGGTGACATTCTGCTGCGTGGCAAAGGGGTACAACCAGACGCCGAGTCGATTGCACAACTGGTGCTGCGCCGCAGTAGCAACGGCGGGGAACTACTACTCGGTGAAGTTGCCAACGTCAGTATCCGCCTGGAAGAGCCGCGCACCCTGGCACGCTTTAATGGCCGCTCATCAGTCAACATGATCGTCACCAAGACCGCCGAATCGTCCACCATCGAAATCTCCAGACAGGTACGCGAGCTTACCAGGCAGATGCGCGATGAACTGCCCCATTCAGTAAAAATCGGCGTCTTTAGTGATCTCTCAATCTACGTCAAGACCCGCCTTGAAACCGTCAAGTCATCCGCCGTGGTCGGTCTGATTCTGGTACTGCTGTCGCTCTACCTCTTTCTCAACTTCCGTGTCGCACTGATCACCGCACTCGGCATCCCGGTCTCATTTCTCTTTGCGGTGACGTTGATGGAAGTTTTCGGCGTCACCATTAACATGGTGTCACTCTTCGCCTTCCTGGTAGTGCTGGGAATGGTGGTGGATGACGCCATTATCGTCACCGAAAATATCTATCGTCATATGGAAAACGGCGTCCCAGCAGAGCGTGCCGCAATCGTCGGTGCACGCGAAGTCTACTGGCCAGTAGTCGCCTCCACCGCCACCACCATCGCCGCCTTTATGCCGATGTTTGCCATCGGTGGCACCATGGGCGCGTTTATCGCGGTGATTCCCATCATTGTGATCTGCACCCTGATTGGCTCGCTCATTGAAGCCTTCGGCGTCTTACCCTCTCACGCCAAAGAGATGCTTAAGGTACAGAAACGTAAAGCGCGCCCCGGTCTGATCAACTGGAAAAAATGGCTCGAACGATATACTCACTTTGTGCGCTGGTCACTGCATAACCGTTATTTCATGTGCATCGCAATCATCGGTCTGATGCTCATCACCATCGTCACCGCCACCACCCGTAGTTCGTTTGAACTGTTTGGCTCGGTCGACTCCGGGCAGTTTTTCATCAACGCAGAGGCGCCCAACACCTACAGCCTGCAAGATACCACCGTGCTTGCCAAACAGATGGAAGAACAGGTCTTTGCAGAACTCAATGATGACGAACTGGAAAGCCAGCTCACCAATGTCGGTGTCACCATTATCGACTTCAATACAATCAAGTTTGATAGCAACTACATTCAACTGATAATTGATCTTAAAAAACCGCGTCCAGCGGGTTTTATCGATCGTTGGATATCCCCCGTCGTGAGCCTGCGCTTTAACTGGGAAGGGACACGTGGACGCAGCACCACCGAAATCATCAACCGACTGCGCGATCGCCTGCAGACCATCGCTGGCATTCAACGCCTCTCGATCTTGCGCCCAGCCGGCGGCCCCGCCGGGGCAGATATCGAAATCGGTATTATTGGTAAAGAGTTTGATCGGCTGCGTGAGATTGGCGAAGAGGTGAAAACAGAGCTGCTAACCCTGCCGGGTGTTTATGATATTCGACAGGACCTCGAGCCGGGAAAACTCGAATACCAGTACACCCTGAACGATCGTGGCCGCCAACTGGGACTAACTCAGGCACGGTTAGCAGAAGCGATTCGCGGCGGCTACCAGGGGATCGAAGTGGCCCATGTCACCCATGACAACAAACGCATGCCGGTACGTGTGATCTATCCTAAATCGATTCGTGAACATGCCGCCTCACTGGGAGAACAGCGCATCGTGCTTGAGAATGGAAAGAGCGTCTATTTTGAAGATGTCGCCGAGATTAAGTTTGGGCGTAGCTTTGATTCGGTCAAACGGCGTGACATGCAGCGCCTCGCCACTGTCACAGCGGAAGTCGATGCATTGGTTACCACCCCCATCGAAGTCACCGACTATATTCAGGAACGGTTCAGTGATCTTTCACAACGTTACCCCGGTATCAAACTGGTCTTCATGGGTGAGAAACGCGCAGCCAGCGAATCGATGCGCGACATGACCAGCGCCTTTATCATCGCACTCGCGCTTATCTTTTTTATTCTCGCGGCGCTATTTAAATCGCTACTCGACCCACTGGTGGTGATGTTCGCCATTCCGTTTGGCATCATCGGCGTGATCTTCGGCCACTTTGTGATGGGCTTTCATCTACAGTTTTTATCTGCCGTCGGTTTTCTTGCGCTGGCGGGTATTATTGTTAACGATTCTTTGATCCTGGTTGATTTCGCCAACAAGATGCGCGCCAAAGGTGAAGATCGAATAGAAGCGATGGTCTCGGCAGGGCGTGTACGCGCACGGCCTATTCTGCTCACCAGCGTCACCACTTTCCTAGGGATCTCGCCGCTGATCTTTTTCTCGACCGGGCAGACCGCATTCCTGGCACCGATGGCCGTCAGCCTCGGTTTTGGATTACTCTTCGCCACCGTACTGATATTAATCGGTGTCCCCTGTTTTTATATGGTGGCGGATGACCTTCGCGCAAAAAGCATTAAAATATTCAGGGCTATTTTTGGCACCAGCACAAAGGAGAACAGCCGTGCAGGATGATCAACGCCTGATCGATCTGCAACAATGGTTACGAAATGACCTTGGCATTGCATTTGAAACCATCGCACCCGCATCCGGTGATGCCAGCTTTCGGCGTTACTTCCGTATCGAACATCAGGGTGAAAATTTGATTGTGATGGATGCGCCACCAGAAAAAGAAGATTGCGTGCCGTTTATTAACATCGCCAATGCGCTATTGAAAACAGGACTCAACGTACCCCGCATCATGCAACAGAATCTTGAACAGGGGTTTCTGCTCCTCTCTGATCTTGGCTCAGTACAGTATCTCGAACAACTCAACAGCGAGCGTGCAGAACAACTTTATGGCGATGCCTTTAATGCGTTGTTATTGATGCACCGCGACAGTGAAAACCACGCACAGCTACCACTTTACGACCACGTGCTATTGATGAAAGAGATGGCGTTAATGCGTGAATGGTATCTGGAAAAAAACCTGAACATCACCCTAACCACACAACAACACACCGTACTGGATGATGCCTTTGAATTATTGGCACAGTCCGCACTCGCCCAGCCGCAAGTGCTGGTGCACCGTGATTACCATTCACGCAATTTAATGGTCGTTGCAAAAAACAACCCCGGTGTACTCGATTTTCAGGACGCAGTGATCGGCGCGATTACTTATGACCTCGTATCGCTGCTTAAAGACTGTTATATCCAGTGGCCACGTGAACAGGTACTCAGCTGGGTACGCCGCTATCATCAACGCCTGTTAGAAAATGGCATGATCAATAACGTGCGTGAAGCGCAGTTTATTCAGTGGTTTGATTTTATGGGGGCGCAACGTCACCTGAAAGTACTGGGGATTTTTTCTCGGTTGAATAGTCGGGATGGGAAGCCAGGCTACCTTAAAGATATCCCACTGACATTGGCTTATGTGGTTGAGGTTTGTCGCTTGTATCAGGAGCTTGAGCCGTTGGGACAACTGCTTGATGAGGTTGTGGCTGTTGGCTAGTGGAAAAGAAGAAACGCAGGCTAAGGAATATGGGACAAAATGGGGTTATTATCCAGCGATAAATTTCATTAGGACATTAGCAACTAATGATATCGCGTTCTATAATATGCGATTAATTAAGCAATTAATTTAAAGTCATAGTAGGTACAGGGTGATAAGAAGCGTTTTGTCAATTAATCGCCGTGCGGGATATGCGTTTAAATATCGAATAAGAGGAAACCTAAGTGGGCTTAAATAGCTTAATAGAAAAAGGTAATCAATGCCTGGAAAATAGGGGGAATATCCCTGGCGCACCGTTATGGCATATGGGTAACGTGGCTATTTTTGAGTCAAAAAATAGTTTTGATCTTCTGTAAAATACGATTGATTATTTGTCTTGTAAGGCCAGGCTTAAAAAGCCTTTTACAGACGATGAAAAGGAATTCATGAAGGAGCTATTTGAGGCCATGTGGTGGGGTGGAAAGTATCTGGGTTATCGTGAAGCCGCCAAGCTGGCAAATCACTATGTCAATGGTGAGGGTAAATCCATCCGAATTAATCCAGATGTATACAAAAAATCGATTATTGTTTCCGATACCATGATTGCTTTAAAAGGCTATATAAAGGAACAATCGACTAACAACAAATCAATTGCATCAATTAAAACCAGCAATCCGGACTTTCGCCGATCAAACTATGCGCTATCTCTTCATCGAGGGAAAAGAAGCATTAATAGGCAAGGTTATATTCATAATGGTGTACTTTATGCTGAACAATCGAATATTAGGCTACAAAAATCAGATAACAGATTTTATTTAACGGCTAATACTACAAAGATCAGTAATAATGTTTTTATGTCGAGATGGAGCGTTAAAAATATCTATGATTTTAAGTCTTTTGAGAAAAACTATATTACCGACATAAATATTACGAAGGAGTTGGTTTTAAAATTACCGGATGGGTTATCACATTATCTTCATGAAATAGGTGTTGCCAAGGAATTTAAATATACTTCGACCTGGAATGAAAGATGGACACAGTGAGTTGATGATGAAAATCAAACGAATGATTTTTTTTATTTTTATAGTGAGACCTTTGCACGACGACACTATTCAGCAGTCAATTTTTGGTTTTGCATTTTTTGAAGGTTATCCTTCAAAAATAACGACTTCATAACGGTATTTAGGCAAGAAAACGTGTTTTCTTCTTCATT
>JAKISP010000023.1 GCA_021648525.1 Gammaproteobacteria bacterium
CAGTAAATAAGCTTCATTAACAGGCCGGATATACGACCGCAATCCTGTTCCTGTTATTTATATCACAAAGATTGCAAAACGGGGGGAGACCATATACGGGCTGAGCTTCCAGCGAAACCCGGGGAGTGTGGCACTGTCTTCCCGGGTTTCGCCTAAGGCTCAGCCCGGGCTACATTTATTATTTTTTTGCAGGCTTGTGGGATATCAACTGCTTTGCCTGAATCTATTGTTACTGTGTTTAATCGCTCATCCTCATTTAGCGGTTCCTGTGTTTTTATCTGGTGTTCCAGTACAGAAACATCTGCTTCGGATGGGTCATCGCCTTTTTCATTGCGTTCGATTATCCATTGGCGTAACAATGTTTCTTCGGCGTGAAAATGAAGGATGACAAATGGTACGTTGAGTTCACTGGCGATGGTCTTGAACTGCTGCCGCTGCGTCTGTTTTAAAAACGTTGCATCAATGATGACTGGATAGCCGCCTGACGTGACCGCTTGTGCGATTGTTGCGAGTCGTTGATAGGTGGCATCACTTGAAGTGGCACTATAGAGTTCGCCCCCGAGGGTTGATTTGCTGCGTGCATCCGTACTCAATCCATACAACCGTTTACGTTCAACATCTGAGCGCACTCGAATCGCGCCGAGTTGTTCGAGGATTAGTTGTGAGATACAGCTTTTGCCTGAACCCGAAAGCCCATGGGTAATCATCAAGGGCGTTGCATGTTGTTCTATGTATGAGAGTGCCAGGTTGAGGTAACGCTGGTACTGCTCAAAATGGCCATTATCTGAATGTTGTGCATATTGAATCGCAGCCACCTTGGCGCGCACCATTGCACGGTAAACCAGGTAGAGTCGCAACAGTGGCACACCAGCATAGTCACCGCTCTGTTGTAGCCATGCGTTTAGAAAGCGAAAACCGAAACCGCTTTTACTATGGGCATCAAGATCCATCATCATAAAGGCGACATCGCTGATCTGATCGATCCAGCGAAGTTCGGGGTTGAACTCAAGGCAATCAAATAGCATTACTCGGTTTTGATAGCGGGTGACATTGGCGAGGTGCAGGTCACCGTGGCATTCACGGATAAAGCCGTCTCGTTTTCTGTTTTCTAATGCGAGTGTTAGTCGTACCAGCTCATCGCTTGTCCACTGTTGTAGCTGTTCGAGCGGTTGGGGTTCAATATTGCTAGATAGGGCGGCAGTAATCTGGCTGAAGTTCTCCAGCATCGGTTTGCGAATCGTATCAATGGTGCCATAGGTGGCATTGGCATTCGCCCCATCGAGTGATTGATGAAAGCTGGCTACGCGGGTGGCAAGCTCATCGACATGCTGGTTGGTGAACTTACTTTGTTTGATCAACTGATCAAATTCCATTCCCGTTTCAAACTGGCGCATTTTGACTGCGTATTCGACCACCTCTCCATCGCCATTCAACTGTGGGCTGTTGAACGAGCCGGTGATTGCCACCACATCGAGATAGACCTCATCAGCAAGGCGTTTGTTCAAACGGATCTCTTCTTCGCACACATGGCGGCGTTTTTCGAGTGTTGAGAAGTCGAGAAAACCGAGATCGAGCGGTTTTTTGATCTTGTAGGCGTAGTCGCCAGTTAACAGTACCCATGCGCAATGGGTCTCGATCAGCTCAAATTTGTTGACGGGATGATCGTAAATTGCCTTGTTTTGCAGTGCGGTGATCAGTGGGGACGAATCCATTCTCAACTCCAGTACTGGGTACTCATGTTGATATTATATAAATAATTGAAAAATAGTGTTTATTTGTTTTAAATGTTGAGTAAAATGACCAATAATCTATAACAAAATGAGGTTCTGGGTTCTGTGGGTGTCTATTCGGTTGATAAACTGATCACTGAAGCGCGTCGCCTGGCGGCGGATTACCGCCGTGCGACCGGCAAGCCGCTCGCAGGTGTGAGTGGTGAGATCGCCCAGCATGACGCGATCCGGCTACTCGATCTTGAACTCTGTAATCCACCTATTGCGGGTTGTGATGCCATCGGTAACAGTGGCTCACGCAAGGGCAAAAAGGTACAGATCAAGGGCCGCACTATCTTTGATGAGGCCAAAACTGGCCAGCGTATCGGACAGCTCAGGATGGAACAGGAGTGGGACCTGGTGGTGCTGGTATTGCTCGACGAAGAACTTGAGACCTTTGAGGTCTATGAAGCACCACGCGAAGTGTTGAAAGAGGCGATGGAGGAGGGTGGCTCCAGTAAGCGTGCCAAACGCGGTGCGATGTCAGTCGCTAAATTCAAAATTATTAGTCGCCTCGTCTGGACGCGCGAAAATGGCCTCGAAGACGATGAGTCGTGGGATAATCAGGCCGACGGTTAATACTGCTCTGGTCGTATCCCCAATTCTCCTATTTATCACTAAGTTAAGTCATGTCTATTTTTTCCGATCTTAAAAGCGCAGGCGAGCTGCTGGGTGCCGATGGCCCGTTTGCGTACCATATCGATGGCTTTGCGCCGCGTATTCAGCAGCAGCAGATGAGCGATGCGGTTGAACAGGCGCTCGACAATCAATCGGTGCTGGTGTGTGAGGCCGGTACCGGTACCGGTAAGACCTTCGCCTATCTGGTGCCCGCACTCCGTTTTGGTAAGCGGGTGATTATTTCTACTGGGACAAAAACGCTACAGGACCAGCTATTCCACCGTGACCTGCCGACGGTGCAAAAGGCGCTGGCAATCCCCGCACGAGTGACGATGCTGAAAGGGCGTAGCAACTATCTCTGTAACCATCGGCTGGATCTGTTGGAGCACTCTGGTACGGCGCATGCCAAACATCTGCTGGATGACTTTCAAGCGATTCGTCAGTGGGCAGGTAAAACCAGTACCGGTGATGTGGCTGAGATTACTGGCATTGATGACGATGCACCGATCTGGCCGCAGGTGACATCGACTAGCGAGAACTGTCTTGGCCAGGAGTGCAATGTGTTTAGTGATTGCCATGTGGTGAAAGCACGTAAGCGTGCACAAGAGGCGGACGTGGTGGTGATCAATCATCATCTACTGTTTTCTGACATGGTGCTAAGAGAAGAGGGCTTTGGTGAATTGTTGCCGAGTGCAGATGCCTTTATCATCGATGAAGCGCATCAGCTGCCGGAGATTGCCTCCAATTTTTTTGGTCAATTCCTCAGCGGACGACAGTTATTAGACCTTGGGCGTGATGTGATCGCCGAGCAGGTCAATGAAGCGGGTGATATGCCAGCGCTAGCGAGAATGGCGCAGGATCTTGAAAAAGCACTGTATGATTTTCGCCTCGCGCTAGGCATGAAAAAACAGCGTGCACCGTGGAGTGAGTTGCGTGATCTGCCTGCAGTAAAGGCTGGCATGGAAGAGATAGAAACACAGCTGCAACAATTATCAGACCAGCTAGAAGAGGCGGCGGTGCGGGGTAAGGGGCTTGAGAGTTGCTGGCAACGTAGTCTTGAGTTAATACATCGTCTGCAGGCATTTAGTCTGGCCGGAGAGGAGGAGCGTATTCAGTGGTATGAAACCACGCGCCGTTCTTTTATGTTGCATGATACACCGATGAATATCGCCGAGACCTTTGATAAACATGCAAAGCGTTACAACAGTGCCTGGGTCTATACCTCTGCAACACTGGCGGTGGGGGATAACTTTGATCACTTTACCAGGCGTCTAGGGGTTGAGAATGCCGAGACCGCGCGTTGGGATAGCCCCTTTAATTTTCGTGATAATAGCGTGCTCTATCTGCCAGAAAATCTACCAGAACCCAATTCACCACAGCATGTGGAGGCCGTGGTGGATAAAGCGTTGCCGATATTAGAGGCGTGTGATGGCGGTGCCTTTATGCTATTCACCAGCCATCGTGCACTACGACGTGCGGCGGAGCTGCTGGAAGAGAAGGGGTTTGAAGCGCCGCTATTGATTCAGGGGAGTTCACCGCGTAATGAGCTGCTCGATACCTTTCGTCGCCTCGGCAATGCGGTGTTGCTGGGTACCAGCAGTTTTTGGGAAGGGGTTGATGTACGAGGTGAAGCGCTCTCCTGTGTCGTCATCGATAAGCTACCGTTTGTGACCCCCGATGATCCGGTGTTGCAGGCAAGGATGGATGCGTTAAAGAAAAATGGCGGCAATCCATTTCGAGACTTCCTTTTACCCAACGCAGTGATTACCCTTAAACAGGGCGCGGGTCGTTTGATTCGTGACGTGAATGATCGCGGTATTTTGATGATCTGTGACCCACGCCTGGTGACTAAATCTTACGGTAAAACCTTTTTGAAAGACCTGCCGCCGATGCGTCGCACACGTGATGAATCAAAAGTGGTTGGTTTTTGTGGTGCGATGAAAAAAAGAAGAGAAACGGATCAGCAATGAAACTACTCGCAATTGATACCTCTACTGAGGCCTGTTCAGCCGCGCTCTTCATCGATGGTGAAATCAGTGAACGTTACGAGATAGCACCACGTAAACATGCCGAGTTGATTCTGCCAATGATTGATAAGCTGCTAGTGGATGCTGGTTGCACGTTGGGGCAGATGGATGCAATCGCCTTTGGGAGAGGCCCTGGTGCCTTTACCGGTGTGCGTATTGGAACTGGCGTGGTGCAGGGATTGGCATTTTCGATTGATCGTCCGGTGGTGGCTGTTTCATCACTGGCGGCGATGGCCTATGGTGCGATGGTAGAATATCAGGTAGATAATGTGCTAGCTGGTATCGATGCGCGCATGGCTGAGGTCTATTGGGCTGTTTATCAACGCAGTGCGAGTGGTGGGATGAAACTGCTGGATGACGAGTGTGTCTGTAAACCTGATGAGACGTTTATCCCTGAATCGGGTAATTGGGTTGGTGTGGGTACCGCATGGCAAACTTATGGTGATGAGCTAACGGCTCGATACGATGGCTTGCTCGGTGAATCTCACTTAGCGGTGTTTCCGAAAGCTCGCGATGTTGCAGCGCTTGGTGTTATCGGTTTTGAAGCGGGAGAAGCCGTGAATGCGGATGAGGCGCAGCCGGTTTATTTGCGTAACAATGTAGCGAAGAAGAAGTCTAGTTAACCGATTTAGTCATCGGTAGAACTACATGAGTGTTATACGAATCACGAGCAAGTCTAACCGCTGTATGGGCCATTTATGCCTTGCTGGAATGAAAATTAGTTCTCGTGTAAAGGTATCTCTCAATTTAGAATGGTACATAACCCGCCTGCGTATGACTGTAAAATTTTACAGTATATCTTCCTGGTTTTTTATGCTGTTATTGTTGTGACTAATTATCACAACAATCATTTTCTATCGGCCAGATCCAGGGACGGATTCAGACGGTGTAGTATTTGAACCTGGGGCGTAGCGCTTTATGAGTAGCAGAGCAAGTAATCCGCTGTTAATGGCGAAGCTGTTTTTTTCTTTGCCGATGGTGTGTATCCGTAGGGTATTTCATCCACTGGGCATCATGTTGTTTTGCTCTCTCTTAACTGCTGCATCGTTAGCCTCGGCTGTAGAAGTGCCACTCGGCGGAAAACCGCAGGCCGTTGTTATCAACCCTGGCACCAACCAGGTGCTGGTCGTCGTCAAAGAGAGCCAGGCACTTGAGGTCATCGATCTGGCCAGTCAGAACAGCGTTGCAACCATCGTACTCGGGGAAAAGCCCACCAACATTGCGCTCAATCTCGCCACTAGCACGGCTGTTATCACGCATAAAAAAAGTGATTCTGTTAGCTTTATCGACCTCACTTCTTATGTGGTGATGGGAACACTGGTGGTGGGGAAAGATCCGCACGGCGTCGCCATCGACGCTGCCAGCAACCTCGCCATTGTGGCCAACAAAAAAGCAGACACCGTCTCGCTTATTGATCTACAAACCTTCACCGTCATCAACACACTCGCGGTGGGCGAGCGCCCCAGTGCCGTGGCAGTCGATGATGGTGTGGCCATCGTCAGCAACGAAAAGAGCGACACCCTGAGCTTCATTGATCTCGCCACACAGACAGTCACCACCACCCTTCCTGTCGCAGAGAAACCGGGCGCGATAGCAGTCAATCCCCTGACGCGTATTGCCGTCATCACCCACGAAAAAAACAATCAGATCACCACTGTCGATCTCCCCACCCGGACAGTGCTAAACACCTTACCTGTCGGCGAAGAGCCCCAGGCGGTCGCAATCAACCCAGTAACCAATATCGCCCTGATTAGCAATGAGCACGACGACAGCCTCAGCGTCATCGACCTAAGTGACCTGTCGATGCTCGGCACCCTTAGTACCGGCCGTAACCCCGTCGACGTTGCCATCGATGCCGATAACAACATTGCCGTAGTCGCCAACAAAAAAGGGCACTCCATCAGCATCATCGACCTCGCCACTGCCACCTATGCTATCTCGGCCCCGGTGGGGCACGACCCACACGGCGTCGCCATTCACCCCTCCCTGAATATCGCCGTCGTCGCCAATATGAAAGACGACACCGTCACGATTCTCTCACTGCCAGACGGCGCGACCACCGCCACCATTGCCGTCGGCAAAAAGCCCCGCAGTGTCGCAATCCATACCGCGCGCAATGAAGCGCTGGTGAGTCAACGAAAAGATGACACGCTGGCAGTCATCGACCTCATTACCCACCAGGTCGTCGCCACCATCCCCGTTGGAAAAGGCCCCAGAGGGATCGTTATTGATGAAAGTGGCAATACTGCCATTGTTGCCAACAAAAAAGAGAACACCCTGAGTGTCATCGATATCGAGACACGAACAGTAACGGCTACTATTCCCGTCGGCAAAGATCCCGTCGATGTCGCCCTGCACCCCGCACCAAACACAATACTCGTCGTCAACAAAAAGGATGACACCCTTCAAATCATCGATCTTAATAGCGGCACGATCACCGCAACAATTGCGACCGGCAGGCAACCGCGCGCAGTGGCTGTGAGCACTGCCCTCAACACAGAGTACCCGCAGGGTGTCGCCGTGGTCGCCAATAAAAAAGATGACAACCTGATGCTGTTTGATCTTTCCGATAACAGTGTCATCGCCACCATTCCAGTTGGCAAAGCCCCCAGAGACCTCGTGATACGAGAAACAGATGGCCACGTGCTAGTGGTTAACAAAGGCGACAACACCGTCTCGGTCGTTGACCTCACCACACAAAATGTCACCGAAACCCTGCCCGTCGGCAATACCCCCTTTGCCGTCGCCATCCATCCCGACACAGGGCAGGGCATCGTAACCAACGAACACAGTGATGATATCTCGCTACTGAATTTCACCGCCACAGACAACACCGCCCCGACCATCATCGCCACGCTCTCCATACCCGCCAACGCAGCGGGATGGCACCAGCAAGATGTAACAGTAACCTTTACCTGTAGCGACGAGGGTTCAGGGATTGATGTCTGCCCCGCCCCTGTCACTGTCTCAACAGAAGCGGCAGGGCAGGTTACCAGTGGCACTGCGACAGACCTGGCGGGCAACAGCGTCTCAACCGCCATCACCCTCAATCTGGACAAAACTGCGCCCACCATCACAACCGGCATCACACCACTCGCCAATGCTGCAGGCTGGCACAACACCGCCGTCACCGTCTCCTTCACCTGTGCGGATAGCCTCAGCGGCACCGCCGGCTGCCCGACACCCATGATCATTAGCAGTGATGGAGCAGGGCAGGTAGTTAACGGCACCGTCACGGATGTGGCAGGCAACAGTGCCACCACCTCAATTACACTCAAACTCGACACCATGCCGCCGACGATCACGACCAGCGTCACCCCCACGGCCAACGCAGCTGGTTGGTACAATGAGGATGTCAGCATCACTTTTACCTGTGCAGATACAGACAGTGGTGCGGCGGATTGCCCAATACCAGTCACAGTAAACACCGAAGGAGCCGGGCAAATTGTTAACGGCACCGCCACCGACCTGGCAGGTAACAGTGCCACCACATCTGTGACCCTCAATCTGGATAAAACAGCGCCTGCTATTCAGATCACATCACCAAGTGATGGCGCAACCGTCACAGATGCTTTATTGCTGATCACTGGCACCGTGAGTGACTCCAATCCAGTGTCATCAGTCACCATCAACGGGGTTGCCGTCACGCTTGATGGCAGTGGTGCTTTTACCCACACAGTGACACTGGTTGCGGGGGCAAATACAGTGACAGTGCAGGCTGTTGATGTGGCAGATAACAGTAGCAATGCCGTTGCTAATGTCACACTAACGTCCAATCAACCGCCCACCATTATTTCTATTCCTGTGACTGACGCAATAGAGGATAGCCTCTATCGCTATGATGTTGATGCCAGTGACCCTGATGTTGGAGCGCTGTTGAGCTACTTGCTCATCATAGCCCCTGCTGGCATGGTGGTTGATGCTGTTAGTGGACTTATCCAGTGGTCACCCAGCACGGCAGATGTGGGTGATCACAGTGTCACCGTGCGGGTGGTTGATAGTGCCGGTGGGGAAGATACACAGCTCTTTGTCGTCACAGTATCGGCAGCAAGCAGTGGCGAACCATTACCGCCAGACCCTGCCACCCTAGCGCCGGCGCTCGCCCCGACTGTCGTGACTACCCTGCAAAATGCCACCGCCTTTCTCTACAGCGGGACAGACCCGATCCAGATGGGTGTTGTACTCGGCACCATCGAAGCGCGCCGTGTGGCGGTGGTACGTGGCAAAGTCAAGGGGCGAGATAATCTTCCGTTGAGTGGTGTCACCCTGACGATCAAAAACCATCCTGAATTTGGTCAAACTCTGAGCCGTGGCGATGGCATGTTCGACATGGCGCTCAACGGTGGTGGTTTGCTCACCATCAATTATGAAAAAGCAGGGTATCTGCCGGTACAACGTCAGGTCAACGCCCCGTGGCAGGATTACATCTGGGCAGATGATGTGGTGATGATCGCGCTGGATAGTGCAGTTACAACGATTGACCTCTCATCCACCACCGCGATGCAGGTGGCACAGGGGAATCCGGTGACCGATATTGACGGCACCCGTCAGGCCACCATGCTTTTCCCACAGGGTACCAACGCCACCATGACTCTGCCGGATGGCACTACCCAGGCGCTCACGACAGTCAATGTCCGCGCCACCGAATACACCGTGGGTGACAATGGTCCCGCCGCCATGCCGGGCGAATTGCCCGCCACCAGTGCATATACCTACGCGGTTGAACTCTCCGTCGATGAAGCGATCGCAGTTGGGGCCTCGCGCGTTGATTTTAGTCAGCCTGTGCCGTTCTATGTCGACAATTTCCTCGACTTCCCCGTTGGCGAGGCCGTTCCCGCCGGTTGGTATGACCGCGAAAAGGCCGCCTGGATACCCTCCGACAATGGCCGCATCATCGCTATTCTCGCGATTACCAATGGCATGGCTGACCTGGATATGGATGGCAGTGGCACTGCCGCAGATGGAATCCAGCTCACCGCGCTGGGTATTACGGATGTTGAGCGTGTACGGCTTGCAGGTCTGTACGCGGTAGGGAAAAGCCTCTGGCGGACACCCATCACCCATTTTACCCCATGGGACATGAATTGGCCCTGGGGGCCGCCACCAGATGCGACCCCGCCACCGCCACCACCCCCTGAAGCTACGCCGCCGGATGATGACGAAGACTGTCTGGAAGGCTGCATTATCCAGCCGCAGAGCCAGTCACTGGGTGAAAAACTGCCTGTTATTGGTACACCCTTTAGTTTGTACTACCAGAGTGAACGCATGCCGGGTTACGAGGCAGCACGCATCCTGACTATTCCGCTGTCTGGCGATACCGTGCCGGACAGCCTGCAGGCCATTGAACTTACCATTGATGTGGCAGGCCAGCGTTACCAGCAGACATTTCCAGCCATGCCTGATCAGAGCTACACCTTTGTCTGGGATGGCAAGGATGACTATGGGCGGCCGGTATCTCAGCAGAAAGCCACTATCAAAGTAGACTATCTCTACCGGCTATTTTATTTTGGAACCGATTCTGCTGCCTTTGGTGCTGCCTTTGGGAGAGTCGGTAGAAGCGGTGGGCTTGCAATTGGTAACCGCGGTAGCCAGAGTATTAAGGTGCGTCAGCAGTGGACGAAGCAGCTGCATGGTATTGGCCAGTTGCCGCACTTGGCTGGCAGTGCGTTGGGTGGCTGGGGGATTAATGACTACCATGCTTATGATCCCTCTGTGGAAAACCTCTACCGAGGTGACGGTTCGGTGCGGACTGCGCAGAGTAGAGCCCAAACGATTAGCACGGTGGCAGGGAGAGGGGGGCGCGGTTATAGCGGCGATGGCGGCCTCGCTACCCAGGCTAGATTTAATTCTCCATATAGCGTCGCGGTTGCTGCCGATGGCACTCTCTATATTGCAGACGATGATAATAATAGGATTCGTCGTGTTACGCCAGATGGGATCATTAGCACTGTGGTGGGTACAGGCGTGGCGGGGTACTCCGGCGACGGCGGTCCTGCCGACCAGGCGCAGTTGTCGGTTGTCAGAAATGTGGTGATTGGCTCTGATGGTAGTCTCTACATAGCGGATGTATTTAATGAACGTGTCCGCCGTGTCGATCCTGATGGGATCATCACCACCGTGGCAGGATCTGGGGGTTCAGGCGCTTATTCCGGTGATGGTGGCCCTGCCACTGAGGCTAAGCTTGATCTCCACTCCAGCCCTGGCATGGCGTTGGGCCCTGATGGCAGTCTCTACATAGCGGATGTCTCTAATCATCGCGTCCGTCGTGTCGGCCCAGATGGCATTATCACCACTGTGGCGGGCAGAAGTGTCTGGGGGTTTTCTGGTGATGGTGGCCCCGCTACTGAGGCATCGTTCCTCTTTCCCACTGGTATTGCACTGGCACCCGATGGCAGCCTCTATATTTCAGACAACCGGAATCATCGTATTCGCCGTGTTGCCGTTGACGGTATTGTGACCACAGTGGTCGGCACAGGCGTTCAGGGATATGCAGGTGACGGTGGACCTGCCGTTCAGGCTCAATTACGGTTTCCCGCTGGGCTGGCCTTCGCGCCTGACGGTTACCTCTATATAGCGGATGCATCTAATCAGCGTGTCCGCCGTGTCGGCCCTGATGGCATCATCACCACGGTAGCGGGGAGAGGCCCAGTAAGCAATCGTGATTATGGTGACGGTGGTCCTGCGGATCAGTCTGGCTTAGAGGTCCCTTTCAACGTATCCCTGGGCCCCGACGGTAGTCTCTACATTTCAGATATATCTACATTTCGTAATAACGTCCGAAAAGTCGGTTCGACCCTGCCTGAACTGGGCGGGAGCGAATACTTGATTCCCTCCATCGACGGCACGCAGCTTTTCCACTTCGACGCGGACGGACGCCACCTGCGCACCCTGGATAGCATTACTGCGGCGGTCATCTATCAATTTCGTCATGATGCTGCGGGACTTCTCAGTGAAATTGAAGATGTGGATGGCAACATCACCCGCATCGAACGCAGTGGCGAAATTCCCACCGCCATAGTCTCGCCCGATGGCCAGCGCACAGGATTGACGTTAGACCTTAATGGCTATCTAGCATCGGTTACAGACCCTCTGCTTGAGTCATACCAGATGCAATACACGCCGAGTGGTTTGATGACGGTTTATCATGACAGAAATAACCATCAGGCCGATTACACCTATGATACCGAAGGGCGTTTGATTCAGGATTTAAACCCTGCGGGTGGCGGTTGGCAATTGGACCATTTTACCACACCAGCGGGGCATGGCGTTGATATGATCAGTGGTGAAAATCGTGTCAGTACCTTTCAGGTCAGTTACCTGCCAAATGGCACCCGCCGGCACACCAATATAGCACCGGATGGCAGTGTCGCGATGACGGATTTTAGCAATGCAGTGACCACCATCACGCAGGCCAATGGCACGATAAATCGCGTCACTGAAGGGGCCGATCCGCGTTTAGGCATGCAGAGCCCGGTACCCCAATCCTCGGTGATTACCACGCCTGCAGGTTTAAGCAGCACGATCACGGCGAGCCGACAAGCGACGTTATCAGATCCGGTAGATCTACTGAGTCACACCAGTCTCACTAATACCACTAGCGTCAACGGCCGAACCACGGTGAATCGTTACAATGCCGCTGCGCGCAGCTGGACATTGACCAGCCCTGAAAACCGTATTGCCACCACCCTGCTGGATGCCAAAGGGCATGTGGTGCAGTCTCAGATCACGGGTATTGAGCCAATCGACTATGGTTATGACCTTCGTGGACGCCTCGATACCATCACACAAGGCAGCGGCATCGAGTTACGTCAGAGTCTATTGAGTTACGATACGGATGGCTTCCTCGACACCATCACCGACTCACTTAATCGAACCACCAACTTCGATTACGATGCCGTCGGTCGCGTCACGCGTCAGACGCTACCGGACAGCCGTTTTATCGACTACACCTATGACGCCAACGGCAACCCCACCAGCATCACCCCGCCGGGCAAGAGCGCCCACTTCTTCAACTACACAGCCGTTGATTTAGAAGGTGAATACAACCCACCGGATATTGGTGTCGGGATCGATGTCACCCAGTATGACTACAACCTCGACAAACAACTGACGCGTATTACACGACCAGACGGGCAGCTGATCGACTTTGGCTATGCGACTAGTGGTCAATTAAATCAGATCACCGCCGTGGGTGGTGAGACATTAAGCTATACCTATGACGGCTTCCTGCCACTCACAGAAACCTGGGCTGGCACCATCAACGGCAGTGTTAGCTATGGTTATGACAATAATTTCCGTATCATCCAGCAATCCATCAACGGAGACCCGATCCCCTACGGTTACGATGATGACAACCTGATAACCCAGGTGGGCACCCTGTCGCTAACAAGAACCCCCCATAACGGCCTGTTAACGGCAACGACAGTGGGCAGTACGACCACCAGTCGTGGCTATAACGTATTTGGTGAACTGCAAACAGCCAGTGCGAGTGATGGTGCGACCACCTTATACGATGTCAGTTATAGTCGTGATGTGCTTGGTCGCATCACCCAAAAAATTGAAACCATAGCAGGCAGCACCACCACCTATGACTACCGCTATGACCTTGCGGGCCGTCTGACCGATGTTGAACAGGATGGTAGTCCTGCCGCGAACTATGTTTACGACACTAACGGTAATCGCATGGGTGGCAACAACACCGATGGCACCATCAGTGCGGTCTATGACGCCCAGGATCGACTGACCAGCTATAACGGAACAGCCTATAGCTATACCGAAAATGGTGAATTAACCTCAAAGACCGAAAGTGGTGTGTCCACTACCTATGACTACGACGTGCTCGGTAACCTGATGCAAGCTGTCTTGCCGGGTGATATCACGATCGACTATGTCATTGATGGTAATGACCGCCGGATTGGGAAGCGTGTTAACGGTACCTTGACGCAGGGCTTTCTCTATCAGGATCAGCTCAACCCGGTGGCTGAACTGGATGGCACGGGAACAATTGTCTCCCGATTCGTCTACGGTTCGAAGATAAATGTACCGGACTATATGGTCAAAGACGGCAACAGCTACCGCATCATCAGCGACCATCTGGGGAGTCCAAGATTAGTGATTAACACCACTGATGGTGCCGTTACCCAAAGAATAGACTATGATGAGTTTGGTAACATCACCCATGATACCAACTCCGGTTTTCAGCCGTTTGGGTTTGCGGGTGGGATCTATGACCAGCATACCCAGCTCACAAGATTCGGGGCGCGGGATTATGATGCCGAGACGGGCAGATGGACCGCAAAGGATCCGATTAGGTTTGATGGTGGGGATCCAAATTTGTATGGATATGTATTTAGCGATCCACTCAATTGGGTTGATCCAGATGGTTTAAATCCTGTAGCAGGTGCAATAGGTGGTGGCGTGATTGCCGGCCCTCCAGGAGCTGTAGTTGGTGCTGTTATACAAGAAGGGGTCAAGTACAATATTGCACTATCTTAAACCATCGCCAATCATTTCGACTTTCAAACTGACCTGTCGCCTGGTAGTAAGCCTCGCAGATGTGAACGTTGGCGAGCAAGGCAGCTATAAAAAAAACAGCTGAGAAGCGCCATATCGAAAGGATGGCTCTTCGTTTTCGATATAGATTTGATAAGTTCGACCACAACCATTTCGACTAGAGCGGTTGGAGCAGAATAGTCGTTTTCCCACTTTCTCAGAAAAGGTACTTGAGCGTTGTTTGTAAATAATGCCATGAGATACAAACTGGCCGCTCTTTAAACAATGAACACATTGCACCTTGTCCTGATGATATTCGAGGGAAAGTGAGAACTGGTTAATTGAATCATAATCTTTGAAGAATCTTTTCATGTCGGGGATTAAACAAAAACTAGCCAGTTAACTTCAAGATAAATTTTAAATTTCTAGTAGAAAATTCAATTCGCCAAATTAACGTTATAAGAAGCCCAGGGAATTACGATGCTAAGTTGGTTGAAAAACAACCGATTTTTCGGCCTAAGAGTGGGAAATTACAGCTACTTGAAAACGTGGTTCAGCTCACCGAAAATGTGGGCCATCTTTAAACTTGACGCGATCGCTAAAAATATTGAACTCGAAATGACATTCATGACACCAGAAGAGAAGCAGCAGTGTGTCGCATCGTTTTATCGAACTACTCAAGGAAAGAAAGGGGCTCCGTTATGCCAATTGATTTTCATCACGCCACAATCGCTGCTGGCCACCGCTTTCGCTATCCATGGCCGCCAGCATGTGCGGCTTAAATAGTTGCTGATTAGCGAGGGTAGTGTGTCTTGTCACGTTTGTCCCACATCGCCTGTGCCTGCACTGTTGCATCATCAATACTCTCCGTTTTGCCCGTCATCCTGAGTGCAATGGCGGCTGTGCCAATCACGGCGGCAACGCCATATTCGTCATCAGCGTTACCTTGCCAGACTTGCAGTAGGCGATTGACATCCATTGTTATGTCTTTTAAATGACGTGCCTTGAATGTGGCGGGCCAAACCTCTTCACTAGCTTCTCCGTGGTGCACGGAGAAGACCTCACAGTCGCCATCAGGATTGCGCTCACATTCGCCGCCTTCGCCCTTAAAAACAGCCAGGTGAGCTTGCTCAAGGTAGATAGCCGCTTGTTGATGGATAGCTCGATAGCCTGGATGAAAGGTGCCTTGCATCAGATGGGGTGCACCAAGTGGATTTAAAATACGCAAGAGTGTGTTGATGGGGGAGCGTAGACCAAGCAGGCTGCGCAGTTCCATGATCTGTTTTAGTTTCGGACTAAAGTGCTCTAGTGAGATGAACGCAATATTATTGTCTGAGACCTGTTGTGCAGCGTCATCCAGTGAACTGCAATTTTTAATACCTAGTAGCGTCATGACGTCTGGCGTGTAAATTCGATTATCGCGTCGTCCTGCGGTGCCGTGCATCAGAATTTTAATGTCATTTTCAGCGAGTAGTAGAGCGGCCAGAATAAACCAGGGTAGATGGCGTCGTTTGCCTGCATAGCTTGACCAGTCGAGGTCGACATTAATCGCCTTGTCTGGCACCGGTAGTGATGCACGTGCAGCAGCGACAAAGCCAGCGAGCTCTTCAGAGCTCTCTTCCTTAACACGTAGCAGCATCAGAAATGCGCCGAGTTGTACAGCTTCAACCTCATCGTTAAGAATCATCCTCATCGCTTCAAAGGCTTCATCTTTGGTGAGCGAACGGCTGCCTTTTTTACCGCGACCTAAGATACGTACGTATTGTGCAAATGTGTGTTCGATATTATTCATGTGGCGTATTGTGACGTGATATCAGGTATAAAAAAAGCCCCGCTATTGCGAGGCTCTCGGTTCTACTGAGTCATACGGTTACTTAATCGTCGTTATTGAATGCGCCGATCAGGTGTAGCAAGCTAACAAATAGATTGTAGATGCTGAGGTATAAACCAACGGTAGCCATAATGTAGTTAGTCTCACCACCATTGATGATACGGCTGGTGTCATACAGGATAAAGCCAGCCATCAGCATTGCAATCATCGCAGAGAGTGCTAGATGTACCAATGGCATGTGATAACCAAACAGGGTTGCGCCAAATAGTACTAACATGCAGACGATGGCAACGATCATACCGGTCATTAAGAAGCCACCCATGAAGGTGAAGTCTTTTTTGGTGATCATCACGTAGGCAGAGAGTGAAAGGAAGATAGTTGCGGTAGAGCCAAGTGCAGTCATCACAATTGATCCGCCACCTGGCATGTTCAGATAGTAAGTCAACATTGGGCCAAGGCCAAACCCCATTAAGCCCGTGATGGCGAATACGACGCCCAGGCCTGCGGTAGAATTAGCTGTTTTTGGCAATACAAGCCAGATGAGAGCCAGGGCAGCTAGTAAGCTGACAATGCCTGTGAAGCCAGGGGGTTGAATCGCGATAGAGATACCAGCCATTACGGCGCTAAACAGTAAGGTGACTGCCAGCAGTGTATAGGTGTTGCGGATCAGTTTGGTGGTGGCAAATGTAGACTCGACGCCTGTGGTAACTGCGACCTTGAGCTGATCTTGTTGGTAAGGGTTCATGATTCTGTTCAATCTCCAGATTTATTTATCGTATGGTGTACTATATGGTGTTCCGTTGACTAAAATCAAGCAGGAGTTGCATCTTTTACTGGAAGCGGGTATATTCTCCCGCGCTGATTACAAGGACTTGTTATTTCGGCAATTTTTCAGAATCTACTGTAAAATTGTCCGGGTGCCCCAGTGCACAGTTAGAGGGTATAGTCTTCAACTAACCTGGATTGTTGAAGACCGTATCAGCAGGATCAGGAGAGGTGGCTGAGTGGTCGAAAGCGGCGGTCTTGAAAACCGTTGAGGGTTTGTAGCCCTCCCAGGGTTCGAATCCCTGCCTCTCCGCCACATGTTTAGGCGCTAAAATTAGTGAACCTGCCGATCCTGCTAACTGATGTAAATGAATAATATGGAGTGGGGGCGTGATGGTAAGTGTCTTATTAGTGGACGATCATAGATTGGTGCGTGCTGGCATTATGCGTATTCTTAATGATGCGCCGGGTATCAAAGTGATTGGCGATGTCGATAGTGGTGAAGAATCGATCCGCTTTGTTCGTCAAAGAAAGCCTGATGTTGTTTTAATGGACGTCCAGATGCCGGGCATTGGCGGCTTTGAAGCGACACGTAAACTACTCAAATCATATCCTTCTTTAAAAATTGTTGTGCTTTCAGTCTGCGCTGAAGAGCCATTTCCATCGCGCTTGCTACAGAGTGGTGCCGTTGGCTATCTGACTAAAGGGTGCAGCCCGGAAGAGATCATCAACGCGATTAAATGTGTTAATAAAGGACAGCGTTATGTCGGTGCTGATATTGCGCAACACCTTGCTTTAACCTTTTTACCGGGCGCAGGGCCATCATCGCCGCTCGATTCGCTCTCAAACCGTGAATTGCAGGTGATGTTAATGGTGGCGCAGGGTAAAAAGACGCAGGTAATTTCAGATGAATTATGTTTGAGTCCAAAGACCATTAGTACCTATCGCTACAGGCTGTTTGAAAAACTACGTATTCATAGCGATGCGGAGTTGACACATGTTGCATTACGTTATGGCTTACTGGATGAGTTTCATCAGTAATTCTGGCTACTGTGCTGCTGTTGTTAATAATGGCATCAGGTGAGGCCATACGTTATCCAGAATCATTGGCTGGGCGCTGTTAAGCGGGTGGATCCCATCTGACTGAAACAGCGTTAAATCCTGATCCATCCCTTTCAGTAAAAAAGGCAGCAATGCAATGTTGTATTCATCGGCTAATTGCTGGTAACTGTTCGAAAATTTTTGTGTAAATGTACGCCCGTAGTTTGGTGGTAGCTGCATGCCCGCTAAAAGGACATCTGAATTGGCGGTTTGTGCTGATTGAATCATACTGGCCAGATTTTGCTTCATTGCCTTAAGTGGCATACCACGCAGCCCATCGTTACCCCCCAGGGCTATAATGATGATGGTGGGTTGATGGGTGCTGATAATGGTTGAAAAGCGAGCAAGTGCACCGTGAGTGGTCTCACCGCTGATACTGGTATTAACGATACGATACGGCAGTGTCGCTTCTTTCATCTTTATCGCCAGCAAGTTTACCCATCCTTCTTTTTGCGTCATGCCATAAGCTGCGCTTAAACTGTCGCCCACCACAACAATAGTCTGCTGTTGTGCAGAGACGGTTGTCGGTAGGATGAAGGTAATTAACATCAGGAGTCGTTTTAGCATGGTGGAAAATATCTCACGTTCGATTGTGCGCGTGCAAGGGCTTTGTAAACGAGTCGTCAGCCCAGAGGGTGAGCTGGTATTGCTTGATGATCTCTCGCTCGAGATTGATGCTGGCGAGGCAGTCGCGATAGTGGGTGCGTCGGGTTCAGGAAAGTCGACCTTGCTGGGGATTCTTGCAGGGCTAGATGTGCCAAGTGACGGCCAGGTGTGGCTTGATGGGAATGACTTGTTCAAGCTCGATGAAGATGGTCGTGCCACGTTAAGGCAATCAAGCGTGGGTTTTGTTTTTCAGTCATTTCAGTTGTTACCAAATCTTACCGCGTTAGAAAATGTGATGTTGCCACTGGAGCTAGGGGGTGTCGAAAATGTTGAATCACAGGCATCTAAAATGCTGGCACGCGTTGGTCTGGCTGAACGACTGCATCACTATCCAAAGCAACTCTCGGGTGGTGAGCAGCAGCGTGTTGCGATTGCACGTGCCTTCGTTGTAAAACCCAAAATACTGTTTGCCGATGAGCCGACCGGGAATCTTGATAGTGCCACTGGTGAACGCGTGATAGAGCTGCTGTTTGAATTGAACCGTGAGCAAGGTGCAACCATTGTACTGGTGACCCATGATGAAGCGTTGGCACGGCGTTGTAATCGTTTGTTTCGACTTGATGCGGGCAGGTTGGTCGCCGTTGAGCGGTCGGTGGCGGAGTGAGTCACAACATGGCAGCCTCTATTCGTATGTCGTGGCGGATGTTACGGCGAGACTGGCGAGCGGGTGAACTGACTGTTCTGAGTCTGGCACTGGTGATTGCGGTGGGCAGTGTCACCTCGGTTGGTTTCTTTACCGATCGAGTGCGTCTGGCGCTTGAAAACCAGGCTAATACATTGTTAGGTGCTGACCTGGTGATGATTTCCGATCAGGCTATTGCTGACGATTTGCGGGTTGATGCCGAAAGATTTTTGTTGAAAAGTGCGACCTCAATTGAATTCCCAAGCATGATGATGACTGCTGAGCGCAATCAGCTGGTGTCGATTAAAGCGGTGGAGTCACCTTATCCACTACGTGGCGAGTTGCGTATTTCTCAGCAACGTTTTGCGCCAGACCGAGTGGCAGCAGGGGTTCCTGAGGCGGGTAGTATCTGGATCGATATACAGCTGTTAGATCTTCTTGGGGTCAATGTGAATGATGTGGTGAAGGTGGGTGAGGCTGACTTCAAAATCGCAGCGATCCTGACGAATGAACCGGCCCGGGCCAGTGGGCAATTGTTTAGCCTGGCACCGCGGGTGATGCTGAACCTGGCTGATATTGCCAGCACTGAGCTGATTACAGCGGCGAGCCGTGTGCGTCACCGCATGATGCTGGCTGGCGAGATTACGGCAGTGGCGAATTTCCGCGCCATGATTGAACCGAAATTGAAACCTGGACAGCGTATGGAAGGGATTGAAGAGGCGCGCCCGGAAGTACGCAGTGCGCTGGAGCGTGCGCGTCGTTTTCTGGGGCTTGCGGCGATGGTTAGTGTGCTATTGGCCGGGGTAGCCGTGGCGACATCATCACAACGATTCATTCGCCGTCATTTAGATAGTTGTGCGGTGATGCGTTGTGTGGGTGGTACTCAGCAACAGATCCTGTCGATTTTTATGTTACAGATGTTATGGCTTGGTTTAATTGCCGGTAGCGTGGGTTGCCTGCTTGGGTTTGGTGCGCAGTTTGTACTAGTGGGGATTATTGGTTCACTCGCGGACTTTGCGCTGCCAGCGCCGTCACTACTACCGGTCCTGGTTGGATTGTTAACCGGGCTGGTGACCCAGTTTGGGTTTACGCTGCCGCCGCTACTGCAGCTGAAAAATGTCCCCTCGCTACGTGTGTTGCGCAGAGACCTTGGTGCATTGCCTACACGCAGCATTTCCACCTATGGGCTGGGGTTTGTTGTGCTTTCAGCATTGATTGTGTGGCAGGCGGGTGATTTTAAATTAGGCTTTTATGTGCTGGGCGGTTTGATCGTCGCACTGCTGTTACTGGCTGGCGTCGCTTTTTTACTGCTCAGGATTCTGGGTGCTTTTCGCGCGCATCTTTTTGTTGAATGGCGTTTTGGTGTCACTAATCTGATGCGGCGACCCATGAGTAGTGTCGCACAGGTGATCGCCTTTGGCCTGGGTATCATGGTGTTGCTGCTATTTTCTGTGATTCGTGATGACCTGCTGGATGAGTGGGGCAATAGCCTGCCGGATGATGCCCCCAATCGGTTTCTGATTAATATTCAGCCCGATCAGGTTGAGCCATTAAGCCATTTTTTTAGTGAACAGGGGTTAAAGGCACCCACACTATACCCGATGATTCGTGGTCGGCTCATTGAGATTGGTGGCAAAGTGGTTCAGCCAGAAAGCTATGAAAATCCGCGTGCGCAGCGTCTATTGGAAAGGCAGTTTAATCTCTCGTGGGCTGCGCAGATGCAGGTTGATAATCAATTGATCATGGGTGAATGGTGGTCGGCTTCAGAGAGTGAGGGTCAATTTTCAGTGGAAGAGGGGCTTGCAAAAACACTGGCGATTGAGACGGGGGATACGCTGGTCTTTTTGATTGATGAGCAGCGCGTTACCGCGCGTGTGAGTAATATTCGATCAGTCGAATGGGACTCGTTTCGCCCCAATTTTTTTGTGATTGCATCCCCTGGCGTACTGGAGTCCTATTCGAGTAGTTACATGAGCGGCCTTTACCTGCCTGAAAGTGAATATTTAGTACTCGATAAAATGGTGCGTCAATTTCCTAATATTACAGTGATCGATATTGCGGCGGTGATGACGCAGGTCCGTATTATTATTGAGCGTGTAACGTTGGCTGTCGAATATGTCTTTCTCTTTACCTTAATCGCGGGGTTACTAGTGATGTATGCGGCGATCTATTCAACACTTGATGAGCGTATACGCGAGAGTGTCATTTTGCGCACGTTGGGTGCTGGGCGTCGTCGCCTGTTGAATGGGGTGATTGCAGAATTTGTGACATTAGGCGCGCTCGCGGGAATGGTGGCAGCCACTGCTGCAAGTCTATTGGGGTATATTTTGGCGGTGTATCTGTTTCAGCTTGAATACCAGTTTAATGGATGGGTGTGGTTGACTGGTATTATTGGCGGGGGCGCTGGAATTGGTCTGGCGGGCGTGCTGGGTACGCGAAAAGTTCTCAACTATCCACCATTACTGGCGTTACGTGAGGTGTGACTTGAGCGAATGGCGTGCGCCTCTCTTCTCAGGTATGCTTTTATTCAAGGTCACAAAGTAATTCAGGGGATGAGGTATGTTACGCAAGTTTTTTTTGATGGTGATGTGCTGCCTATGGGTGGGTGCTGCTAGTGCCGAGATGGTCACTTTAAAGACTGCTTATGGTACCTCGTTTGATGCCTATGTGGCGGGGCCGGTGGATGCTGAGATTGGCATTGTCATTGCACATGACCGTTGGGGGCTCGCTGATGAGGTTAAGGTATGGGCTGATCGCTATGCGAAGCAGGGTTTTCGGGTGGTGATAGCCGACCTTTTTGATGGCCGCCCGGTATTGCGAAATTCAATGGCAAAAATGGTGATGGCACAGACAGACCCGGAGTGGGTCACGGCTAACCTTCGTGGTGCGATTGATTATCTGAAACGGCGGCAGGATTTAGTTGCAGCCATTGGTTGGGGTTATGGCGCTAAACACCTCTACAGGATTGTCTTGAGTAATGATACTGATATTGATGCGTTGGTGGCCTTTGATGCGATGCCGAAGGGGAATCAGCAGGTGCTTGAGCGTCTTGATGCTCCGGTTCTAAGTGTGTTCGGACGACGTGACCCTGCGTTTGGCATTGAGCAGTTAGACGAGTTGCAGCAGGTCATGCTGAGGCTTCGCAAGAACCTGGATGTGGTGACGGTGAATGCCGATAGTGGCTTTGTTAACCCAATGAGCTCATCCTATAGTGCAGCGGCAAGCGAAGAGGCGTGGTTGGCTATTCAGCGATTTTTAAAGCGTCATTTTACTGAATAAGCAGGTTGTCAGGGCGTGAGGCATTAACGTGTGGTGTCATTCCAGCCCCGAATGTGGCGTTCAGGGCTGGTGGGTTCTGAAGACCACTGGTTTCCCAGTTTCCTGGCGGTAGTCTCTGAGAGTTGTTTCAGTAACGCCTGTTTGATCTCTGGTTCAAGCACGATATTGGTCTGGATTTTTAGCAATAACGGGTTAATACGCCCCTTTTTGTGATTGGGATATCCCTGTGATTTTCGGCATAAAACCGTACTAAATCGTGGAAATAACTTGTATTTTCTAAAATTTTCGCTTTCTTTCCTATCTTTTTGCAGCGAATCTCATTAAAATTCGATCCCGTATATTAATTATTCAAATCACCCGTTTTTGCGGGTGTTTTTACTTGTTAAAGAGGGTATTGGCTGTGGAATTAACCGGTGCGGAGATACTTGTCCGTTCCCTGAAAGAAGAGGGAGTGAAACATCTGTTTGGATATCCAGGCGGAGCGGTACTGCACATCTACGATGCGCTGTATCAGCAAGAGGACGTCAAACATGTCCTGGTGAGACATGAGCAGGCAGCAACACACGCGGCTGATGGTTACGCACGCTCGACAGGTAAAGCCGGTGTTGCTCTGGTGACCTCTGGCCCAGGTGCGACCAATGCGGTGACCGGGATCGCAACTGCCTATATGGATTCGATTCCGATGGTGGTGATCACCGGACAGGTCTTCACCAATATGATCGGTAATGATGCGTTTCAGGAAGTGGATTCAATCGGCATCACGCGCCCCTGTGTGAAGCATAACTTTCTGGTGAAGGATGTTGCGGATCTTGCAGAAACGATCAAAAAGGCGTTTTACATCGCGACGACGGGCCGCCCTGGGCCCGTTGTGATTGATCTTCCAAAGGACGTGACCGCAGCTAAGGCCGAATTTAACTACCCGAAAGAAATTTCCATGCGTTCGTACAACCCGGTGGTCGAGGGCCATATTGGTCAGATCAAGCGCGCGGTTACCATGATGCTCTCTGCCAGGCGTCCAATCTTCTATACCGGCGGTGGGGTAGTACTGGGCCGCGGTGCAGCGGAATTGACTGAGCTGGCACAGCAACTTAACTACCCAGTGACCAATACACTGATGGGGTTGGGTGCCTACCCGGCAACGGATAAGCAGTTCCTTGGCATGCTCGGTATGCACGGCACCTATGAAGCTAATATGACGATGCATCATTGTGATGTGTTGATTGCGATTGGCGCACGCTTTGATGACCGCGTAACAGGTAATATTGAGAAATTCTGTCCACATGCGAAGATCATCCATGTCGACATTGATCCCTCGTCGATTTCGAAGAACGTGAAAGTTGATGTACCAATTGTCGGTTCAGTGACAAATGTGTTGCAAGAGATGATTGCGATGCTTAAAGAGGGTGATAAAAAGCCAGATGAGCAAGCCATTGGCGATTGGTGGAAGCAGATCACCGAATGGCGCGGTGCAGACTGTCTTAAGTATGATACTGAGAGTGGTAAAGTAAAGCCGCAACAGGTGATTGAAGCACTCTACAGAGAGACTAACGGTGATGCTTATGTGACCTCAGATGTGGGTCAGCATCAGATGTGGGCGGCGCAGTATTACAAGTTTGATAAACCATATCGTTGGATCAACTCGGGTGGTCTCGGCACAATGGGATTTGGTCTGCCGGCTGCGATGGGCGTGCAGTTTGCTCATCCCGATGCGACGGTCGCCTGTGTGACCGGTGAAGGCAGTATTCAGATGTGTATTCAGGAGCTTTCAACCTGTCTGCAATATAGCTTGCCGATCAAAATTGTCGCGTTGAATAACCGTTACCTGGGCATGGTGCGTCAGTGGCAGGAGTTTTTCTACGACGGTCGTTATGCCATGTCTTATATGGATGCACTGCCAGATTTTGTCAAACTGGCTGAAAGTTATGGCCATGTGGGGATGCGCATCGAGAATCCAGCGGATGTTGACGGTGCAATGGAAGAGGCGATGAAACTCAAAGATCGTCTGGTATTTATGGATTTCGTCACCGATAGTGAAGAGAATGTCTATCCTATGATTCCTGCTGGTGCAGGCCTCAATGAAATGATTCTGGTGTGATTTGATGAGATATGTAATTTCAATTTTGATGGAAAATGAGGCAGGTGCACTGTCACGCGTTGCTGGGCTATTTTCTGCGCGTGGTTATAATATTGAATCACTAACGGTCGCGCCAACAGAAGATCCATCACTGTCGCGTATGACGGTGGTTACCAGCGGTTCTGAAGAGATCATCGAGCAGATCACCAAACAGCTTAATAAACTGATTGATGTGGTTAAACTGGTGAACCTGAGTGAAGATGAGCATATTGAGCGTGAAATGGCGCTGATCAAGGTGAAAGCCGTGGGCGAGGCGCGTGAAGAGTACAAAAGGCTCGCAGATATCTTCAATGGGCGCATTATCGATGTTACCGAGGCATCATATACGATAGAATTAACCGATTCTGGTGACAGGATTGTTGAGTTCATCGCGGCAATTAACGCTGACCAGATCATTGAGATAGTACGCTCTGGTGTTAGTGGCATCGCGCGCGGCGAAAAAAGCCTGCATTCTTAAATTTAAACAGCTGGATTTAGAGCAGCTGGTAGATTAATCGTAACTGGATTTGCAGGGCTGTTTTTTAGACACGACGCCAGATGCAGGCGTCGTGGTATGAATTTAAAATTTAGAAAAAGGAAGAGAAAGAATGAACGTCTATTATGATAAAGATGCAGACCTGTCCATCATCAAGGGCAAAATGGTTGCAATTCTAGGTTATGGTTCTCAGGGCCATGCCCATGCGAACAACCTGAAAGATTCAGGTGTTGATGTGGTGGTTGGTCTGCGTGATGGTTCATCATCTGCGGCTAAAGCGACTAATGCTGGTCTGACGGTTAAGTCGGTTGCTGAAGCCGTTGCTAGCGCTGATGTGGTGATGATGCTGGTTCCTGATGAAAATCAGGCGACACTTTATCGTGATGAAGTGGCGCCAAACATTAAGCAGGGTGCCGCACTGGCCTTTGCCCATGGTTTTAACATTCACTACGAGCAGATTGAGCCACGCGCTGATCTTGACGTGATCATGATCGCACCAAAAGGCCCAGGTCATCTGGTTCGTTCTACTTACACTCAGGGTGGCGGCGTACCTTCACTCATTGCGATCCACCAGGATGCGACTGGTAACGCGAAAGATATCTCGCTCTCTTATGCCAGTGCTAACGGTGGCGGCCGTGCCGGCATCATCGAAACTAACTTCCGTGAAGAGACTGAAACGGATCTATTTGGTGAGCAGGCAGTGCTTTGTGGTGGCGCTAGCGCATTGGTTGAAGCCGGTTTTGATACCCTGGTTGAAGCGGGCTACGCACCAGAAATGGCTTACTTCGAGTGTCTGCATGAGCTGAAACTGATTGTTGATCTGATGTATGAAGGCGGCATTGCTAACATGCGTTACTCAATCTCAAACACCGCTGAGTATGGTGACCTGACCCGTGGCCCTCGTATCATTACCGACGAGACTCGCGCTGAAATGAAACGTATCCTGACTGAAATTCAGAATGGTGAATTTGCACGTGAGTTCATCCTGGAAAATCAGGCGGGTGCTGCCACATTGAAAGCGAAGCGTCGTATTGGTCGTGAGCATGGCATTGAAAAAGTCGGTGCAAAGCTGCGCGGTATGATGTCCTGGATTAAAGATAACAAGCTGGTTGATCAGGAAAAGAACTAAGTTCTTATCTGACGTCATGTTGTTAGCAGACATTCGTGGCTGATTACAACGTAATAGAGCCTCAAAACTGGGTGATTCTGACCCCGGTTTTGAGGCTTTTTAATTATTACGATGAGGCCTTTGTACAAGTAAGGCGGTTGCTCCCAGGTAAGGCAAAAGAACAATCGTGCAAATTCCTTACGGAATTGAGTTTTTATTATGAGTAGTGCTCATCCCTACATTGCGCGCGAAGGGTGGCTGTTTATCGGCGCGCTTGCTGTGTCTGGTTTTGTCGCAAAGTTTTATTTTGGATTATTGGGGGCACTACCATTCTGGTTGCTATGCCTTGTGCTGGTATATCTGTTTAGAGATCCACAGCGTGTTATTCCACCTGTCCCACTCGGGGTCGTTAGCCCCGCCGATGGTGAGGTGCTGGCGATTGAACGCGTGCATGACCACTATCTCGATCGTGACGCCTGCAAGGTCTCTATCCGGATGAACCGCTTTGGGACTTATGCTACTCGCGCGCCAATAGAAGGCAAGATTGTTCAGCATTGGCATTCGCCAGCTAATGATGATGGTAACAATGGCGAGAGGTTAGATCGTTATGCAATGTGGTTGCAGAGTGATGAAAATGATGATGTAGTGTTGGTGATGGCGGTTGGTAACAAGGCCTTAAGGCCGGTCTGTTATCATCAAACCGGAGAGCGTACTGGGCAGGGCGAGCGTTGTGGTCTGGTGCGCTTTGGTGGGTATATCGAGGTGCTGTTACCGGTTGATAGCAGGATTGAAGTGACGGTTGGCGATACGGTGTGTGCTGGTTCTGATATCCTGGCGATGTTGGTACATGAACAGGTTTTGGCGAGTAAAGATCGAGTAGCAAATGTTCTCCTGGAATCATAAAGTTTAAGAGTAAACATGTTATGACTGAGCATAAACAAAGACGCAGAGGTGTTTACCTCCTACCTAACCTGTTCACCACGGCAGGACTCTTCGCCGGTTTTTTTGCGATCATCGCTGCGATTGATGGCCGCTTTGAAGCGGCTGCCATTGCGATTTTTGTCGCGATGATTATGGACGGTATTGATGGGCGTCTTGCGCGTATTACCAATACCCAGAGTGACTTTGGTGCCGAGTACGATAGCCTGGCCGATATGGTCTCATTTGGACTGGCACCGGCACTGGTGATGTTTATGTGGTCGCTCAGTTCAATGGGCAAACTTGGCTGGATTGCCGCCTTTGTTTATACCGCAGGGGCCGCGTTACGTCTGGCACGTTTTAATACCCAGCTGCATGTGATCGATAAAAATTATTTTCAGGGGCTGGCATCACCACCGGCAGCCGCACTGATTGTTGGCCTGGTGTGGGCAGGCGAAGAGTATGGTATCAACGGTGAAGATATTGCTGTGTGGGCATTTCTGCTGACTATTTCTGCGGGCCTGCTGATGGTGAGCAAGGTGCGTTATCACAGCTTTAAAGGGTTCGATATCAAAGGGAAAGTGCCCTTTGTAACGATTTTTTTTATTGCATTACTATTTGTCTTTATTTCAACTAACCCGCCTTACATCTTATTTACGATTGCCTTTATCTATGCTGTATCGGGGCCGATATTAACCTTATGGCAGTTACGTCAACGACGTCGTGATCGTCAACAGCTGACGAAAAACGAATCAGATGACAAAAATAAAAACAGCCCTGATGATGAGCGGAAGTAACCTTTTGTTGAGTCGCTCACGCACACAACAAAACGGGACAGTGGATGGAGCAGTGCAATGACTAAAAAAGAGAAATTAATTATCTTTGACACCACCCTGCGTGATGGTGAACAGAGCCCTGGTGCCTCGATGACGCAAGACGAAAAAGTGCGCATTGCAAAGGCACTGGAACGGATGCGGGTTGATGTCATTGAAGCGGGTTTTCCGATGGCAAGTGAAGGCGACTTTGCTTCAGTCCAGGCGGTGGCCCGTGCGGTAAAAGATAGCACTATCTGCGGCCTGGCACGTGCGCTCGATAAAGATATTGAGCGAGCCGGTGAGGCGATCAAACCGGCTAACTCCGGGCGTATTCACACCTTTATCGCGACCTCTCCGATTCATATGGAGAAGAAGCTACGCATGTCGCCAGACCAGGTGGTAGAGCAGGCGGTACGTGCGGTTAAGCAGGCGCGCAACTACACTGACAATGTTGAATTCTCACCAGAAGACGCAGGGCGTTCTGAACATGACTTTCTATGCCGGATTATCGAAGCGGTCATTGATGCCGGAGCCAGTACCATTAATATTCCCGACACGGTCGGTTATAACTTGCCGCATCAGTTTGGTTCCTTGATTGCGGAATTGATTGAGCGGGTACCGAATGCCGATAAGGCGATCTTCTCAGTCCATTGCCATAACGACCTTGGGCTGGCAGTCGCCAACTCACTGTCAGCCGTGATCAACGGCGCACGACAGGTAGAATGTACCATCAACGGCCTGGGTGAGCGTGCCGGTAACGCATCGCTTGAAGAAGTCGTGATGGCGATCCAGACACGCCAGGATCTTTTTTCATGCAATACCACGCTTGATACCACACAGATTGTACCGTGTAGCCGTCTGGTCTCTAGTATCACTGGTTTTGCAGTGCAACCAAACAAAGCGATTGTGGGAGCGAACGCCTTTGCCCATGAATCAGGTATCCACCAGGACGGTGTATTGAAGAGCCGTGAGACCTATGAAATTATGCGCGCCGAAGATGTTGGCTGGAGTGCTAACCGCATGGTGCTGGGTAAGCATTCCGGACGAAACGCCTTTCGTTCGCGCCTACAGGAATTAGACATTGTCTTTGAAACAGAAGAAGCGTTAAACGAAGCCTTCTCTCGCTTTAAAGATCTGGCAGATAAGAAACATGATATCTACGATGATGACCTGCAGGCGCTTGTCACACAGACGCGAGCGGCTTCCGAGATTGAGCGAGTTAAACTGGTTTCGCTTAAGGTCTGTTCTGAAACCGGTGAAACGCCAAACGCAGCGGTAACACTCTCATATGATAGTGAAGAAAAAAGCGCGACTGCCAGTGGTAGTGGCCCGGTGGATGCGACCTTTAAAGCGATAGAGTCGGTGGTGAAAAGTAATACTGAGCTACAACTCTATTCAGTGAATGCGATTACTAGTGGTACCGATTCGCAGGGTGAAGTAACGGTTCGGCTAGAGAAGGGTGGCCGCATCGTAAATGGTCAGGGGGCGGATACCGATATTGTTATCGCCTCTGCCAGGGCCTATATTAATGCCGTTAATAAACTGCTTGAGCCGGTTGAACGTGCTCATCCACAAATTTAAATTAGTATTCTAATATGAGCTTGCAGCAACAATATCTGGAGGCGATGGGGATTGAAAGCTGGCAACGGCGTGATCGCCCCGTGGAAGCACTTGAGTCTACCTTAGTTGACACTGCTCCAGTGGTGGCGAGGTCAGACGCGCCTTCAACTGTAGAAGCCCCGAGTCCTATAGCCTCGGCTCCACCCATTCAAGCGGCTGAAGAGGTGGTTGTCGATGTGGCGTGTATGGATTGGGATAGCCTACGCGGCGCTGTTACAAGTTGTACTCAATGTGAGCTACATGATAGATCACAGCAACGGCTTTTTGGCGCGGGTGCGCAGCAGGCAACATGGATGATTGTCGGTGGCCCACCGAGTCAGACTGAGGCACAACAGGGAGAGCCTTTTGTTGATGTTGCAGGACAGCTACTTAATGCGATGTTGGCTGCGGTTGGGCTTCAACGTCATCAGGTCTATCTGACTAATTTGCTTAAATGTCAGCTTGAAGCGCGAGCACCCAACATTGAGGAAGCCGCCAGCTGTGCGCCCTATCTGTTACGCCAGATTGCCCTGGTACAGCCATCAGTGATATTGGTGATGGGTGCAGTCGCGGCTCGGCATTTATTGAAATCTGATCTTACTGCTATCGATGCGCTACGTGGCCCATCGCACAGTTTGCCCGGTAGCGCTATCCCGCTGGTAGTGACCTATCATCCCGTTGATCTGTTGCACACGCCTGCTGATAAACGTAAAGCGTGGCAAGACCTGCTACAAGCGCAGGCGATTGTTGCTCAGGTAAACTGAGGTTTTGTTACCTAAGATTTATTGCAGGTAAGCCGAAGACGTTAATATGAGAAACATGGATGATTTTCCTGCTGGTGAAGGGCTCAATGAGCCAGTTGATTACCGCTTCCGTAAAATGTCAGCGCAAGACCTTGCCGATGTGCTTGCGATCGAGCGTAAGACTTATGAATTCCCCTGGAGCGAAACGATCTTTAAAGATTGTTTGCGTGTCAATTACCACTGCTATGTGATTGAATCGGTGCAGCAGGTAATGGGTTACGCCGTGATGACGGTAGCAGCGGGCGAGTCTCACATCCTCAATATCTGCGTTGATGAATCACTGCGTGGTTCTGGTATAGGGCGCAGCATGTTAGCGCATCTGGTTGATCGGGCGAGAAGCCATCGCGCAGAGATGATGTTGCTGGAAGTACGAGCTTCAAACACAGTTGCAATTGATCTCTATTTGAATAGTGATTTTAATGAAATTGGCCGTCGTAATGCCTATTATCCCGCGAAGAATGGGCGGGAGGATGCGCTGATTTTAGCGCGTATTCTTTAGATCCTGGTTTGTAAATTCGCGGGTGAACCTTTCACCCTCGATAATATGGTTCACTTTTTTGAGTGTTACCCGTAATTGAATCTGTTTTCAAATCTCGCTCATCTCAAAATCAGATTTTCCCGCGCCACAATCAGGGCATTCCCAGCTGTCGGGCACATCTTCCCAGCGGGTACCGGGTGGGATGCCATCGCCTGGGATACCATCTGCTTCGTAATAAACAAAACCACAAATAATGCATTTCCAGATTTTCATCTGCGCACTCCTGTTACTTGTTTTATATTTCTAATCTAAAACCAGTTGAACTTGAATCCCTACGTTGAATGTTGCCCAGTACATTATGATACCGGCTGGTATTCCTCTTTTCGAGCTTTGGTTAGCGCATCGTGACTCTGTTTTCGGCAGTTTTGAGAGATATCATGAGTATTTACACCGGTTTCGATGATGTTAGCGATATCGATTTAACTTGGGCCAGTCAATTGCATTAATGTTATTAATTGTTAAAATCGATTGATGTATTTACCCACCATCAAGCAGCTCCAGTATCTACTGGCCGTGGTTGAGTTGCGCCATTTCGGGCAGGCCGCTGAACGCTGTTTTGTCACCCAGTCGACTCTCAGTAGTGCCATTCAGGAGCTGGAGACATCACTCGGAGTGCAGTTGTTAGAGCGTACCAAGCGTAAAGTACTACCGACACCGACGGGGCTTGAGATTGCAGAACAGGCGCGAAAAATACTTAAAATATCATATAATATCATTGAATTATCGAGTAATAGTAAGAATCCACTTTGTAATGAGGTTCGCCTCGGCGTGATCCCCACCATCGCGCCATTTCTATTGCCAAAGGTGTTGTTACCGCTGCACCAGGCATTCCCGGCGTTGTCGCTTTTATTGATAGAAGACCAGAGCGCACATCTGATGAGACGACTTGAAAGTGGTGAGATCGACTGTGCAATCCTGGCGCTGCCGTATCCTACCGAAAAGTTAGCGTGTCAATTGATTGGTGAAGAGAGCTTCTGGGTAGCGATGCCTGAAGGTGACCCGTTAACCAAAAAGCGCAAAATAAGCGCAGCAGACCTACCGATGGAGCGGTTACTATTACTTGAGGAGGGCCACTGCCTGCGCGATCATGCAATGTCCACCTGTGGTGGCAGTGAGGTGAAGGCGCAGTTTCAGGGTAGCAGCCTTTACACCCTGATAGAGATGGTGGCATGGGGTCAGGGGGTGACATTCGTGCCCGCGATGGCACTGGAATCCCCTCTGTTAAAGCACGCCAGGATCGAGCTTAGGCCGCTTGATGAACCGACACCGCATCGCCAGATGGCGCTGGTATGGCGTGCGACCAGTTACCAGAAAAATAATATGGTGATATTGGCGGATAAGTTGGCGGAATTGATGGTGGGTTAACTTCCATGTAGTGATACATAAGCATGAATATTTTTGTTTTGCAGTCTGCCTTTTGGTAACGGTGGCGTTGCGTGTCACGTCTATTCTGGCTCGTGTTCATGATTTATGTACTGTTGCGCTTAGGGGAAGGTAACTTCGCATTAGCATCTAATGCTGAGATATTATAGAGGAAAATATACTCTTGACCCATTACCATTTTTTTGCGTGATAATATCAAAGCAAGAGGAGGTATGTGAGGTCGATAAGTTTCTGGATAGTTTTGTGCTTTTATTGGATTTATTCAGCAATCTCCACACAGTTACGCCCAGCTTCTTTAGCACGATATAATGCTAAATCAGATTTTTTGACCAACGTCTCTGCATTATCAACATCTAAAACCATTATTGAAACACCAATGCTTAATGTTACATGATTAACTTCAGGAAATTGATGCGAAGCTATTTTCTCACGAACTTTCTCAGCGATAATTTTTGATCCATTAACATCAGTTTCAGGTAATAGTATAAGGAATTCTTCTCCTCCCCAGCGTGCAACCACATCTGTTGCCCGTACACTTTCAGAAATGATCTTAGCGACGGAGCGTAGTACCTCATCTCCAACATCATGACCATATTGGTCATTTATTTTTTTGAAATAATCGAGATCCATTAATAAGATAGAAACGGGCCTTTTATGACGATTCGCACGAAGAATCTCATTTTTTAAGGCGATACTGATAGCTCTACGATTATTAATCCCAGTAAGGTAATCGGTTTTCGTTTGTTTATCTAATGATGCTTGATATTGATTGCTCACTTTTTCGTATAAGAAGGCCATGGCAATTGATAATGAAAATGCCATGGCGGTGTTTGCGTAAACGACATCAGAAATACCTGCTATGCCTGTAACTTTAGGATAAATATATAATCGCCCAGTAAAAATAATCATTAATAATAGAGACCACCAAAAACCAATTTTTACACCCGCGACAAATAAAAAGAAAATAGGGAACACACCCATCCAGATAGATGAAGTTATATCTTCTGGAGAAACAAAAAATTGACCACCAAGTGCAAGAAATGATAAAAAAAGGAAGGTATGAATCGCAAGTACTGGACGTTTAAAATGATGAGTGATAAATATCATCGCCAAACTGATTGTTGCTAATATAAGATGAACAATAGTACCGGTAATCAAACCATCCATAAAATCAAAATAAGCACCTGCGAATAATGCAAATGTACAAAGAGGTAGCCCGTAATAAATAAAACGATGTTTGATTGGTGAATAGTAACTTTGATTTTCCATAAAGAAGTGGGCCCCATCCCTGATACTATGAATTCGCTTTTATGTAAGTGAAGTCCTGAGTTTTAATTATGCTGCCATTGGCAGCCTTGATCACTGTTGAAAATATCAGGTGCGCCATGACTGGCAAGGGCTTTCCAGTGTCTTATCACCTTTGAGGGCTGTCAAGGCGACCTTAGCTTTGAGTCCCGCTAAACGGTGATGTCTTTTGTGTTTCATCGCTTTCTCCTGTGATGTATTTAAAATACTTCAGGAATTTCACTTATTACCCTGTCTAATTCTTGGGTTCTTCGTAGAACTGTGTGAAAGCTATAGAGCCAATGACAATAGGGCCGGGTTCTTGAGTTGTTACGGCAAAAAAAACTAAATCTTGAACCTAAATAAATCAGCTGGATTGCAACGAGAGTGTTTAAGGATTGAAAAAGGCATACTACGCACCTTATAATTTCCCAATCTAAAGTAACAGACCTAAAACTAAGTGAAATTAATCCTCGCGCCGATGGAAGGTGTTATCGATCACCATATGCGCCATCTGCTGACGCGTATTGGCGGATATGACCATTGTGTGACCGAATTTGTGCGTATCTCAGGCCAACTGCTGCCGCCGGTGGTGTTTTACCGTATCTGCCCGGAACTTGCGCATGGGAGTCAAACGAAATCAGGCACGCCGGTCACGCTTCAATTGCTAGGTGGCGCACCTGGCGTGATGGCGGAAAATGCACAGCGTGCGGTTGAACTCGGTGCGGCTGCGATCGATATCAATTTTGGCTGCCCATCGCGTTTTACCAACAGTAAAGCGGGCGGCGCAATTTTATTAAAAGAACCCGAACGTATTTACAGCATTACCGCAGCGGTTCGCTGTGCGGTGCCTGATGAGATCGCCGTCTCTGCCAAGATACGTCTTGGCTATGAAACCACCGATCTGGCAATGGAGAATGCAAAGGCGGTTGAGGCGGCTAACGCCAGTTTTATCACCGTACATGCCCGCACCAGGGTCGATGGCTACCATTATCCTGCACGCTGGGAGTGGCTGGGCAAGATCAATGACGCACTCTCCATCCCGCTGGTAGCCAATGGTGACATCCATAGTGTTGATGAATTTTTGCGCTGCCGTGACATCAGCAACTGCGAGGATTTCATGCTGGGGCGTGGTGCGGTGATCCAGCCAGACCTTGCGCGGCAAATTAGCGCGATTCAATTGCATACCTCGATACCGTTGATGAAGTGGCATGACGTGATTGCCTTAGTTATTGAGATGGCCGGATACATGCGAGTACAACCTGAGATGAAGGAGAAAAAGGTACTTGGGCGAATCAAACAGTGGCTTGTCTATTTGAGACGACAATATCCTGAAGCTGAGGCTTTGTTTGGCGAGATTCGCCAGGTGAAACAGCTATCAAAAGTCGATGCGTTGCTGCGATTGGCTGATTCCTCTGGCTACAATAGTTGAAGGGGCGGGGTATAAGTGTCCCGTTTATCTCAAAACGCCACTCGCATTCAGGAAAATAGTCCTGAACTAGCCAATTTCTCACCTAAGTCCCTGTTTTTTCCATCAATCCTTGTGTCTCACGCCCAATTGCACTAAAATCCTGCGGTTCCAACAAATTGTTTTCTCCTTGCCTTATCGCGTTGGTCGGAAGGCATAACCATGAGGAGTGTTATGAGACACTATGAAATCGTGTTTTTGGTCCACCCTGACCAAAGCGAGCAAGTCCCAGCCATGATCGAGCGCTACCGTACCTCTATTGAGAGCCGTGACGGTACCATCCATCGTTTAGAAGATTGGGGTCGTCGTCAGCTTGAGTATCCAATCAACAAGGTTCATAAAGCACATTATGTGATGATGAACGTTGAATGTGATAAAGAAGCGCTGGAAGAGATCACCACTGCGTTCCGTTTTAACGATGCGGTTATCCGTAACCTGGTGATTACCCGTAAAGCGGCGATCACTGACGCTTCTCCTCTGGCACGTCCTGCCAAAGAAGAACGTCCAGCAGCAGCACCTGTCGCAGCACCCGTTGCTGATGCGCCAGCAAAAGCTGAGGAAGCACCAGCCACTGAAGGTTAATTGATGTCTGCGGACAACCGTCTGGTGGTGAGTGGGGTCATTTGTAATCCGCCCGAGTCACGCAATAGCCCCGCCGGTATTCCACTGACAAGATTTACGCTGGAGCACCGTTCACAGCAGGTTGAGGCAGGCTTACCACGCGATACTTTTTTTAAGATTGTCGTGATTGCCGCCGGAACAGCACTGAAACAGGTTGCAGCTAAATTGCAGCGTGGTGATGAGGTCTGTGTTGAGGGATTTCTCAGTCGCATGAGTTATCGCGAAGACGAAGCCAGGCTCGCACTGCACGCAGAAACCATTAATAAACAGTAACGCTGAACAGAAACATTATTTATTTGGAGAGTTATCATGGCAAAATATTTTCGTCGTAAAAAGTATTGTCGTTTTAGTGCAGAAGGTCTTGTTGTTGATTACAAAGACATCTATATGCTGAAAAACTACATCACCGAAACCGGTAAGATCGTACCAAGCCGCATTACTGGCACCAGTGCCAAGTATCAGCGTCAGTTGGCTACCGCAGTTAAGCGTGCACGTTTTCTTGCGCTGCTGCCTTACTGTGATTCGCACTAGACTCAAGCTGCAATAGATTTACACTAAAATCATGAAAGCATTAGCTTCGTTCATTATGCGCGGTAGAGCTCAGGCAACCCTGGTTGCTGTAGTGGGTGCTGTGCTGTCGTTGGTGATACCACCGTTGAGTCATCTCTCTGGGGCGACGATTGGATTGGTAACGCTGCGCAATGGCGCTAAAGAAGGGCTATTTTTGATGCTTGCCTTAGGGCTGGTGATGGGTGCGATCGGCATGATGTCATCGGTTGAAGGTGGTCTGGTACAGGCCTACGTGATTGGTATGCTGCTGCTTTCGGTGCCAGTGTTGCTTGCATCAATCGTGTTGCGTGTGACGCGCTCCCTGGGGCAGACACTCGCTGCAGTTGCGATTATGGCGGCGCTGCTGATACTGCTGGCTAATATCCTGTTGGGTGATGCGGCTGCATGGTGGCGTTCGATGCTGGAAACGGTGATGGCACCGATGCTGAATGAAGCTGATCTTTCGTCGGGTGACGCGAGTGACATGCTGGATGGAATGGCACGCATGATGACGGGTCTGGTTGCTGCTGTGCTGCTTTATTCCACTATGATCAACCTTTCACTGGCGCGCTGGTTTCAGGGGATGTTGTATAACCCGGGTGGCTTTCAGCAGGAGTTTCACGCACTCTTTTTAGAGAAGCGTGTGGCGATTGCCGCGGCATTGATTGGGGTTGGCGGGATGATCTTCGCGGGACAGGGTGGTATCTCGCAGGATCTCATGATTCTGGTGGTGGCGCTTTTCTCTATCCACGGCCTGGCGCTGGTGCATGGTGTGATTGGTATTACTGGCATGGGGCGCGGTTGGTTATTTGCGCTCTATGTGGGCCTGCTGATTGTACCGCCGCATATCGCGATGATGTTGGCGATGGTGGGTTATATCGATAGCTGGGTGGATATTCGTGCGCGTTTGCGTAAAAAAATCGAAGGTAGCAGTCCGCAGAACGGTGATTCTCAGTTAAATCAGGATGATCATAACGAGCGGCATGACAGCGACAATCGTGATGAACGTGATGAACGTGATGAACGTGATGAACGTGATGAACGTGATGATAACGGTCGATCAGATTCAGATGATGAGCGACGCTAACGTCGAGTGTGATGAAGTTTAAGTAGTAAGAGTTGATAATTTTTTAGTTTGTATTTTTAGTAATATGCTACGTAACGAGGGTTATAGAGATGAATGTTATTCTTCTTGAGAAGGTAGAAAATCTGGGTGGTTTAGGTGACCTGGTCACAGTGAAAAATGGCTATGGTCGTAACTACCTGATCCCAGGAAAAAAAGCGGTTTCTGCGACGGCAGCGAACCGTGCTGATTTTGAAGCACGTCGCGCAGAGCTAGAAGCTGCGGCGGCAGAATTACTGGCGACAGCGAATGCGCGTGGCACAGTACTGGCTGAAAAAGCGATTACGATCGCCTGTAAAGTCGGTGAAGAAGGTAAACTGTTTGGTTCTGTTGGTACGGCTGATATTGCAGCGGCCTGCGCCGAGGCCGGCACCGCCGTTAATAAGCATGAAGTACGTCTACCGGATGGGGCTTTTCGCCACATTGGTGAGTACAAAGTATCCATTCACCTGCATCCTGAAGTGAATGCAGAAATCACAGTACAGGTTGTTGCCGACGAGACGTAAGCGATCTTTGTTGTGTGGTGGTGAGCAGAGTATTGCACACCACAAAATGTTTAATCTCACCCTCTATGTCCACAGTGGCAATAGAGGGTGAGCTGTTATTAGCGCCGGGCTGATAGAATTTATATGCAAGATTTTGCGGATATAGAGAGCGGTCTAGATCAAATATCAGACCCATTTAAAATGCCCCCTCATTCGATTGAGGCTGAACAGGCAGTGCTTGGCGGACTCATGCTGGATAACAACGCATGGGACAAAGTCGCTGATCTGCTGATTCAGGATGATTTCTATCGCCGTGACCACGGCCTGATTTTTAATGCGATTGCCGTATTGGCTGACAGCAGCCAGCCATGCGATGTTGTGACCATCTCTGAATGGTTAAACAATCATGATGAACTTGGCAATGCGGGTGGGCTTCCCTACCTCGGCACGCTTGCCAACAATACGCCTAGTGCGGCCAATATAAAATCTTATGCGGGCATTGTACGTGAGCGTTCGGTGTTGCGACAGCTGATCCGTGTGGGCACTGAGATTACCGATAATGCCTTTAATACAGAAGGGCGTACCAGTATTGAACTACTGGATACTGCGGAGCAGGCGGTCTTCAAGATTGCCGAACAGGGCTTACGTAGTGATAAAGGTTATAAGTCCGTTTCTGAACTGCTTGCCAATGTGGTTGATCGCATCGATATGCTGGCTGGGATGGATTCATCAATCACTGGTATCTCAACCGGTTTTGATGACTTTGATGAGATGACCGCCGGGCTACAGGAATCTGACCTGATCATTGTGGCGGGTCGCCCTTCGATGGGCAAAACAACCTTTGCGATGAACATTGCCGAGTATGCCGCGATTAGTGGCAAGCTTTCGGTTGCCGTTTTCAGTATGGAGATGCCGGGTGAAGCACTGGTGATGCGCATGTTGTCATCGCTCAGCCGGGTTGATCAAAACCGGGTGCGAAGCGGCAAGCTGGATGATGATGACTGGGCGAAGCTGACATCATCGATGAGTCTGTTGAGTGAAGCGCGACTCTTTATTGATGATACCCCGGCATTGTCGCCAACTGAACTGCGCGCACGCGCACGTCGTATCAAACGCGAACATGACCTTGATCTGGTGGTGATCGATTACCTGCAGTTAATGCAGGTAGCTGGTAGCAGTGAAAATAGAACCAATGAAATTTCTGAAATTTCGCGTGGCCTGAAAACGCTCGCCAAAGAGTTGAGGGTGCCAGTAATTGCGCTGTCTCAGCTTAACCGCTCACTTGAGCAACGTACCGATAAACGCCCCATTATGTCTGATCTACGTGAGTCAGGCGCGATCGAACAGGATGCCGACGTGATCTCCTTCGTCTACCGTGAAGAGGTCTATAATAAAGATGACCCTGAACTAAAAGGGCGTGCCGAAATTATTATCGGTAAACAGCGTAACGGCCCGATTGGAGTGATACCGCTCACCTTTAATGGTATGTACACCCGTTTTGATAACTACACTGGTGAACAGGACTACTACGATGGGGGATATGAGTGACACGTGCTGCTGAAGCGTCGATCGATCTTCAGGCGCTTCAATACAATTTGCAGCGGGTACGTGAGTCCGCTAAAAATTCTCGTGTTATTTCAGTGATCAAAGCCAACGGCTACGGCCACGGTATGTTGCGCGTAGCCAGGGCACTATCCAGTAGCGATGCCTTTGCTGTGGCAAAAATTGAAGAAGCACTAACGCTACGTAAAGCGGGTTTTATTCAGCCTGTTCTGTTGCTGGAGGGTTTTACTGATGCTGACGAGCTGGTGCTGTTAGCACAACACGCGATTGAGGCGGTGGTGCATCATCAATATCAGATCGATTTGCTAGAACAGGCGTCATTGCCATCGAAAATTAAGGTTTGGCTTAAGATTGATACCGGGATGCATCGCCTGGGCATTGCTCTTGATGATGTTACGGCAAGTTTCAAACGCCTGCAAGATTGCGAAAATGTTGTCACTAAGATCGCAGTGATGACTCATTTTGCCAATGCGGATGACGACAATGACCCGCGTACCTCAACGCAGTTAAAACGTTTTAACAGTGCGACTCAGGAAATCGATGCGCCACGCAGCCTGGCCAATTCTGCTGCGATCCTGAGGTACGATGAGAGCCATGCCGAGTGGGTGCGCCCTGGCATTATGCTTTACGGTGTATCGCCTTTTATTAAAGGGCTTGCGGTTGAAGAAGGTTTAAAACCGGTGATGACGTTGAATTCAAAGCTGATCGCGATTAATCACTATAAAAAAGGAAATGCGCTTGGCTATGGTGGTAGTTGGCGCTGCCCTGATGATATGCCCGTTGGGGTGGTGGCTATTGGTTATGGTGACGGATATCCACGTGCTGCACGTGCCGGTACCCCCGTGTTGATTAACGGCCAGCGTGTGGCGCTGATTGGACGAGTATCGATGGATATGATCTGCGTTGATCTACGCAGCCAGCCATCCGCAGCGATTGGTGACCGTGCTGTACTGTGGGGTGAAGGGCTGCCGGTAGAGGAAATTGCCGAGTGCGCGCATACCATCCCTTACGAGTTGTTATGCCGTGTTACTGAACGTGTTCGTATGACAGAGGTGGGGTAACCGTGGCTGCGATTAAATCAGCAGGTAGCAAAGGCAATACCCAGGGGGCACGCCGTAAAACGGTTTTCAATTGCACCGAGTGTGGTTCTCAGGCGCCGAAGTGGGCAGGGCAGTGTGGTGACTGCGGCGCGTGGAATACCTTAATCGAAGATGTGATCACGACGAGTAGTGGTGGCAAAATACCACCACGTTATAGTGGTTATGCAGGTGAGTCTGCAGTCTGCAATATTACTGACGTGAAAGCGATCAAGGCATCAAGAATCAGCACGGGTTTTAGTGAACTTGACCGCGTACTGGGTGGTGGCCTGGTCAATGGTTCAGCCGTTTTGATTGGTGGGGACCCCGGTATTGGAAAATCGACTTTATTGATTCAGGCAATCGCCGCCCTTAGTCAGCGCGTCGGTACACTCTATGTGACGGGTGAAGAATCATTACAGCAGGTGAGCATGCGCGCACATCGCCTTGGACTAACCACCGATAAAGTTCGTCTACTATCGGAGACACAGGTGCAGCGTATCCTTGCGTTGGCAGATAAAGAGAAGCCGGGTGTATTGGTCATCGACTCAATCCAGACGGTTTATACCGATCAACTCAACTCAGCACCCGGTTCGGTGAGTCAGGTACGCGAGAGCGCCGCGCATCTCGTTCAATATGCCAAGCAGACCGGTACTGCGATCTTTCTGGTTGGCCATGTTACCAAAGAAGGTGCGTTGGCTGGGCCACGTGTGCTTGAACATATGGTCGATACCGTGCTCTATTTTGAAGGGGACTCGAGCAGTCGCTACCGGGTTATCCGTGCAGTGAAAAATCGCTTTGGTGCGGTCAATGAAGTGGGTGTTTTTGATATGAGCGAGAAGGGACTGCGTGAAGTCACCAATCCTTCCGCAATCTTTGTCTCGCGTCACGAAAAGCCGGTATCGGGCAGCGTGATTATGGTCACGCGTGAAGGGACGCGTCCGATGCTGGTTGAAGTGCAGGCACTCGTTACCGAAAGTCATCTGCCCAATCCGCGCCGCGTGACCGTTGGTCTGGATCAAAACCGTCTTGCGATGTTGCTGGCCGTATTACAACGTCATGGCGGTATTGCGATGTACGATCAGGATGTCTTTGTTAACATCGTCGGTGGCGTGCGTGTATCCGAAACCGCAGCAGATCTTGCCGTGATCCTTTCTGCACTCTCAAGCATGCGTGATAAACCGTTACCGACAGACCTGGCCGTGTTTGGAGAAATAGGCCTCGCAGGTGAAATACGTCCCGTACAAAATGGCCAGGAACGCATCAAAGAAGCCGTGCAGCATGGTTATAAACGGGTTATCGTACCGCTCGCTAATAAGCCAGCTCAACCGATTAAAGGGTTAGAGGTGATTGCGGTACAGCGTCTGGTTGAGGCGATAGAGCAGTTGTAGGATCGAATCTGGATTTTTTGTAGATCATTAAGTCGTTGCGTCATTCCCTTAAAAATACCGCGTTAACAACAACTCAAGATAGTCGTCATTACGCAACGCAAACAGCTGTGTTTGTGGCGTGGTATTGGAAAAAAAACGCGCTTCGATATTCACACTCATATCATCCCCCAGCCGCCGTGCCCCTTCTAGTGAGATAAACCGTTCACGTTGATCGAGATCACTTGCGACTAAAGCGAGCAAGGTGGTGTCCTGTACATCGTTAAAGGTGAGGCGGCTGCCGATGGCGATGTCGTTATTGGCGATCAGTGCCTGGTTAGCTTCGCGGCTGTCGTACTGGTATTCCATCACCAGTCCTATGTCGGTGGCTGAATCGAACAGTCCATACCATGTGTATTCAAAACCACCAACGGCGGCTTTACTGCGGTTTAAGTTCGGTGAAAGACGATTGTCATGATGTCGTGAAACCGATTCCAGTTTCCATAGCCATGATTCATAAGTGTATTGTGCATCAAGTCCTAATTGATTTAACTGCGCGTAGTAAGGCAGTAATGTTGTGACACCATTATTCATCTGTGGAATCAGTTGTGGGGTTCTATCTGTACCGTGAAAATAGGAGAGTCCAACATCCCAGTCACCGATCACATGGCTCCAGCGCAGTGCGCTGTCAATATGTTTTTCTTTATCATTGGATTCAAACTGCGCGTTATCCTGATCGACCACAAAAGGTGGCCGCAGTCTTCCTTCAATACCTGCAAAGGTGCGTTCACGAAACCACGGCAGTATGTAAAGCGACCAGTCACCCAAGTCGGTTGAATGTGACAGCGAAACCATCGGTTGTCCAAGTTTATCTTCGCCATCAAGGTTTTCAATCGTATCGCTTTGATTAATGATATCAACTAGATGCAACGACTCAGTGACGCCCCAAAATATCTTTCGTATCCCGAGGTAAAGGTCTGTGTTATTAAACGTTTTTCGCCAGTAGAATTCACGCAGGTCAAGATGACTTCGTTCACTGTCATGCTGGTCGATACGTGCGAATGGCGTAAAAACAATACGTTGGCTATCATCATCCCAGTCATGATAAAACTCACTTTCAACGGTTATTGAGAGGTTGCCATCATGCTGTTGTGGGTTTAATGCATCATTAAAAAAATGGCGTGCCTCTATACTAGCTTTGGATGACCACTCGGCACTATGGAGTGCGCCGAGCGGTAGCAGTGCCAGTGATAAAATTAAAAGACGATTTATCATAGTAACCGTTTAACGTGATTTTTTAAGTGCACTTTTGGTGAACTCTTTTTCGCTAAAACCATTTTTGAAGCTAAAGTCTGTCCAGTTAAGGCGTGTGCTTTTACCTGTTTGATGATTGATCATCTCCATGATATTGGCACGCCAGAATTTTTTGAGATATTGATTATAGTCATCATAACTGAGTGTCTTCAATAACGAGTCTTTACGGTCATAGAAATCTATTTTCCAGATGCGATACTCTGCTTTATCGATCCATACACGTTGACGTTTGTAACCTGATCGAGGATCGACAGGGTCACGTTCAATAATAAAATGATCTCGTCCATCAAAGGTTTCATCTTTAATGTAACGGTAGCTGTATTTTTCAACCTCCTGGGAGGAGATATCTTCATAGGCAAATTCACTGCCCATAAACGGGCCAGCCTTGTTACGCGAAGCGATGCGTTTAACTCGCTTCAATGCCGGTAAATAGAGCCACTGGTCATCGGGTTCAAGTTTATGGGTGAACGAGAGGAATGCGGTTCCTTTGACGTCTCTGGGTGTATCAAAGATGATAATCACCTTGTCGCCATCGTTAGTCACCTCAAGTGTTTTATTTCGCAGCAGACGTTCGCTGGTTTCACCGTGGCGGTTACGCAGGATCATCTCTAACGATGCTGATGAGTCACCAAAGCCCGCATCTCGCCGATCAGTTTCAATGGCAATCGCCAGTCCTTTTTTCTCATGAGCGCTATCATCAATAGAAAAGGCGGTGGCTGGTAGCAACATCGCTAACAGCGGAAGTATGAGTGCATAGCTTTTATTATTAATCATCACGCGTTATCTCCTTGTGTTGCGTTTTTAATGATGGCCTGTTTTTTGGTTTTTATGGTTAATTTTTTGGTATCAAGGCGCATCAATAGCGCCGGTAGTAGTAGCAGGTCGGCGATGATCGCCATCACGATTGCGATTCCGGTGAGTAACGCCATTTGTGAGTTTAGACCAAAGGTTGATTGCGCCAGTACCATAAAGCCTGCGACGAGAATGACTGATGTCATGACGATTGCCACGCCGACACTGCTAAAGGCATGCCGCACGGCAGCTTCAGCGTCCATTCCTTTTTCACGCCTTGCACGCAGGTATTTACTTAGAAAATGAACGGTGTCATCGACCACAATACCGAGGCTCATACCTGCCACCATCGACACCGCCATATTGACTTGGCCCACCATCAAACCCCAGATGCCAAAGGCGAGCCCTGCAGGTAGCAGATTGGGTATGAGGCTTAACATGCCTATTTTGAAGCTGCGCAGGGCGAACATGATGATAAATGAGATCAGGATCACGGCAGCAAAGGTGCCGCCTAACATGCTGGTGATATTGCGTTCTGAAATATACGCAAACATGATGCCTGGCCCAACGCCAATGGCGCGGCTATTACGCGTATTTTCTGCCAGCCACTGCTCACCTCGGAGTGCAATATCACGTAACTGCTTTGAGGTCATGTTGTCGAGCGTTGCAATCACCTGTGTGGATGACTTATCGACATTAAGCTGATTGTTCAGGTCAAGCCCATAAGGGAGTGATAGCTCATACAGCAGTAGATACTGCGCGGCGAGTGCGCGGCTTTCTGGAAGCCTGTACCAGGCGTTATCATCGCCGTGCAGATTTTTATTTAAGCGCTTGAAGGTATCACTAATGGTATTCACATGCATCACTTCCGGCTGTGACCTTAACCATTGAGAAAAAGCATCCAGCTCTGCGAGAAATTCAGGATCACTTATGCCGTTGCTGCTATGGGTAGGCAGTGAATACTGTAGTTGATAAATGCCGGTCAGGTTAGCGGTGGTGAAATCAACATCCTGTCGGTAATCAGTGCTGGTATCAAAATAAGCAACGAAGTCATCATTGAGTTCGATCCGGGGGATAAACGAGAGGATGATCAAACTCACAATAACCGATGACCACAGGATCGACTTACGACGTTTCACCACAACAGATGCGAGGCGATCCATGGCTAGTGTCATACGGTCAGGTCGTTGTGAGACTTTCAGCGGCATAATCGCGAGGAATGCGGGTAAGAACGTGACGGAATAAACAAAGGCAGCCATCACCCCGATCGCGGTGATATTGCCGAGGTCATGAAAAGGGGGGGAATCACTAAAATTAAGCGATAAAAAGCCGATTGCAGTGGTGATACTGGTGAGAAAAACGGGTGATAGATTAATCCGCAGACTCTCGGCAATCGCTGCGCGTTTTTCAGTACCGTTACGCATCAGGGCTAACAGTGTGGCTAAAATATGAATCGAGTCTGCTACCACTAGCGTCATAATGATGGTGGGTGCAGAAGCTGATGGTGGGGTGAGTTTTACCCCTAGCCAACCAGCGATACCCATGGCGGTGATGACCGACATCACAATAATAATTAAGGTACCGATGGTGGCACTGAACGATCGCACCAGAAAAAAGGTGATGATGATAATCACCAGATACATGATCGGCACCAGTGAGGCCATATCATTCTGACTCGACTCCATGAATGAGTTATTCATCATCATCATGCCGACAAGATGAACATCAATCGGGTAGTTGGCCTCGATTTCAGCGGCCAGTGCACGCGCTGCAGCTGCTGCAATCGGTACTTCATCCATCGCCTTGCCGGGTAGCTGAAAGGTGACGTTAATGCCGGTTGTGCCACCTTCGTTAGCCACTAATCGTTTGTGCAGTGCTGGCTCAGAGAGGGCGACCGCTTTAATGTTATCAAGCGCTGCCTGATCAAGGTTTAACGCATCGAATACGAGGTCTTCAACAATCAGGTCATCTCCTTCCGCCACGGTGTGCTGGAAGTTGCTGATTGAGTCGACACGTAAAGCGAATGGCAAGAGCCAGGCCTGTTCGGTAACCTGTTCAACTGCTGCGAGTGTGCTGGGGGTGAACACATCTGCATCATCGCGCGGAGCGAGGGTAAAGAGGATGTTATCAACCTTGGTATAAGTGCGTTGTAGTGCCTCAAATGCCTGCATCTGTGGGTTATCTTCACTAAAAAAGACGCGGTAATCCGTATTGAAGCCGAGATTTTTAACGCCACTGCCAGCACCGATTGCCAGTGCAAGCGTCAGGATGACAATTGGCCAGCGCCAGCGAACGACCCATTGACTGTAGCGGTGGGCAAAACTATTGTTGTTTTTGTTATTCATGCTCTTAACCCCTCAAGATAATTAATCAGCCCTTCGGTGCAGGTCTCAAGCAGTGCACGATCCTGCGCATTCTTTGCGAGGCCGATGGCACCTTCTATGCTCGCGATAAAGAAAGTGGCCACTTGCCTCGTGTCGATCTCTGTTTTAACGTGACCGGTGGCTTGTCCTCGCTTAAAGGCAGCCGCTAGTTCGTCACGCCAGTGGTTAATTTCCCGGTTAATGCGTTGACGGAACCCTTCATCAATAGGGGACATCTCCTGGCCAAGGTTGTTAACCGGGCAACCGAGGCGAATCATCTCATCCGTCATTTCATGTACCTGAGCACGTAGCAGTATGCTGATACTGGTGATAGGATCGGGGGTATTTAAGGCAGGTTCCCATCGAGTAGCGCACTCGGGTACGAAAACCTCTTCAAAAACGGCATAACCCAGTGTTAATTTGCTAGGAAAATGGTGATACAGTGCTCCTTTGGAGAGGCCGCTTTTAGTCAGGATGTCGCCAATACTGGTAGCCTGGAAGCCATTTTCAAGAATTTCTTCTGCGGCTATTTCTAGTAATTTCCGACGGTTGTCTGCTAACTGTGCGGCAGCGTTCATGGTCATTCTCCTTGATACGATGAGTGGATAGTATCAGACCGACCGGTCGGTTTTCAAGGGGGCAATTAAATTAAATGTGATGTTTCTGTCGGCTATGTTAGAAAAGACCAGGGTGAGGTAGCATAGAATGACAGTAAGATATTTTGAGTAAATGGGATTATGGCCTCAATATACAATAAAATACATCGGCTTAAACAGCAACCCGGTTGGGACTGGCAGCATTTTCAGGATGAGATTGATAGTGTCGACCCTGATGGGATTTCGCTCAAGCTGCTACTTAATTATTACCGCAAGCCTCATAAAAAACCCACGCTGCATGTCATTCAAATTATCGAATTTTTACATGGTGAATGTTTTCCAGGCCCATTTCCTGTAGAGCTTGACCGCTTAATGCATATTTATCGTGAATTGAGAATGAGTCGACGCTTTCTCACTAAGGAGAAGGATACTCAGGATCTTGGACGTCATGCAGAGCAGATCCTGGCGACGTCAAAAGAGACGGATAATCTGGGTAAAGCATGTCTTCACTGGCTGTTAGGCAATATTGAATTTGATCGCATTGCCGCCCATGCGGAGCGTCATGATAAAGATAAAGCGGAAATTTCGAAACAGGCAGCATTGTTGCATTACCAGGCGGTTTTAGATGCGTTAGCACAACATAATTGCAGTCACCCGGAAAACGTCGTCAATGAACAGCATATCTATCGCGCACATTACAATATGGTTGCCTGTTATTTAAATGCGATACCGGAAGATGCTTACTCAAGCCATGATGTGGCTTCGTTGCAATATGTGCGTGAATCAGGTTATCTGGAACATTGTCGACGTGCGATTACAGCAGAGCCTTTTCAGTGGAGCATTGCACGTAACGGTTTGCGTTTTAGCTCGCTACTGGAAGATAAAAATGAGGTGAAGCGTTTTTTTAGCCTGCTAATAGCGATATACCCCAGATTTGTCGACCTGAGTTATGAACCCTATAATCAGCTTGCCATTTCAGTGATGGAAGATTATCAATGGGCGATAAAAAACGTGTTAACGCCAGCTTACCTGAGCCAGCAGAGAAAGGCACTTAAGGCGCAGGCACGAGATGATCAGGCAGCCTGACTAACTCCCGTTTTAGCTCGTTTTAGCCCGTTTTAATGTGTTTTGATCGGTGTGCTCAAAGCGTTTGCCATAAATATTGAGTATTGTGGTTTCATTGTAATTAATGCTGTCACCATTCAGAATTATCTGGTGATGAAATTCATCGGTTCTCGCGTTGTCTCTCATAAAAGGTGATTGTGTGATCTGCCAGTCAGGGTCATCGCGCCTGGCAGTGACAGAAAGCACCACGTTGTCACTGTTATCCGGGCCGTGATAGTGGCCCCCCGCAATGAGCGTGACCGCACGCGGGATTGTGAGTGAGTGCATCACCACTTTAGTTTCAGCATCCCACATCCAGTAACCGCATTCGTCATGAAACACCTGCTTATTTGATTGCCGGCTCACTTGCTGGCGATAAAAGAGTACCGCAAGCTGTTGCTGTTCGGCATTAGTGACATCACCAGCCGCTTCAAAGGTAATGGTTTCGTAGTAGGGGTTGTGTTCTATGCCATCTGACTCCGGTGCAACATCCACTCCTTTGTCGCCATGCCAGCTACCAATCAGCCCGGTGAGTGGGCCATAGTCGATCGTCGCCTGGGTATTCATGCCTCACGCTCCTTATTATTGATCGCTAAAGTCTGAGCATAACAGGATTAAGGGTGTGGTCGTAGTTGCATCTTAGCGGGAAATAGTCTGCTTTTCCCTGCGTCGGTGGTGTAAAATCCCACAAGTTTTTATAATCCTGGGTTGAATTTCATGGTTGGTCAAACAGAAATACCGTATCGCTCTGCATCAATCGCTACGTGCTGGAAGCTGCTATTTACCTGCTGGTTGATTGCGATGCTGGCGACACTTGGAAGTCTTTTTTTTAGTGAGGTAATGGGGTTGATCCCCTGTGAACTCTGCTGGTACCAGCGTATTTTTATCTACCCATTGGCGGTCATGTTATTGTTTGCACTGCACCCACTGGATACGCGTGTTGTTAGATATGCCTTGCCGTTAGCCATTATCGGCACATTGTTTACCCTCTATCATAGCCTGCTTTTTTATGGACTGATTCCAGAGAATCTACAGCCCTGCCGCCAGGGTATTTCCTGTGCCGATGAGGGGATGATGTTGATGGGGGTTTTGCCGATTCCACTATTGTCACTCGCTGCATTTGGTATGATTGTTGTATTACTGCTTAAAATACGCACACTTGCCAGGTTATAAGTTATATCCAGCTGGCTGTCCTAAATTTGAATTATTACATGTAAACTCAGGATGAAAAAATGAAACAGAGTCACTTTACACTGCTTGCCATACTTTTAATGGTTGTTGCGTTTATCGCAGCTGCGATGTTTCACAACTCAGGCGAAGAGCAGGCGATTAATGAACGTGTCAGTAATAACAGCGCCGCGTTGATTAAAGATTATTCAGTTAAAGTGGGCAATCCAGATGCTAGAGTGACGTTAGTTGAGTTTCTGGATCCGGCCTGTGGTACCTGTGCACAATTTCATCCCTTTGTGAAACAGTTGATGCAACAACAGGCGGGTAAAATGAACCTGGTGATTCGCTATCTACCATTCCACCAGGGGTCTGACAGAATGGTTGCGATGCTGGAAGCAGCCCGTCAGCAGGACAAGTTCTGGGAAGTCCTTGAGTTGATGTTTGCCACACAGGCACAGTGGACGACCAATCATGTGGCGCAGCCCGATATTTTTATGGGGTTTATCGAACGCGCAGGGGTCGATGTGGCTCGTATTAAGCAAGATATGAATAACCCCGACATTGCGAAAATTATCCAGCAGGACATGGCGGATGGCCAATTACTCGGTGCCAATAAAACACCTGCCTTCTTCGTGAATGGGAAACCACTAACTGATTTTGGCTACCAGCAACTGCAATCACTGGTTGAAGCGGAGGTGAACGCCAATTACTAGTGGTGGTAATACGCTCATGTTGAAATAAATATAAAAAACACTATGAATCTGGAACGATTTATGGCATTTTTATATTGCGTGTGTGACTAAGTGCAATAAGCCATGCGATCGGCTCCCCTGAGGGGGAGCCAGTATGGCGCTCGAATTTTTTTGATCTTTCCTGATCGTGTTCAATCACCCTTCAGCAGCAATTAAACCCAGCAGTTCAGTAATGGCATCGATACGATCCTGCAACTCAGGCATCGACATTGTAAAACGTAATTTTTCCTGCCCATCAGGCTTATAGGTATTCGGTTTTCGCTGAATCAGATTAATGATCTTTAATGGATCAACATTGGGTTGATCGCCAAACACAATTCGACCACCAGATGCGCCAGCTTCAATTTTACGAACCCCAATGGGTGCGGCAACCAGTTTAAGCTCTGTTACTGCCATCAGGTTCTTAGCGGGATCTGGCAGCAGCCCAAAACGGTCAATCATCTCTACCTGTAGTTCGCGCAATTCAGCCTTGTCTTTGGCATTGGAGATACGCTTGTATAAAACAAGGCGACTATGTACATCGGGCAGATAATCCTCTGGTAGCAACGCAGGGACGCCGAGGTCAATTTCAGAGCCGCTATTTAATGGCAACAATAGCTCAGGTTGTTTGCCTGCTTTGAGCGCTTCAACGGCGCGATCAAGCAGGTCGGTGTACATTGAAAACCCGATCTCCTGGATGTGGCCACTCTGTTCATCACCCAGGAATTCACCGGCACCCCGTATCTCCAGGTCATGTGTGGCGAGGGTAAAACCAGCCCCTAGTTCTTCGATCGATTCAATTGCCTCAAGCCGTTTTTCAGCATCTTTGGTCATGCTGTTTTTAGGTGGCGTGATTAGATATGCGTAGGCCTGATGATGTGAACGTCCAACACGGCCACGTAGCTGATAGAGCTGCGCGATACCGAGTTTATCAGCACGGTTCATAATAATAGTGTTGGCGTTGGGTACATCGATACCGCTTTCAATAATAGTGGTGCTGACCAGGATATTAAAACGTTGATGATAGAAGTCGAGCATGATCTGTTCTAGCTCGCGCTCATTCATCTGTCCATGGGCAAATTTAATCTCTGCTTCGGGTACTAGTTTCTTTAACTCTTCGGTGATCTTTTCAATAGTACGTACTTCATTATGCAGGAAGTAGAGCTGGCCACCGCGGCGGATCTCGCGCAGGCACGCTTCGCGAATCAGGGTGTCGTTCCACTGGCGCACAAAGGTCTTGATCGCGATGCGCCGCAGCGGTGGGGTGGCGATGATCGAGAGATCGCGAATACCGGTTAACGCCATGTTAAGTGAGCGTGGAATCGGGGTGGCGGTCAGGCTTAAGGTGTCGACATCGGTACGCAGTGATTTCAACTGCTCTTTCTGTTTAACCCCAAAGCGATGCTCTTCATCGATGATGAAGAGACCGAGGTTATCGAATTTGATGTTGCCGCTAATCAGTTTATGTGTGCCGATCACGATATCAACCTTGCCACCTTCGATCTTCTTCAATGCTTCATCGGTCTGTTTTTTAGTCTTAAAGCGTGAGAGTACTTCTATCTGCACTGGCCAGTCGGCAAAACGATCCTTAAAACTCTGGTAGTGCTGTTGTGCCAACAGTGTGGTGGGCACCAGTACGGCGACCTGCGCACCACCTTGCACCGCGACAAATGCAGCGCGCATCGCCACTTCTGTTTTACCAAAGCCGACATCACCGCAGATCAGGCGATCCATCGGTTTATCAGTCGTCATATCGGCAATCAATTGAATGATCGCCTCTTGCTGGTCTGGTGTCTCTTCAAAAGGAAAGCCAGCAGCAAAGGCCACGTATTGCTCATCGATGGCAGGGAAGGCGTGGCCTTTTCGCGCAGCACGTCGCGCATAGATATCGAGCAATTCGGCAGCAACATCATGGGCACGTTCAGCCGCTTTGCGTTTTGCTTTTGACCATTGCTCGGTACCAAGGCGATGCAATGGTGAACGCTCTTCAGAGACGCCCGCATAACGGCTGATCAGGTGCAGTGAGGAGACCGGTACATAGAGTTTGTCGCCACCGGCATATTCGAGCAGCAAGTATTCATTGAGTTGACCGCCCGCATCAAGTGTCTGCAGGCCAAGGTAACGACCAACACCATGTTCTTCATGTACGACTGGCGAACCGATGGTGAGTTCAGTGAGGTTTTTAACCACCGCTTCGATATCTCGCCCACGTTTTTTGCGGCGACGGCGCTGCATCACCTGCTCACCAAAGAGCTGTGATTCGCTGATAATCGCTAGTTTTTCAGTGCCATCGCCACCATCAAACACCATGCCATCATCGAATGGTGCAACGGTGATGGCGAGTGGGGCATCGCTTTCAACGAACTCTGCCCAGTGTTCGAGCTGTTTAGGATAGCGTTCATGATCGCGTAACATCTCTAGCAGCGTTTCACGTCGGCCGGTGGTTTCGGCGGCGATTAATACGCGTCCTTCAAATGAATCAAGAAATGTGAGCAGTGGCCCCAGTGGATGAGGCGCGCGCGGTGGCAGGCTCAGTTTGGGTGGCGAACTGGTCGCAAAGTTGTAACCATTGGCATCTTCCAGTTCCATTCGGTTTAACTGAATGTTATTTCGTCTCTGTAGCTGCTGTAATAGCGCCGGTGGTTCAATAAAGAGCTTGTCGGGTGATAATAGCGGGCGCTCAAGGTCATGGCGACCGGACTCATAACGTTCGTTACTCTCATGCCAGAACTGTTTAGCCGCTTCGCCTGCACCAGCGGCAGATATGATAAGGGTGTTGTCTGGCAAGTAGTCGAACAACGTCTGTGTCTGTTCAAAAAAGAGTGGCAGATAATACTCAATGCCAGCGGGGGCAAGTCCCTGGCTAACATCACGATAAATCACACCATCCTGTGGATTACCTTCAAAGTGGTGTCGGTACTGCTGACGAAAGTGATTGATGCCATCTTCACTCAGCGGGAATTCACGTGCAGGCATGAGGCGAATTTTGTCGATATTCTCAAGTGAACGCTGCGATTCAGGATCGAAGGTGCGAATGGTTTCGATCTCATCATCAAACAGATCGATACGAAACGGGGTCTTGCAACCCATTGGGAAAAGATCAAACAGACCGCCACGTACGGTGAACTCACCATGTTCCATCACCTGTGAGACATATCGATAGCCGCTGTTATCGAGACGGGTACGCATCTGTTCGATATTGAGTTTCTGGCCGACATCAAGCATCAGCGTATTCGCTTCGAGGTAGTTACGTGGTGGCAGCTGATGCATCAAGGTGCTCACTGGCACGATGATGATGCCGCGGTTCATCAATGGTAGCTGATGTAGCGCACCGAGACGATCAGAGATAATATCCTGATGCGGCGAGAAGTGATCGTAGGGTAGAGTCTCTCTATCCGGGAAGATCGACACGGGTATTTTGGGGTCATTGCCGAGATAGAAGCCCAGTGTCTGCGCGAGTGTCTCTTCGCCGTGAATATCGGCGGTAATGACCAGCAGTGGGCCGTTGTGTTGTTGCGCGGCCTGGCTGATTGCCAGCCCGTTACTGTTGCCGTAGAGTTTTCCCCATTGGATGGCGGGTTTCCGGGCGGATGGTAATGGGGGTGAAAAGGGGGTGATTACGCTCATCTAAACTCTGCGGGTTCGATCGCTAAATTGGCTGCAGCCCATGTTTAACTTAAGCGGGCTTTACTGGGCCAGCATTGTCGCATAATTTAGCGCGTAACGGTCGGTTTTTACGACGTAGTGACCATCAAAGTGGCAGTGTTTCCAGGGTGAAATGGCCGTTATAACGTAACACGCTACCCTGATGGTACCAGTCACCCAGTACGGTGCGTTCTGCGGCTGTGCCGTTGAGCTCAAAGTGGTGCTGTGCGGGGCGATGGGTATGGCCGTGAATCAGATGTTTTACGTGGTACTTTTTCATGGCCAGCTCAACAGCAGTCTGATTGACATCCATGATGTCGGCACTTTTTTCTTTTGAGCGGTTGCGGCTCTCTTCACGAAACTCGCTAGCAATCGCAATCCGTTTTTCGATGGGGTGACTTAAAAATTCGGCACAAAAGGCAGGGTGACGAATCTGCAGGCGAAAGGCCTGATAGTCGACATCATCAGTGCAAAGAGTATCACCATGCATCAGCAACACCTCAGTGCCATCAAGTTCAACGATACATGGGTCATCAATTAACGTCGCGCCAGTTGCGTTGGCAAAAGCATCACCGAGTAAAAAATCGCGATTGCCATGCATAATAAAAACCGGAATCTGTTTTTGATGCAGCAGTTGCAGGGCATCAATGACGGCCTGGTTTCCTTTGTTGATGGCATCATCGCCAATCCATGCCTCGAATAGATCACCCAGGATGTAGAGGCTATCACCCGTTTGTAAACGTTTGCGCAGGAATTCAATAAACAGTTGGGAGATAGCTGGCCGACTTGCGCAGAGGTGCAAGTCGGCGATAAAGAGGGTGCTCATTTCAGATAGAGTACCTGTTTTTATTTTGCAATCAGGCGGGTTACTTTCTCGATAACGATCATCTTTTTAGGCACGTCAGTTGGGAAGGGGCCACCGCGACCGGTTCTAACATGCTGGATTTGATCAACAATCTTCATCCCTTTGATCACCTCACCAAATACGGTATAACCCCAGCCGCGTGAGTTTTTAGCGGTGTGGTTGAGGAAGTCGTTGTCTTTTACATTAATAAAGAACTGCGCGCTGGCAGAGTGTGGCGCATTGGTGCGCGCCATCGCGACGGTACCGCGATCATTTTTCAGGCCGTTATCGGCTTCATTCATGATGGTGTCATGGGTGGTTTTTTTGTCATAATTCTTATCAAAACCACCACCCTGAACCATAAAGTCCGGGATAACACGGTGAAAAATGGTGCCGTCATAATAGCCTTCGTCGACGTAACGTAGAAAGTTTTTTACGCTTATCGGGGCCTTTGCCGCATCTAAAACAATTGAAATATCACCCATATTGGTTGTCACGGTGACTTCAACTTTGTCACTGGCATGAGTGGCTGTCGAATATGCGAATACAGTGGCTAACAGGGTAAAAATAGAGCGCTTTAATAGTCGTTTAATCATTATTTAACACCATTAATTGAATTTTAATTGGATCATGATAAAGGGTTTTTAGCGGATATAAAAGTCGCGAGCGCCCACCGGTCGCATCTTTATCCAAATTTCTTATAGGTAATCCGCTTCGGTTGAGAGACCGCCTCGTCACCGAGACGACGTTTCTTATCTTCTTCGTAATCCGCAAAGTTACCTTCAAACCATTCAACATGACTATCGCCTTCGAAGGCGAGTATGTGGGTGGCAATACGATCAAGGAACCAGCGATCATGTGAGATTACCACCGCGCAGCCTGCAAATTCCAGCAGCGCGTTTTCCAGTGCGCGCAGGGTCTCAATATCGAGATCATTGGTGGGTTCATCAAGTAACAGTACATTGCCACCACTTTGCAATAGCTTTGCCTGGTGTAGGCGATTGCGTTCACCGCCGGAAAGGTCGCCGACACGCTTTTGCTGGTCTGAACCCTTGAAATTAAAACGACCGAGGTAAGCACGAGAGTTAATCTCCATGCCATTAACGGTAATGATATCCTGCCCATCCGAAATCTCTTCCCATGCGGTTTTGTTATTATCCAGTGCATCACGGCTTTGATCAACGTAAGCGAGCTGTACCGTCTCACCAATGCGCAGCGTGCCACTATCCGCCGCTTCAATCCCCATAATCATCTTGAAGAGAGTTGATTTACCCGCACCGTTGGGGCCGATAATGCCGACAATACCACCGGGTGGCAGACTGAAATTGAGACCGTCGAGCAGCAGGCGATCGCCAAATCCTTTCCTGACATCAATCGCTTCAATCACGTTATCACCAAGGCGAGGCCCCGGTGGAATAAACAGTTCATTGGTCTCATTGCGTTTTTCAAAGCTCTGGTTGGCCAGCTCCTCATAGCGAGCGATACGCGCCTTGCTTTTGGCATGACGTCCCTTGGCATTGCTGCGGACCCACTCCAGCTCTGTTCTCATCGCCTTGATGCGTGCACCTTCGCTCTTCTCTTCTCGTTGTAGGCGAGCCTCTTTCTGCTCCAGCCAGGAGGAGTAGTTGCCCTCCCACGGGATCCCGTGGCCACGATCCAGCTCCAGAATCCAGCCCGCGACGTTATCAAGAAAGTAACGATCATGGGTGACAGCAACCACGGTGCCTTCATATTCACGTAGAAACTGCTCCAGCCAGGCGACAGATTCGGCATCCAGATGGTTAGTCGGTTCATCGAGCAACATCATATCGGGTGCCGACAGGATCAGACGACACAGCGCGACACGGCGACGCTCACCGCCAGAGAGTTTAGTCACATCAGCATCCCACGGTGGCAGGCGCAGGGCGTCGGCAGCGATGGCCAGTTTACGATCAAGATTGTGTGCATCAGCCGCCTGAATGATGTTCTCAAGCGTTGCCTGTTCTTTAGCAAGTGCATCAAAGTCGGCATCGGGTTCGGCATAGGCGGCATAGACTTCATCAAGACGGGTCATCGCTCCTTTGACCTCACCCAGCGCCTCTTCAACATTGCCTCGAACGTCTTTGCTGGGATCCAGTTGCGGTTCCTGTGGCAGGTAGCCAACGCGTATCCCAGCCTGCGGCCTTGCTTCGCCATGGTGTTCGGTATCGATACCCGCCATAATGCGCAGCAATGTAGATTTCCCTGAACCATTAAGCCCAAGTACGCCAATCTTGGCCCCTGGGAAAAAAGAGAGGGAGATATCTTTGAGTATCTCACGTTTGGGTGGGACTACCTTGCCAACACCGTTCATTGTATAAATGTATTGAGCCATTATTATTCCAGTAAATGATGCATTTCGGGGCTTGCGTGAACTGCCAGTTGGCCGCTATTAATACTAAATATACTACAAATAAACAGTTTCCTGCACGGTTTCTGTTAAAGATGTGACTATGTTTTTTTTATTGCGAAAATTATGCTATTGCCTCGCTGGGCTTATCTTTATTTCACCGATGGTGAAAGCTAATACACCATCAATAATCGATGAGATACGTTTTGTCGGTAATGAAAAGACCCAGCCTACTGTGATGTTACAGGAAATGCAGGTGAAGGTGGGTGACCCTGTCGATCTTCTGCTGATTGAAAATGACCGTCAGGCGATAATGGATCTGCGTCTATTTAAATTTGTCTATGCGGATGTGATAGCGATAGATAATCGGCAGATATTGCAGATGATGGTGAGTGAAAAATACTATATTTTTCCTCTGCCGAGACTAGATCGTTCGGCTGATGGCGACATCAGTTATGGTGTTCGTTTGAAGATGGATAATCTTGGTGGTTTGAATCAGCGTTTACGCTTAACCTATAAAAAAGTTGACGGCTGTTGCGATGCATTGGGTAAGTCAAATGAATTCTATGTGAGTTACGATTACCCCAGGATATCCGGCAGCGTCTTTGGCTTGCGAGTAGCGATGCGTTACTCTGATACACCGCTAGAAGATAAAACAGTAAGAGGCATCACCTCAACCTATAAACGAGATTACAGAGCATTTAACTTTGCGATCAATCGCTGGTTGAGAAAAGATAGCCCAAGTGCCGGATGGTCGGCAAGTGCGGGCCCTTTTTGGCGAGAAGCTAAATATAACTATGTAAGCGGTCAGCCAGATCTTTACCGTGATGGTGTTGCGGTTGGTTTAGATCTGGGGCTCGCTTATGGCCGAGTCCATGATTACCTCTATAGCCGTGAAGGGACTGAGTATGGCTATTCGATTCAGATTGGTGCTCGCATGCTAGGTTCTGATGAAACATTTACGCAGAATAATTTCTATTATCGCCGTTACCACTATTTAAATGGCGAGCGGCACCATAATCTCAATGCGCAATTTTTAATGGGTTTTTCTGGTGGCAGGCTACCACTTAGTGGTGATTTCTTTGCCGTTGGCGGTAGCAGCACTATTCGTGGATACGAAAAAGGAATGTTTACTGGAGAGTCATTTTTCGCACTGAACCTTGAGTATTTAGCTCCAATTAGAGGGAGTTTTGATAGTCGAGGCGTGCTGTTTGTGGATATTGGAAATGCCTATGATGATAATCGTACCATTGATGTGACAGACCTGAAATCAAGCGTAGGATTTGGGCTGCGTTACAAAGTGCAATCCTTTATGAATGTCGACCTGCGTTTTGATGCAGCATACGCGTTTGATATAAAAGATGTTGCCGTTTATTTCAGTTCAAGAGGAATGTTCTAAACTCGCAACTATAAAAAAACCCGGAAGATAACGCTTCCAGGCTTCTTAAGTGACGGTTCTTTGTAGATCTGTGTGAAATACCCGACAAAATATCATCCTGGAACCTGGGTATTTTTACGGGGCAGAGGGCGGCTCAAATGTTTGTGTTTTATTCAAAGGAAACATAGAAATACCCAGTGACCACCCAGGGATGGCCTATGTAGAGATGGATGACCGCAGCACATGGAGATTCAGCCTCGCACCGAAACTAAAACAAACTGATATAACAAGCAAGTAGCCCGATGAGATGGTCTCCTCCCACCTCCTAATCGGCGTCATAATGCGCCATGATGGGAGTGTAGATTCCGTCAAACAGAAGCAGGAGGAGACCACATGAA
>JAKISP010000024.1 GCA_021648525.1 Gammaproteobacteria bacterium
TGTGTTGCTGCCAGAACTCTTTTTTCTGTACTGATTTCATATGATTCGCCTTGATGATGTTGAAATCAAGACGATAGCAAGAGGCTGGTGTGGATGTTAGATGGGGTTTGTTGAGCGCTTACTAATGTAAAGCATCATCAGTGTGATGTTGAGGGATACTAATGGGTGGGTTTTAGAAAACAGGGTAGCATTCGCTCGGTAGCAGGCTTTTTTCAATAAAAGCATAAACGTTTCACAGAAATCCTACTAAATTAAATCGCTAGGTGTGGATCTGGCCGCTTAAAATGGATGTCTTGTTTATCTTGTTGTTTATCTTGGCTGTCGCGGAGGCTGAGGGTTAGAGACCCTCGGCTACCCGATTATATGAGGCTATTTTTTCTGCTCCATAAACTGTAACCAAAGTTGTGCTCTTTTCTGTTCATCACACACTGCTTCTTGAAGGAATCTTTCGGTATTATCAAAAAAATACTTTACAGTAACATCTTTAATAACCCATTTATTTTCAATTGATTGATAAGTCAAATAGTAATCGAGTGGAGTTTTTTCTGAATTTATACCACTAATTAACAAACACCCCTCTTTATCGCTAATAGCTTCTTTATAGTCTGAAATATCTATAATTTCGTTTGGGAATTTACTTAATGCTCCAGCAAATGCAGATTTAGTGCTATTAATTCTCGATTTTTTTATTGAGGCCCATAAAATGGGATTAAAGAAATCGTCCTCATTTTCTGTTTTATAAAATGATTTGTATTCATTAAACCATTTTATAAGGCTTTTATTGTCATAGGTTGGATTGCTTGTACAACCTATCACTAAAACTAAAAAAAATAATATCGAATATTTCATTGGTATAAACTCTGATCTATTTGTTTATGTCTATTTTTCAAAAGTCTAGCGGCTTGACACAAGAGACCGGAGCAGCTTAAAATTAATTTTTCCACATCGACTATGCTAGAAAATTCAACCTTTGCTCCCCCCATAAAATTAAAAAACGCTGTATAGTGTATTTTCCCGTTCCGATTCCCGGAAAACATAATAGATGCCACTTTTAGATCAATACCAAACTGTTTAATTTCATTTTTAACAGAAAATCTTACCATGCCTGCTTTTCCCGACAATACTGCTTCCCCTTTATCATTTACTTTTAAGGTAAAACTTCCTCTGCTTTTAATTAAGCTTGCAGTAATGTCACCGTTCGATTTATAAGCTAGTTCAACAAAATTTATTACCTTCACTTTTAGTTGATATGAAGTTGCTGTCTCGTTGTCACTCATTCTCTTTTCTCCTTGCAGGTTTGCCAGCATTTATTATCAAAAGCAAAAGAAGACACTCATGATAAAGGTTGACAACATAATAATCCACCTATAAGTTATCACGTAGGGTTTCAACGCATCGCGTCAAGGAATGACCAATGCCCAGGCCCCACTATTTTCAGGTCTAGCTGGCGAATACCCCTTATTATCATTGCGTCTCGCGCTGTGTACCCAAAACACTTCGTGGGGCAGGTTCTCCGAAGTGCCCTTTTATGCGGTAAAGATTCAGCCACTGCTCGCAGTTTTACACCATCGATAGTGGGTTGAAGATAAGCTTTATTTTCTACCTGGAAAAAAGTAAAAAAGATATAAAGGCCGCCATAATATACAAATACCTGGGGCGCAAAAAAGAACGAGGCTGTAAATTAAATTGTGTAACTGCTCATTAAAGTCACAGTGAACCTCCTCTAATTTTGAACACAGATATATTTTTACTTATGACGCTGGTTTGTGGAATTCAATTACGTTGCCGTCTGGATCTCTAATGAAAAAGAACTTTGCACCTGCAAATTCTACTTTTTCTGTAATTGCGATTCCTTGAGCTTGAAGCTGTTTTTCGACTGATTCACTATCCGTAATTTCCAGGGCAATATGCGTGTAGCCAGTATGTTTCTCAGCTGCATCCATTAGTATATTGGTAGGTGATGCATTTTTTGAAGCGTTTAGTATGAAATTGATATTGACTCCAGAAGGGTGTTCCATGATAGCCACTGGCTCGGGGCCAATAGGCCCTGCAATAAATATGAACCCAAGTTTTTTATAAAACGCCCGAGAAACTTCCAAATCTCTGATTCTAAGCCCAGTATGATTAATTCTGGTAATTTCTTTCATGTCACATCCTTGAATATTAGGTAGGTGATAAGGTTGTCTGATGCATAAATGTCTGTTGGACTAAGGCTGCTCTATCGCCTCAGTCGCAGTATCTATATATGGGGGATTTGCTTTTACTTGTTCTGTGCCAATTCGGCACGTTAAACCCGTGCCATTCCCTTTTGACTTGACCATGCGCTTTTTTCAGTCTACCTTTTTACACGAAGATACACAAAACAGCGTATTTTATTGGCCATTCGACCAAACGAAGCCCGAGGCAGCCGTGTGGCTGTGTTAGCAACGTGATTTTTCTGGCGAGCTAGTAAATATTGTTGTCGTTCATCTTTGAAGGAAGGCCCAGCACAGGTGGGGTATCTTAATCTGCTGCGTGGATAAACAATGGGATTAAAGCGTGTTAAAAGCCATTATTGGCCTTTAACACGCTTCATTGATGTTTTCACATCATTATGCAGCGGACATCAAGGCAGACTCAAGCTCCTGAAAAGTACGCGCGCGGTTGGATGGCTCAATGTTAATGCCTAGTTGCTGGCCGATACGAGTGGTTGAAAGCAGGCCCCTGACAAAGGCATTATCATCAATCTCCTCAATAACGAGCGCATGTTGGCGATTAAACATTTTCATTGTCTCAATGATCTGGCCAACAGAGGCATTGCAAAGGTCGTTAAATGAAATGGCTTCAATTTCAGATCGCCTGGTCATCACATCATTAACAGTGATCTCATTGAAACTGCCACCATACTTTTGAATGTACTTGATTGGCCGTTCACCAAGAATATCACTCGCAGTGATCAGCCCCAGAATGGTGTCATCATTTTTAGTGACAAATAGCAGGCGTACACCATAGGTGATCATTCTATCATTGGCTTCGGGCAGTGGTAGCGTTGGCAATTCGGTGATGGGCACCGTTTGTTCGAAGTCTGTCATCACCAGTCTAGCCGAGTCATCGGGCGTTACCTGGATCTCTTTTTGCTGGACAGGGCGCCTTAGCGTGGTGCTGGGGGCAAAAATTTTATAGGGGAGAGCGGAATAACGACTGTGCATGGCTTGATCCTCCATGGAAACCCGGATTGTGTCAAAACGACATATACCGCATTATGCATGAGAATGGCGTTTGAAAAAACCATTTTTTTATGCCGTGTTTCTTGATGGATTTATCGCCAGGACAGGTGGGTTTTCTGGGTGGCTATGTGACCAGCCTTTAACTAACGGTCTTTCCTGCTGCCTGCCGGTCCGCATGATAAGACGAACGAACCATTGGGCCACTGGCGACGTTATCAAACTGAAGCTCTCTGGCTTCCAGCGCCAGCTCATCAAACTCTTCGGGGGTGACATAACGTATCACTGGCAGGTGGAATTTGCTGGGCTGTAGATATTGGCCGAGGGTGAGCATGTTGCAGTCATGGGCGCGCAGGTCGTACATGACCTGATGAATCTCTTCGATGGTTTCACCGAGACCGAGCATCAGGCCAGACTTAGTTAAGACATTGGGGTGCTGTTTTTTGAACTTTTGCAATAGATCAAGCGACCAGATGTAGTCGGCCCCTGGGCGAGCCTGTTTATAGAGCCGTGGCACGGTTTCCAGATTATGATTAAAAACATCGGGTGGCGCTTGCGCCATGATTGCTAATGCGCGGTCCATCCGGCCGCGGAAATCGGGCACCAGTACTTCGATGCGGGTGTCTGGTGAATGTTTACGGACGGCTTTAATACAGGCGACAAAATGCGCTGCTCCGCCATCACGCAGGTCATCACGGTCAACCGAAGTGATCACGACATACGAGAGCTTCATCGCTTTGATTGTTGTTGCCAGATTTAGCGGTTCGTCTTCATCGAGTGGTTTTGGTTTGCCGTGGGCAACATCGCAAAAGGGGCAGCGGCGGGTGCAGATATCACCCATGATCATAAAAGTTGCGGTACCGTGGCTAAAGCATTCACCCAGATTAGGGCAGGCGGCCTCTTCGCAAACAGTGTGTAGCCTGTTCTCTTTGAGAATGGCTTTTAGTTCGCTGACGCGTGGTGTGCTGCCGGCGGTAGCACGAATCCATTTGGGTTTGCGCAAAGGGTTGATCGTCGGTTCGACTTTGATCGGAATGCGTGAAACCTTGGATTCACCCTTGAGAGGATTGCGTTTTGAGGGGGTGCTTTTTTGGTCGCTCATAGTAACGGCTATGTCTCGTACGGTGTGGCGTTTGTTGCCCCTGATTATTTAAGGGTCAAATCGGGTAGCGTTTGAAAGGTCTCGATTGTATCGTATTCAAGTAGGTGTGTCAGATGGGTGAGTAGATCCCGTCCTGCCTGTGTGGGATCCGTTAAATTTGATAGCTCGCTGGTTTGGGTGACGGCTAACCCGGGATAGCCACAAGGGTCAATGTGTGAAAATGGCGTTAGATCCATTGCAACATTCAGGCTGAGGCCGTGGAAGGTGCACCCTTTACGCACTCTCATGCCAAGCGCGGCTATTTTGTCGCCATTTACATAGACACCGGGTGCGCCCTCTTTTGTAGTGGCGTTGATTTGACAGGTGGCCAGCATCTCGATAATGGCTGTTTCGATCAGTGAGACAAGGTGGCGAATGCCCCAGTTGCGACGTTTTAGGTCGATGAGTAGATAGAGCACTAATTGCCCTGGGCCGTGATACGTGATCTGGCCTCCACGGTCGACATGCACCACTGGGACATCTCCTACGTTGTGGATATGTTCGCGTCGGCCCGCGCGCCCGAGGGTGAAGACAGGCGGGTGTTCAACACACCAGATTTCATCGCAGGTTGCTTCAGTGCGTTGTTCGGTAAAGGCCTGCATCACATGCCAGCAGGGTTCATATTCCTGAAGGCCAAGCTGACGTATGGTAAGGGTGGGCATGGCGGGTCTTGTTTACAGCGTCATGGTGATCTGTTCGCAGGCCTTAAAGTCATGGTAGATTGCTTCAATCTGAGCCTGACTGGTGGCGGTAAAAGTAACTGTGATTGAGCTGTAGTTGCCTTTGCTGCTCGGACGAGAACGTACCGAGCCCTCGCTCAGTCCCGGTACATGTTTGAGCACGATACTAAAGACAATCGCATCGAGGTCATCGCGCTGCTTACCGATCGCCTTGATTGGGAATTCACATGGGAACGCTAATAAAGTTTCTGTTTTATCATCACTCATGGTCTATTCCGTAACTGCTGTTTATAGGCTTGATAGTGCTGGCGCATCTGTTGCCACAATTTGCCCGGTTTGCCACTGGCTACCGCCGCGCCATCGAGTGTGGTGACCGGCAGGATCTCTTTAGTTGAGCTGGTGAGCCAGATTTCTTCTGCATGGATGAGTTGAACGGGTGTAATGAACGTTTCGCAGGTGGGAATGTTATGTTGTTGTGCGAGTTCAAGTATCAGGTCTCGGGTAATGCCGGGTAGTAACAGTGGCCCTTTGGGCGGTGTGATCAAGACATCATCAATGAGCGCAAACAGATTGCTGGCGGCCCCCTCGGTCACTTCTCCGTCGCGAATCAGGATCGCCTCGACCGCATCTTCATCGTAGGCATGCTGACGTAACAGGATATTACCGAGCAGTGAGGTATTTTTGATGTGGCAGTTTTTCCAGCGGATATCTTCATGGGTGATGGCAGCAACACCGTGTTCAGCAATCGATATCGGTAGTGGTATTAATGCGCTGCTCATGATGAAGAGTGTGGGTTCAGTATGGCTATCGGGAAAACCGTGGTCACGTTCGGCAACACCACGCGTTACCTGCAGGTAGATAGATTGCTCGTCGCCATTAATCGGCTGGTTACGGGCCACCATCTCATTGAGTACCGACTGCCATGCTATATCGCTCAGCGGTTGTTTTATTCTGACGGCGGCCAGGTTATCGTCGAGGCGCTTGAGGTGTTCGTCAAGGCGAAAGAGTTTGCCACCATAGGCTGGAATGACTTCATAGATGCCATCGCCAAAGATGAAGCCGCGATCAAGCGGGGAGATGCGCGCTTCATTTATGGGCAGAAAAGTACCGTTCAGATAACTAATCGATGACATATATGGTTATTCAAAAAATAGTGAAATTTCATCAGAAAGGCGCTGAAACATACTGCCCTCTTCAATCGTCTGCAATGCAACCAGTGGGCGCTCGACAACGCCGTTGCCTTCGAGTGAGATATCAACGGTACCGTGTACGCTACCTTTTGTGACAGGGGCGATGATCTGAGTATCGATCTTCATCGATGCATCGAGTTTGTCATAACGACCACGTGGAATGGTGATGTAGAGGTCTTCGGCAAGTCCTAGTGGTAGCTGCTCGCTTATCCCTTTCCAGATGCGTGCTGTGGTGAGTTGGCTATTGGCGCTATAGAGCATGCGTGTCTCAAAGAAACGGAAGCCGTAGTTGAGTAGTTTCTGACTCTCTTTGGTGCGGGCTTCTTTGCTTTTGGCACCGAGTACAATCGAGATCAGGCGCATGTCGTCGCGTAGTGCCGATGAGATCAGGCAGTAACCCGCTGAGTTGGTGTGGCCTGTTTTTACACCATCGACATATTTGTCGCGCCATAACAACGCATTGCGATTGTGCTGGCGAATGTCGTTATAAGTGAACTCTTTGATTGAGTACCATTTGTAGTATTCAGGAAATTCGCTGATCAACGCTCTGGTCAGTAGCGCAAGGTCATGCGCGGTGGTGTAGTGATCGTCGTCTGGCATACCCGTGCTGTTAACAAAGTTAGTGCCGCGCATACCGAGTTTGTCGGCGTGGTGATTCATCAACGATGCAAAGGCCTCTTCGTTACCGGCGACATGTTCGGCGAGTGCAACACTGGCGTCATTGCCCGACTGGATAATCATTCCCTTGAGCAGGTCTTCGATCGAAACGCGTTTATTAACTTCAATAAACATACGCGAGCCTTGCATGCGCCACGCTTTTTCGCTGATCAATACTTCAGTGGATAGTGTCAGGTTTCCTGCGCGCAGTTCGCTGAAGATGATATGGGCGGTCATCAGTTTGGTGAGGCTGGCGGGTTCCATCTGTTCATGGCTATTTTTTTCAGCGATAACCTGACCGCTGTTAAAATCCTGCAACAGATAACCGCGTGCCGCGATTTCTGGCACATTGGGCGTCGGCATGGCGGCGGTTGCGATGCTGAGCGGCATTAGCGCTGCCAATAACCCCATCACGATGCCCATGCTGCGCGGGATCGAAGACAAGGCGCGCTGACCGCTGGTCAGTCGCATGGCAACGAATGTCATCGCGCTTTCAGGGGGTGAATTGATAGTGTGGCTCACGAAGTAGGCTCTCCAAAGTCTGACTTTAAAATGGCAGACCATAGTCTAACAAATTATGAGCGCGCTGCGCTTGTCCGTGTCCCGCTGAAAAAGTCTTTTTTGTCAAACTGTGACTGGTTGCTGGTTGTGTCAATCGATGATGACGTGCGGGTTTTCGATGCCGAGTTGTGCGAGGCGTTTGATCAGCTGATCTGCTTCAGGGACATTGTTGATCGGGCCGATGCGGACGCGAAAGATGGTGCCGTTGGCTTTAGTGCCTTGAGTCACATTGATTTTTGAAACGGGCAGCGTTTCGATATCACGAATGCGAATTTTCAGGTTTTCAGCATTAATACGGCCACCAAAGGCGCCGACTTGCAGGTAGATGTCGACCGCCTGACCGGGGGGGATGCGCTTTAGCTTATCTGCCTGTGGCGCAGCGCTGTTATTGGTTGCGACGACTTGTGCTTGAGGTGTCATGGTGAGTGCTATGGGTGTGTTTAGTGGTACGGGTGGGGCTGTACGCTTTATTGCGACTGGTCTGGAGGCTGTTGGTGTGGCTGTTTGTGCTGGTTGTGCTGGGTCGATCGTACGCACCTCAACCAGCCCTGTTCCCGCCTGGGCGATACCCAGCTTAATCGCTGCGGCATAAGAGAGGTCGATGATGCGATTTTTCTTGAAGGGGCCGCGATCATTGATTTTGACGATGATTTTTCGCCCATTCTCCAGGTTGGTGACTTCGGCATAAGTGGGGAGTGGCAGGCTTTTGTGCGCAGCAGTCATCGCCAGCATGTCGTATGGTTCACCGCTAGAGGTGCGTTTACCGTGGAATTTGGTGCCGTACCACGAGGCGACGCCACGCTCGACATGGTTGAGGCTACTTTTTTTGACGTAATAGCGTTGTCCAAAGACGACATAGGACGCTGGATTGCCATAGCGGCTATGTGGTTCTACGCGTGGAATGGCGTTTGCGACGTTGGATACATCGACTGGATGAGCCGGCGCACTATCCTGTTGAGAAAAAAAATGGGTGCCATTCGGCAGGGTGCCACAGCCACTGATTAGTAGTGGCAGGGCAATTGCGGCGATTCGATAATGTTTAATAAACGTCATAATCAGTCAACATAGTATAATGTGCTGGCAATCTAATCTAATTTTGCGATGGCTGCATTATGTTGCTCGCGTAGCGCGCTGGCAATTTGAAAGATTGCCATTGAATAGAGCGCACTGTGATTGTAACGCGAAATCGCATAGAAATTTCGATAGGTGACCCAGTATTCGTTCTCAGACTGGTTTTTCAGGCGGATTAATGTCGCCCTGGTTGAGCCTGGAATATCACTCAATGGGGAATCATCCAGCGTGACCCCCAGGCTGGTAATCTCGGTCAGGGTCTTTTTGGGTTTAAGGCTTTTTTTGATCAGCTTTTTATAGTCACTTCCCTTAACACTCGCTCTGCTGGCGACGGGTGCGCCATGTTTCCAGCCGTGGCGACGGAAGTAGTTGGCGACACTGCCGATGGCGTCATCGGTGTTTTCCCATAGGTCACGTTTGCCATCACCGCTGAAATCGACTGCATATTCGCGGTAGCTGCTGGAGATGAACTGGGGTTTACCCATCGCGCCAGCATAGGAGCCTTTAACGCTGCGTGGGTCGATTGCCTCTTCGCGTGTCATCAATAGATAATGTTTCAGTTCTGAGCGGAAAAATTTACCGCGCCTGGGGTAATCGAAGCCGAGGGTGGTGAGTGAATCGAGCAGACGGTAGTTGCCTTTGTGTACTCCGTAAAAGGATTCAACCCCGATGATGGCAGTGATGAATTCGGGGGCAACGCCATATTTCTTTTCAGCGCGTTGTAGCGCTTCAATATTCTCCTGCCAAAACTGCAGGCCGCGTTTAATCCGCTTCTCGGTGACAAAGATGGGGCGGTACTGGTACCAGGGTTTGCCTTCGTAGGGGCGGGTGATCGCTTTGATCACTGCCTCACTATGTTTCGCTTCGCTGAGTAGTTGGGTCAGTGATTTGCGTTCAAATTGATGTTGGTTGACCATCAGTTCGATGAACTGCTGAACATCAGTGCGCTGGGTGAAGTTGTTATTGGCTGCGATAGTGCTACCGGCGCTGAACAGCAGGGTGAGTAGTGAGGTGAGCGCAATAATTTTTCGTGGAAGTGAAACTGTCATTTTAAAGCACTCGCTATGATTGACTGGCTAATTTGAAAGGAGGCGACGATGGGTGTGTATCGACATTAAGACGCCAAACCCGGCCATCATCGTTACCATTGAAGTGCCGCCGTAGCTAATGAGTGGCAGCGGCAGCCCTACCACCGGCAGCAAACCGGAGACCATGCCAATGTTGACAAATGTATAGACGAAGAAGGTCAAAATCAAGCTGCCACCCAGCAGGCGAGAGAAGGTGCTTTGTGCCTGTGTTGCGATATAGAGGCCGCGCACGACAATAAAAAGATAGAGCGCTAACAGGCAGACGATGCCGATAAAACCAAACTCTTCGCTAAAGACGGAGAAGATGAAATCGGTGGTGCGTTCCGGTAGAAATTCCAGGTGAGACTGGGTGCCGTTAAGCCACCCTTTGCCATAGGTACCGCCGGAACCAATCGCGATCTTTGACTGGATAATGTGGTAGCCCGCGCCGAGTGGGTCATTTTCCGGATTGAGGAATGTCATCACGCGCGCCTTTTGGTAGGTGTGCAGATTGAACCACAGGAGTGGTGCACTGGTGGCGATGAGTGCCATAAAGACCGCTATATGTTTCCAGCGAATACCAGAGAGTAGCAGTACAAAAACACCTGAGCTGGCGATTAAAATTGAGGTGCCAAGGTCGGGTTGTTTGGCAATCAAAAAAACCGGCACGATAATCAGTAGGCATGCAATAAAGAGGTTTTTGAGTGTCGGTGGCATTGGGTTGTCAGCGAGGTACCACGCGACCATCACTGGCACTGCGAGCTTCATGATCTCGGATGGCTGGAAGCGGAAGAAACCCAGGTCTAGCCAGCGTTGTGCTCCTTTACCTTCTTCGCCTATTAGCAATACGGCGGCGAGTAGTATCAGGCCGCCGCCAAAGGCCCACGGTGCCCAAAATTGAATATGGTGCGGCGGGATTTGTGCCACGATAAACATCACTGTGAATGCGAGGGCGAGGCGGGTTAACTGGCGTGCGATGATCGCATCATTCTGGCCACTGGCACTGTAGAGAATTGCCAGGCCCACGGCAGAGAGAATGATGATGCTAAGCAGCAGTGGGATATCGAGGTGCAGCCCACGGGTGAACATGCGTGACTGACGGCGCTCACCCCACTGAGTATATTCTTTATTTTTTGTCTTCATCATGGGGACTGTTTTGACGCCATGTATTGATCGATGATTTTGCGTGCCACGGGTGCTGCTACTGAGCCACCGCTGCCGCCATTTTCAACGATAACGGCGATTGCTATCTCTGGGTTATCTGCTGGTGCAAAGGCGATAAAGAGGGCGTGATCACGCAGGCGCTCGGCAATATCTTCTTTGACATATTTTTCATCTTGCTTAATGCCAAAGACCTGGGCGGTGCCTGTTTTACCCGCAATTCTGAATGGAATACCTTTGCTGATAGAGCGCGCGGTACCGTGAATGCTATGGACTGTTTTGACCATCGCCTCGATCATATATTCCCAGTGTTCATCAGTGGCGATCTTGTGGCGATCTTCTTGATCGAACATCACGGGCGCTAACTCGCTGTTAAGGTTTGAACCTGATGTTTTAACCAGATGGGGTCTGGAATAAAGGCCGCGTTTTGCGAGGGTAGCGGTGGCGGAGGCGAGTTGCAGGGGTGTTGTCAGGTTGTAGCCCTGGCCAATACCGCTGATCAATGTCTCTCCGGTGTACCACGGCAGCCCTTTTTTCTGGCGCTTCCAGTGGCTTGACGGCAGGATGCCTGAGAGTTCACCCGGTAGGTCGATACCGGTTTTTTTGCCTAAACCAAAGTGAGAGAGGTAGTCGCTCATCGCGTCGATGCCGAGGTGCAGTGACATGTCATAAAAATAGACGTCGCAGGATTCGATAATCGCCTTTTCAAGGGTGGTGGTACCATGTCCTCTTATTTTCCAGTCGCGGTATTTATGGTCGTCACCTTTGAGTGAAAACCAGCCCTGACAGAAGGTGCGTTTATCGGCAGTGACAATGTTATTTTCAAGGCCCGCTAGCCCTACGAATGGTTTAATGGTGGAGCCGGGCGGGTATTGCCCTCTGAGGGCGCGATTAAAAAGTGGCTTGTCGATATCATCTTGCAGTGCACGGTAGCTTTTTGAGCTGATGCCGACCACAAAAGGGTTGGGGTCGTAGCTGGGTTTGCTGACCATCGCCAGTACTTCGCCGCTACGTGGGTCGATTGCGATCGCTGCACCGCGATGTTTGCCAAGCGCTTGATCTGCTACCTGCTGTAGTTGAATGTCGAGTGTCAAGTGCAGGTCATTGCCGGGCAGCGGAGGCGTCCGTTCAAGGGTGCGAATGGTGCGCCCGACGACATTGGTCTCGATATTTTTAAAGCCGACGGTGCCATGCAATGAATCTTCGTAGAACTTCTCAATACCGAGTTTGCCGATATGGTGAGTGGCACTGTAGTTGGCGGCATCAATTCTTTTGAGCTCTTTGACGTTGATACGACCAACGTAGCCAATGACATGTGCGGTCAGGTGGCTGTAGGGGTAGTCCCGCACCAGTCGTGCTTCGATCTCGACACCGGGAAAGCGGTGCCGGTTGGCGGCAAAGCGTGCCACTTCAACATCGTTCAGGTGGGTGCGCAGCGGAATGCTACGGAAGGCGCTTTTTTGTTGCAATTGTTTGTTGAAGCGTTTTAGGTGGTCATCTGAAATTTCAATGAGTTCACCAATGGCAGTGATTGTTTGATCCATGTCGCTGACCCGTTCTGGCACAATTTCCAGGCTGAACGCGGGCAGGTTTTGCGCAAGGATGATGCCGTTACGATCATAGATCAGACCACGTGTCGGTGGTATGGGTACGATGCTGACGCGGTTGTCTTCCGCCAGGGTACTGAAATGTTCGTGGCTAATGATCTGTAAATAGACGAGGCGTGCCAGGATCACAAAGATCATGATGATCACTAATGCGAGCGCAATCGCCGCACGCTCATTGAAGGTACGGCTTTCTCGTATGTGATCCTTTATGCGAAGGCGTGCCATCTGCTGGTGTCAGTGATTATGGTGGTGGTATTTTACCAGCACGGCGTTCAGTCTGCTGCTCATTTATGAGACCCTGAATTTGCGGCGCAGCGCGCGCAGGGTGATAAAGACAACGGGCCAGGCGATCATGCTGCTAATCGATGGTAACCAGTAGGTGAGCAGGTTGATCGGTTGGCCGGTGATCCCCTTTACCCATAGATGTAACATTTGACTCAGTGATACCAGCACAAAGACACTTAAGGCCTGTTGCCATAGAGGAAAGACACGTAGTCGCTGGTAAAGTTTTAGCGTGATGTAGGCAATGATGCAGAGCGCGAGCGCATGCTCCCCTAGCAGGCCGATGCGCAATACATCGAGCATCAGCCCGAGTACCCAGGCAATCCCGACGCCGATACGATTTGGCAGCGCCATGCACCAGTAAATGAGAACTAATGTGGCCCATTCCGGGCGTACCACGGAGAGCCAGTCTGGCAGCGGAAAGACGGTGAGCGCGAGAGCTGCGATAAAGCTAAAGATAATGACTTCAGTACCATGTGCTTTTTTATGGATCACGGGGTTGTTTCTCCCGCATCATCCTGCACGGCGTCTGGATCTGTGTCCGGGGTATCATCATTTGCCTTGGGACTTGTCTCAGGATTTACGCCGGGTGGATTGTGCCAGACCAGTAATACTTCACGCGCGCTTTCAAGTTTACCCGTTGGTTCTGCCTGAACTTCAGCGAAGGGTTGGCCTGGATTGCGTGTGACCATGGTGACGCGCGCCGCCGGGTAGCCAGGTGGAAAACGTCCGCCGAGGCCAGAGGTGACGAGAAGATCGCCCACTTCAATATCGGCGTTGTTGGGTAGATGAGGCAGTTCGAGGCGGTTGGTTTCGCCAGTGCCCATCGCGATTGCGCGCTGGCCGCTGCGGTTCACCTGCACCGGCAATGCATGGCTAGGGTCGGTGATTAACATTGAAGTACTATTGAACGGGGTGACATGAACCACCTGGCCGAGGATGCCGCTGGCATCAAGGATCGGCTGGCCGCGATAGACGTCATTGCGGGAGCCTTTGCTGATCACGACTTGCTGGGTGAAGGGTTTCATGTCGACTGAAAGCAGTTCGGCGATCAGTATTTTATCGCTGACATCAATAGACGAATCGAGTAGCGCGCGTAGGCGCATATTTTCAGCTGCGATTGAATCGAGTTTTTGTAGTTGTGTGGCATATAAAAATTGCTGTGCGCGCAGGCTGTTATTTTGATCAATCAGTGTCTGACGGCTCGATAACGATTCGGATAGCCATTCACCAACACCTGAAGGCAGGTTAATCAGGTACTGAATCGGGTAGATAGCGGTGGTGAGTACACTGCGTACACTTTCCATATGCTGCTGGCGGTGATCCATCACCATCATGGTAATGGAGAGAAACGTCAGGATGATCAGGCGCAGCGTGATGGACGGCCCTTGGACAAATAGGGGTTTTATAGGGCACCTCTCAGGCGATACTCAATGACTTAAAAAACCGGCTGGTTGGCCGGTTGCTTGAAACCGCATCCATTGCCCTGGATCGTGCGGCTTTTCCTTGCTTATGCTATTCAATCATGAATAGCGCGCGGTTATTCTACCGCAAAGATGTCGCCGTTGTGTTCATCAATCATGTCGAGCGCCTCACCACCACCGCGTGCGACACAGGTGAGTGGGTCTTCTGCGATGATCACTGGCAGGCCAGTCTCTTCGGCTAGCAGTCGGTCAAGGTCTCGCAGCAGGGCGCCACCACCGGTCAGTACCATGCCGCGCTCGGCAATATCAGCGCCCAGCTCTGGTGGTGTCTGTTCCAGTGCGGCTTTAACGGCGCCCACAATACCGGAAAGCGGCTCTTGCAGTGCTTCGAGAATTTCATTGCTGTTAAGGCTAAAGGTGCGTGGCACCCCTTCGGCAAGATTACGGCCACGTACTTCGATCTCTTTGACTTCCATGCCGGGATACGCCGCACCAATCTCTTTTTTGATCTTTTCAGCAGTCGCCTCACCGATCAGACTGCCGTAATTACGGCGCACATAGTTGATGATCGCGTCATCAAAACGGTCGCCACCAATGCGCACAGATGCTGAGTAGACAATGCCATTCAGTGAAATTACCGCGACTTCGGTGGTGCCGCCGCCGACATCAAGCACCATGGTGCCGCTCGCTTCACTCACTGGCATGCCTGCACCAATCGCGGCCGCCATGGGTTCTTCAATCAGATAAACCTCTCGTGCGCCTGCGCCCGCGGCGGACTCTTTGATGGCACGGCGCTCAACCTGAGTTGAACCACAGGGAACGCAGATCAGCACGCGCGGGCTGGGGCGTAGGAATTTGTTTTCATGTACTTTGCGGATGAAGTGCTGCAACATTTTTTCGGTTACGGTGAAATCGGCGATTACGCCATCTTTCAGCGGGCGAATGGCGACGATGTTTCCCGGTGTGCGTCCAATCATCAGTTTTGCTTCGGCACCAACGGCCGCAATTGAGCGCGGGCTGCCTGAACCACTCTCCTGGCGAATGGCGACAACTGAGGGTTCATCGAGGATGATGCCCTGGCCGCGGACGTAGATCAGGGTGTTGGCTGTACCGAGGTCGATGGAAAGATCGTTGGAGAACATTCCGCGAAATCGTTTGAAGAACATGGGGGATTTGATCCTGTGCTAAGTAATCGGAAATACTCTAGCAGTGGGTGACTATTAGAGCAAGCGTGTTGAGTTATTCGGCAGTTCAAGCTATTTTTTTAATTTGGCTTGTATTTTACCGGTTTGACAGCGTTTTTGTGACGAATATTTTTCAGCAAACTACTCGAATATGGTAAATTCGCTGCCCTTGATGTTTTTGAATAGTTGCTCGGGATTTTCCGTCGGGTGAGAGAGGTACGTTATGTCAGTGGATCAGTCCGATATCACAAAGGTTGCGCTGCTTGCGCGGCTGAAAATCGATGAGGCAGATATACCGCAGTATGTGGATAATCTGTCGAACATCCTTGGCCTGGTTGAGCAGATGAGTGAAGTGAATACCGATGATGTGGTGCCGATGGCGCATCCACTCGATGCAGCGCAACGCCTGCGTGCTGATGAGGTGACTGAAACCGATCAGCGTGACAGCTTTCAGGCGCTGGCTCCAGAGGTCGAGTCGGGCCTCTATCTTGTCCCTAAAGTGATTGAATGATCGGTTTTGATCTCGCCTATCCAACGCTATATATTTATTAGACGGCTCTGAATTATTGTTATGCATACTAAAACTATTTCTCAATTGAGTGCTGCGTTGCGCAGTGGAGAAGTCTCCAGCGTGGAGCTGACTACGCTTTTTCTTGATCGCATCAAGCAGCACAATCCGGCGCTGAACTGTTTTATCTCGATTACAGAGGCACAGGCGCTTGAAGCGGCTGCCGTAGCAGATCAACGACTTACGGCAGGAAATGGCGCACCGCTGACCGGTGTGCCGATTGCCCACAAAGATATTTTCTGTACGCAGGGAGTTAAAACGACCTGCGGATCCCGGATGCTTGATAATTTTATCGCACCGTACGAATCAACCTGTACTGCCAGGTTTCGTGATGCGGGCGCGGTGATGTTGGGCAAAACCAATATGGATGAGTTTGCGATGGGTTCATCTAATGAGACCAGCTACTACGGCGCGGTCAAAAATCCGTGGGACCAGGGGCGTGTGCCGGGTGGTTCATCAGGCGGTTCTGTCTCGGCGGTGGCCGCGAGACTGGCGCCAGCCGCGACTGGCACCGATACCGGTGGTTCGATTCGCCAGCCAGCTGCGTTATGTGGTTTGACTGGGTTGAAGCCAACCTATGGCCGTGTGTCTCGTTTTGGCATGATCGCCTTTGCATCGAGCCTTGATCAGGCGGGGCCAGTTACCTATAGCGCTGAAGACGCTGCGTTAATGATGAATGTGATGGCGGGATTTGATGAGCGAGATTCGACCAGTGTGGAGCGCGAGGTGCCGGATTACAGTGCAAATCTCGACAACGGCATCGAAGGGCTTAAGATTGGCCTGCCTAAAGAGTATTTTGGCGAAGGGCTGGACGACAGCATCGCGCGCGTGATCGATGCTGCGGTCAAGGAATATGAGGCGCTGGGTGCCGTGGTCAAAGAGATTAGCCTGCCCAATACCGGATTGGCGGTGCCAATCTATTATGTGGTGGCGCCGGCAGAATGTTCGACTAATCTGTCGCGTTTTGATGGGGTGCGTTTTGGTCACCGTTGTGATGATCCGCAGGATCTATTTGATCTCTATACCCGTTCGCGTGGTGAGGGGTTTGGTGCGGAGGTGAAGCGTCGTATTATGATTGGTACCTATGTGCTGTCGGCTGGTTACTACGACGCTTATTATTTGAAGGCGCAGAAGATTCGCCGCCTGATCAGTGAAGACTTTCGTGCTGCCTTTGAAAAGGTCGATGTAATTATGGGGCCGACTACGCCGAGCACTGCCTTCAAACTGGGCGAAAAGGCGGATGATCCGGTGACGATGTATCTCTCTGATATTTATACCATTGCGGTCAATATGGCAGGCCTGCCAGCGGCCTCGATTCCGGCCGGTTTTGTTGATGGCCTGCCGGTGGGTTTGCAGGTGATCGGTAACTATTTTGATGAGTCGCGCCTGCTTAACGTCGCACATAAGTACCAGCAGGCGACCGATTGGCACCTGCAACTGCCAAAAGAATTTCAGTAAGAGGCGTAATAAGATGGAATGGGAAGTTGTCATCGGGTTAGAAATTCACGCCCAACTTGCGACCAGATCGAAGATCTTTTCGGGTGCCTCGACCGCCTACGGTGCTGAACCCAATACGCAGGCGTGTGCGATTGATCTTGGTATGCCGGGTGTATTGCCGGTATTAAATAAGGAAGCGGTGCGCATGGCGGCCAAATTTGGCCTGGCGGTGGGCTCGCGGGTCTCTAATCGCTCGGTGTTTGCGCGTAAAAATTATTTTTACCCTGATCTGCCGAAGGGTTATCAGATTAGCCAGTTTGAGCTGCCGATCGTTGAAGGTGGGCAACTAGAGATACAGGTTGAGGGTGAAGATGCACGCGTGATCGCTATTACTCGCGCCCATCTGGAAGAAGATGCAGGCAAATCGTTGCATGAAGATTTTCAGGGTTCGACTGGGGTCGACCTTAATCGTGCCGGAACACCGCTGTTAGAGATCGTTTCTGAGCCTGATATGCGCAGCGCCAAAGAGGCGGTCGCTTATATGAAAAAAATTCACTCGCTGGTGCAATACCTGGAAATCTGTGACGGTAATATGCAGGAAGGGTCGTTTCGCTGTGATGCCAATGTATCGATTCGTCCTAAGGGACAGGGAAAGTTGGGAACGCGCTCTGAGATAAAAAACCTCAACTCGTTCCGTTTTGTTGAGCGCGCGATTAATTTTGAGGTCGAACGTCAGATCGATATGATCGAAGGTGGCGGTAAAGTTGTTCAGGAGACGCGCCTGTACGATTCTGATAAAGACGAAACGCGCTCAATGCGCTCTAAAGAAGAGGCGTTTGATTATCGTTACTTTCCAGACCCGGATCTGCTGCCGGTTGAGCTTGATAAGGCCTATATTGAAGCGGTACGTGATACGTTGCCAGAACTTCCAGATGAAAAAAAGGCACGCTTTATGGCTGAGCTGGGGCTGGCTGAATATGAGGCGGGTGTATTGACTGCAAGCCGTGAACTGGCCGATTATTTTGAAGAGGCCGCCAAAATTGCAGGTGACGATGCCAGGCGCACCGCCAACTGGGTGATGGGTGATCTGTTGGGTGCGCTGAACAAGGCGGGCAAGGAAATTGCGGATAGCCCGGTTTCTGCAATGTGGCTGGGTGGTATGTTGCAGCGTATCAATGACCATACTATTTCAGGCAAGATCGCCAAACAGGTGTTCGAGTGCATGTGGAATGGCGAAGGCGATGCAGATAGTGTGATCGAAGCAAAGGGGCTCAGGCAGATGACGGATAGTGGCGAGATCGAGACAATTATCGATGAGATTATCGCCAGTAATCCAGGGCAGCTTGAGCAGTATCGTGCCGGAAAAAATAAATTATTTGGCTTTTTTGTGGGGCAGGTGATGAAGGCGACTCAGGGTAAAGCAAATCCGGCGCAGGTGAATCAGTTGCTGAAGCAAAAATTGGCCTAAGTGTCGGTTAACTGGCTAGGCTATTATTTTAATGATGGGTTTAAGTTGTCTGCTTACCTTGGTTTTTTGCCTGGTTATGCTGAGAGGCCTCTAAAATAGTAATAGTTTACTTTTTAATGTTTATTGCCGTTATTACTTATGAAATTAAGGTGCTGTTGCAACTCACTTTATGAATGTGGTCTGGATAATGAAATACCCTGGTTTTAATTTGAGTCCCTCAAATTTTTTAGTTTGAGACCTTTGCACGATATATCCGCTCATTTTTACTCGTGATTGTATCGTGTAAAGGTTTCAGTTATATGAGGGATTGGGCTGGTTCGCTTCCCTGTGGTGGGCGTGCTTGAACGTACAGTGATAAATTGAATGATAATAAAAAAAGCGACCATAGTTAGTTTGATGTTGGTGTCTCTGCTGTCTTCTATGACATTGCAGGCAGAGACCTTGTCGTCGCCGTCGCTTTCTGAAAACCTCCAGCAGCTTGATCAACGTTATCGTGCATTATCCTTTGAGCTCTATCAGCATTATGTTGACCCTGATGGTGGCGGCATGGGAGCGATTAGTGGGCCAATGCGCCTTGAAACGCTGGTTGGTCCGATGCAGCTTGAAATTAAGGTGCGTAAGTACCTGCAAGATGACGAGCCGATTAAGGCGATTGCAACGATTTTTCAGAACAAAGAGCTGGTACTGAAAAAAGTGAAGCGCAGCACCATTCTGGGTTTTGTCGAGCTGATGCTTGATCATAATGAGTGGCAGATGGCGAATGAGCTCTATGAGCATGTGAAAAAAACAGGGCTTGCATTTCAGGTAACGAATACCGCTTATCTTTTTGCGAAGTTTCATTTTCGACGTAATGAGTGGGCACTTTGTTTATCTGCACTGCAGCAAATTTCAAAGGGAAAAATATCTGCTGCCCATATGGATTTTTATAATTTGATGTATGGAGTCTCGTTGCAGCAAGAAGGGCATTATGCAGATGCGATTGAATATTACCGCTTAATTACGCCCGCCTCAGAATATCAGCTTTATGCAACCTTGAATGAAGTAGGGTCGCAATTGAGTCGGGATGGTGCTTTAGCGCAGGCGCAGCAACTGAAAGCGCACGTGGCGAATGAAATGCTGCCGATGCCTGATGAGATGCGAGACTATCTCACATTGGTGGCGGGTTACCATTTTCTGGAAAATAAAGAGTATGTGGCGGCAAGAGAGGTATTCGGTCGGATCCCAATGAAGAGTCGCTATTTTAATCGTGCACTGCTGGCGGTTGCTTTTGCAGCGACAAGGCAGGCGCTATATCCACGCGCGTTTAGTTACACAACGATATTAAAATTAAGGGGATCAACAGGTTTAGCTGCGGATGAGGCGTACCTTTTATCAGCCTATATACTGGCGAAGAGCCGCCGTTTGCAAGCGGCCTCTACTGCTTATAGCGGTGCGGTGGACTATTATTCTGAACGTATAAAAAGTGTTGATAATTTTCTAAACCAGGAGTTGGATAGTGAATCTGTTTTTGATCTGGCGAGCGATATTAATTTGATGCGTGAGTATCCAGAAGCACGCTCGTTGTTTGACAATATGAAGCATCTGGGCATATTTCTGGTGCGCAGTGATTTGTTTGTGCAGGATCGTGACTATTACCAGCAAATTCGTGAGCTTTATAGTGATTACACCATCATCGTTGAAGAGATGGTAAAAACCTACATGGTGAAACGACGTGGCCATTTAGAAAATTATCTTAGCCAGTCTCGTTTTGGCTTGATACAGATGTTTGATACAGGTGTTAAACGTGATGACTGATATTGCAAAAGTCATTTTGATATCGTTGTGTGGTGCCCTGGTTTTTGGCTGTAGCACTAACCAGCGATTATTAACAGTTGCTGATGTTGAACGTGAGAGTCAGATTAAAGACCCGCTGTTTGAAACGGGTAAGGCGGCTAAAGAAGAACGGCTCAATGTTGATATTTATCAGGCCTATACCGCTTATATCGAGCAGTCTGAAAAAGGCGATCATTTTCGTTCGATCGCGATAAGCCGGCTTGCGGATCTGGAGCTTGAGGCGGAGTTTAATGATGCTGAGGTAGCTGCGGCTGAGCCGTTAAGTGAAGCGTTAATGATGGCCAAAAAAGAGCAACAAAATCGAATTAAACTAGAGAGAACGATGAATTTGCTGGAAATGTCGCTGCGCGACTATCCTGATCTTGGTAGTAATGATGAAGTGCTATACCGCCTGGCGATGATATCAAGCCAGCTGGATAAACATGTAAAGTCTGCGGATGCACTTGAGCAGTTAGCAGCGAAACATAAGGACTCTCGCTTTTATCTGGAGGCACAGTTCAGGCTGGCTGAAGATGCCTTTGTGATCGGGGATTATGAGGGTGCCGCGCAGCGTTATAGTAAAGTAGTTGAGGTGCCTGGCAATTTAGTGTTTTATGAAAAGGCTTATTTCAAGCGGGGCTGGTCAAGGTTTAAATTGCAGGAGTATCAGCTGGCCGTCGATGATTTGATGAAAGCCGCCGCATATCGTGATACTAAAGGAAAGAGTGGGGGTAAAGGGTCGATTGATAGAGATGAGCACTTTGATGCTTATTTTTATGCGATTGCGCTGAATTTCTCTTATATGGAAGAACACAGTGCATTAACTGACTATTTTCGTAATACACATTCATCAAAATTTACCTATTACATCTATAGTGAGTTATCTGATATATATCTGGCTCAGAAGCGTTATAGCGATGTCGTTGCGATATTGAAACAGTTTTCTGAAGAGTACCCGGGATCGCGTTATTTACCGCTGATGGAATTCCGAATTGTGACAACATGGGAACGTAGCGGGTTTTTTAATAATTTCTATGCGGCGGCGGATAGCTTTTATACTCGTTTCAATCCATTTGCGAGCTATTGGGTTCCTGAAAAGAAAACAAAAAAAATCAAGGCGGTGATGTTAGCTGAAATTACGCCATTGCTGCGCGATAATATTTTTTCGATAGCCAGTTATTATCATAACCAGTATCAATCGACTTCAACTGATAAATCCTTTGAACTAGCTAGTGAATGGTATGAACGTTATCTTGCTCACTTTTCGGAAACCGCTTTAGAAGATAATGTGAATTATGCCTATGCTGATTTATTGTCAGAAAAAGAACATTATGAAAAAGCGATTGGTCATTACGAAATCGTAGCCTATAAGAATGATGCGATTGTTGATCAGCGTGCTGCATATGCCACGGTGGTGTTGGCAGAGCGTCTTTACTCTCAGAGTGTTGGCGGACAAAAAGTGGTGTGGCAGCTTCGTTACATCAAACACGCGCTGTTGTTTAAGCGCACTTACCCCACTGATATGCGTTCCGAACGGATTGTGCTACGTGCGGTTGAAATCGCATTTGCTGGAGAGAAGTATCAGCAGGCAGTTAATATTGCGAGTTTGTTAGAAAGAATTGACAGTAAAAGCGTGCGTTTTGAAGTGGATCTAATTAAGGCGGAGTCACTTTTTAATCTGGCAAAATTTGATAAGGCTGAGGGGGTATTTCTATCTCTGATACACACGCTAGCCGCGGGTGATGCAAGAAAGAAAAAAATGGAAGATCGTCTGGCGTTGACGATCTACAGGCAGGCTGAGGTTGAGCTGGCAGCGGGTAATGATGTTGCTGCAAGACAGAAATTTGAACGCATTGCTGCGCTGGTTGGTGACTCCGAAATTGCTCCTAAAGGATTATATGATGCGACGGTACTGGCAATGGAAGGTGAATCCTGGCTGGAGCTGATTGATTATGCTGGTCGTTTTCGTAGCCAGTATCCAGATCACGAGCGACGTGATGATGTGACAAAACTGTTGTCAGTCGCCTACATCAATGCCGGACAGTATGCTAATGCCGCTCAAATCCTTGAAGAGGTGTATGAGATTGAGCAGGATGAAGAAATAAAGATGGCATCGTTATGGCAGTCCGCAGAACTTTATGAGGCTCTGAATGATATGCCTGCATCGATTCGCACTTATCAGCGTTATGTGGAGACTTATCAGGAACCATTTCCTCAGTATATGGAGGCACTGAATAAACTAACGACGATGAATGACACCATGGGCGATGTGCGTCGTGGTGATCTTTGGGCAGGAAAAATTCGTAAGGCTGATCATCAGATTGATGGTGCAATGAAAACAGATCGTACTAATCATATTGCGGGTGTCGCAACACTGCGTTTAGCTCGCGAGAAGAAAGCGGTGTTTGATAAGCTTACAATACGGCAGCCACTTAAGGTTCATCTTAAGCGCAAGAAGGATGCAATGGATTGGGCCAGAGGGCTTTATACCACTGCTTATGAGTACCATAGTCCAGAGATAATGACAGAATCACTCTTTTCGATTGCTGAAATGTACTATGGGTTTAGTCGAGCAGTTATGGATTCCACTCGTCCAGAAGGGTTGAATGAAGATGAAATGGAACAATATGAAATTGGAATTGAAGACCTGGCATTTCCTGTCGAAGAAAAAGCGATAGAGATTTACGAATCAACCCTGTCTCATTTGAATCAAGGTATATTTAATATCTGGACGCAGAAGAGTTACCACCAGCTAGAAACTATTTTTCCTGCACGCTATGCAAGACAAGTGAAGGTGGATCTATATGCGAACTAATTATTTATGGTTAATCGTACTGTTATTATTAACGGGTTGTGCTGGTATACCAGACAGTGTTGATAACGAGGCGCTGCTAAAAAATGAACAGGATGATAAGCAGGTTGAGATTGATATGCGCAACCCTGATATGAGTGCCGCAATTAGCGCGCTTAATAATGGTCAGCCGATGGTGGCAAAGGCGCTGTTATTGGGGCTCACACAGCGCTATCCTCTGGCGGGTAAGCCATGGGTAAACGTTGGTTTGATTAGCTTTCGCCGCGGTGAGTTGGACAGGGCGCAGCAAGCAGCTGAAAAGGCGCTTGTGCTACAGCCTGAAATAGCGGTCGCTGATTACCTGCTTGGCCTGATTGCCCATAAGAAAAATGATGCGCCGAAAGCATTGGCGCATTATCTGGCGGCACTTGAGAAAGATCTGCAACATGCTCATTCACATTATAATCTGGCACTTTTATATGATACTTATTATCAGGACCTGGGAAACGCAGTTTTTCACTATCGACGTTACCTTGAGTTAAGTGCGAGTGATGATGAGGTTACATTATCCTGGGTTAGAGAACTTGAGTCTCAGCTTGTTCCTGAAGGAGATGATGATGCGAGTTAATGGTTATCTACGCTGGTTCATTATTGGTGGCGTATCGCTTCTTTCGAGTTCGCTGCTTTATGCTGAAGAGATAGATGGCATCTTGACTGAAGATGAGATTAAAGCCGTGATTGCCGATCGCGATGTGATTAATCTGGATGGTGTTCAAATCAGAGGGAATAAAGAGCTACCGCAAATTCTTTATATTGTGCCGTGGCAGGAAGTGGAAACAATGCGTCGTGTTAAAGAGCAGGATATTGTGCTTTTTAGTCTGTTAGAACGGCGAATTAAACCTGTGATGCCCGACATGAAGAAAAATGGTTCGAGGTTTCGATAGGCACTGAATTGATTGCCATATGGAAAATGATTGTTATTATTAGTTTTTGTTTCAGTCAACTTATGAATGGTCGATATAAAAAATAGCTTAAGATATTGCGGGATAAGGGAGCTACCTCGCAATAATGTCGATGGAAGTGGATAAAATACAGATGTTGCCGCTTTCTGATTTCAAATTTTCAAGTGCATGGATGCATAAAATCTGAGTTTTATGTTAATTGTATGTTTGCAGGACGTTAAAGTTGAGTAATGAAGTTTCTTGATTGTGATAATGTTGATGCTAGGTGATTTTTTAAGATTCAACGTAGACTTTAGGAGTGTGTCATGGAGGTAGTAAGTTTCTTTCAGACGGGTGGGCCTTTTATGTACCCCATCCTTGCCGTGCTGGCGCTGGGTATTGCGATAGCACTGGAACGCTATCTTTATCTCAGCTCAACACAGCGTAATTCGAATAAAATTTGGGCTGAGCTTGTGCCGTTATTGAAGAAAAATGACTTTGAAAAGGCAGTGAAAATCACTGCTAATAATAAGACGCCAATGGCGCATATGTTAAGTTATGGCTTTTCACGCATAGGGCATACCCGTCGTAGAAGTGACCTGGAAACGGCGATGGAAGAAGGCATGATGGAGGTTATCCCTGAGCTTGAACAGCGCACTCACTATCTTGCTACCTATGCGAATATCGCAACATTACTGGGGCTACTGGGTACTATTATCGGTCTGATCGAAGCGTTTACGGCCGTTGCTGCTGCTGATCCTGCAGAAAAGGCGGATTTACTGTCGGCAAGTATTTCAGTCGCAATGAATACCACTGCATTTGGCTTGATGGCCGCCATTCCTATGTTGTTTCTACACTCTTATCTAGCAACCAAAACAGCTCGTCTTGTTGATCAACTGGAAATGGTTGCAGTTAAGTGCCTGAATATTGTGAGTGAGAAAGAGCACAAACAGTAGTCATCTAAAGCTGTTTGAAATAGATGGTCTGATTGGCAGTCATGACACCGGGATAGAGATGTGGAATCGATATGCGTATAAGACGTAGACATCATGCAAAAGAAGTCGCTGAACTAAACATCACCGCATTCATGAATTTGATGGTGATTTTAGTACCATTTTTATTAGTGACGGCAGTGTTTTCTCGGATGACAGTGATTGAGCTTAACCTGCCGGCAAAAGATGCTCAAATTCAAAAAGAAGAGAAGGTTAAGCTTGAACTTGAGCTGGTGGTACGTCAGTCCAGTTTCGATGTGCAAGACAGGCGCCTTGGCTTGATTAAACGATTTGAGCGTAGTGAAGAAGTGACTGACTGGAATGCCTTTAGTGAACTTCTGGTGGAGATTAAAAGCCGCTTTCCTGAAGAGCAAAATATTACCTTGTTGCTAGAACGTAATATTGAATATCAAACACTGGTTCAAGTGATGGATCGTGTTCGAAGTGCAGATGTTGTAAACATTGCAACGCTTGATACTGTTGAGTTATTTCCCAATATTGCAATTGGTGATGCTCAGACACTGTCTGCGGCTGAAGCCGGGATAGCAAAATGAAAGAGGCCTCTCGTCGTACAAAACGGATGGCGCGCCATCATAAGCGTAAAAAGCAGCCGAGCTTAAACCTGGTTTCATTGATGGATATTTTTACCATTCTGGTTTTTTTTCTGTTGGTGAGTTCGTCAAATGTGCAGCAGCTGCACAGCAGTAAAGAGATTAGCTTGCCGACTTCAATTTCTAAGACGGTGCCAAAAGAGACGTTGGTGATTACGGTTACTGCGCGGGATATTTTAGTACAGGGTCGCAGAGTGGCCTTAACCAGTGACGTCATTGCCAGTACGGAGCCATTGATTGCAGCGTTAATGGATGAGCTTAATTTTGAGTCGAGTAAAGCACGTTTTTCAACGGTTGAAAAAAAGGCGCGTAATGTCACGATTATAGGCGATAGAAAAATCCCTTATGAGGTGTTAAGTAAGGTCTTAAGTACTTGCCGAGAGGCCAATTACACTAAAATATCTTTTGCCGCCCTGCAAAAAGCCAGGTCTAAGAACTAAGGGTAAGTTATGGCTACCATTGCTTATAAAGAACTCGCCCTGTCGTGGAACTCTACTCGCGAAGACGACCGTAAATTTAAGATTATTACCGTTATTTCGATGGTGCTGTTGTTCGGTATTGTTTTTTATATTCAGAGCATTGAAGTGCCAAAGTTAGAGCGTAAAGCGCATGTAATACCTGACCGGATTGCCAAATTTGTTGGTCAAGCACCTAAGCCTAAAAAAATTGAGGTGCCAAAACCGAAGCTAAAACCCAAACCTATACCTAAACTTGAGCCAAAACCTAAGGTGGAGAAAAAGGTAGAGAAGCCAAAGGAAAGCCTGAAAAAGAAGCTCGCAAAAAAACAGAAGCCGAAGAAGAAGCCCTTAACAAATAAGCAAAAAGCTGCACGTGAAAAAGCACAAAAAAGTGGTTTGCTTGAGTTAAGTAAGGGATTGGCTGATTTGATGGATACTTCAGATATCAGCAAGGTAGTGGTAGTGAATAAAGGCAAAAAAATAGCGAATGGCAGTCATACTAAAGCTGCGACGGTGAGTAAGTCGTTGTTAACTGCCAGGGTTAGTAAGAATAGCGGCGGGGTTAGTGATGCGGATTTCAAAAGTGATGTGGGTCTAACACAAACTGAGCTAGAGGTATTGCAGCATTCGGAGGTTGATTCGACACTTGATGTAGCGCAGGCTGAGACGTTAGCATCTCGGATGAATATGCGTAGTGAAGAAGAGATTACGATGGTATTTGATCGTAATAAAAGTAAGCTGTTTTCTATCTATAATCGAGAACGCCGTACAGACCCTGGCCTGAAAGGAACCATTGTGCTTGAAATCGTAATTGCTCCTTCAGGAGAGGTTGTTGAGGTTCGGATTGTTTCCAGTGAACTCAACAATTCAAAACTTGAACGACGTATTTTATCGCGTATTAAACAGTTTAATTTTGGTGAAAAAGAAGTTGATACTGTGACGGTCTCATATCCGATTGAATTTATACCATCGTAAGTTTTATTGAATGGCTGAGGTGTCTGCTTAACCTGGTTTTTCAGGGAGAGGTTATTGAATGTGAACGTAGTCGTTTATTATGTTCTGTTGGACTGGTATATAGGTTAGTTAATTTCCTGAGCCCGCGCTAACGTACGTGCGATGACGAATAGAAGATCGGATAGCCGGTTTAAGTCAGCAACTGCATGTTCATTCCACTTTGTCTGTTTCCCTAATGTAATGACACTGCATTTAGCGCGTCGGTAAATGGTGTGAGCCATATTCGCAATGTGCTGCTGCAGATGAACCACCAGGGAGGATGAACTACTTTAATGGTGGAGGGCTTTGCCATTAACGCTAGTTGACGTGAGTGTGGTAGCGTGTAATGTGTGCTATCTAGGCACAGGGATTAGATCAGCTCTGGCTGGCCCACCACTGCCTAATGCCGAACCTATTTTTTTGATGACCCTGCCAACCTTCATGCCGACAGCAGTACCGATGCCCGGGCCGAGTATGGAGGTACCGATGACGCCGCCGATGATGGCGTCATTAGTAAGTCTAAGACTGGGGTTGTTAATTGTTCCGCTAACCTTGAGCGGGGCACTTATGATTGAGGCTGTTTTTCTTAGTGCGACAGTAACCTCTCCTGATAATCCATGTTGAGGATCAATTTTAATATTGCCATTGGCATTGATTGAGTTTGAGTTGATATCAATATTTGAGACTTCGATGTGATTGTCTACAAATATTGCTTTGCCAGTTAAGTGTTGAAAGGGGGTTTCACCACCATGGGAACCTTCCTTTGTGAGTGTGGTAGTTGCTTTTTCGAGGTCTGCTTTATAAATTCTACCATCTGTGATTTTAAACTCCCCCGTTAAATAAGGACGATCTAGCAATCCTTCATAATCATTTTCATTGAGGTCAAATTCACCCGTCGCATAAAAGGTCCCGCTGGCGATTTTGTCTTCGATGAAGCCTGACAAAAATATTTCAGTATCGATATCGCTGGCAACAACCCAACCTTTAATATTCCAGTGATTTTTCCAGCGCAAATGAGTAATACCCTGAATAGTACCACCTGCTATTTTTAGAATATTATTGTCGTTAATAAGAGAGCCTTTAGTTAGATGAGCATCCGCAGAAAACTCATCATAACTAAGCAGTATATTGTTATTTTCATCCTTCACTGAGCCATTGGTTATATGATAGGTGCCTTTGGCTTCTGGCGCTAAAAATAACTGGCTTAAATCGTTACCATTGAGTTTTATCTTCAGGGCACTGTGAAAGTTACCACTGTAGGTGGTAATGCCAAAGTGCTTTAATACTGGGGTCATGTGAATATTGGCACTGGTAAGCTGGCCATTGTATTGCCAGCGTTTTCCCCAGCTAAGTGTACCTGTGGTTTTTAATAACCCATCATAGCCATTGATCTCTATATTGGTGATTTCAGCTTTGCCTTTATGTAGCACTGCCTGTAGGCTTAGTTTGTCGAATTTGAATGATGGTGATGTGGGTATGGTCCAGTCTGTGCCTGTTGCACGTAGGTTGTAGCCATTATACTGATTGGGGGTAAGAGTGGCTTGTAGCGTGCCATCCATTCGAGATAGTGACATGCCTTTAAAGCCAAAATTGTCCCTGAACTGTGAGCTGAATCGATAGGGGCCAAGGCTTATTTCGTTATGAGGGCGAATCATGATGTTTTCACCGCTGATCTGGTGGATATTAAGTGTGCTGATGTTTGATGTCTCTTTTTCAGTGCTATTTTTAGGTGAAATTAAAGCATTAATAAATGCAAGATTGCCTCCAGCCCCTTTTAGATGAATTCTGCTGATGATGATTTTCCCCCTGAGCAGCGCTAGTGGATCAAGCGTTGCTTGCATGTGCTCAACGAAAATCTCGCCGGGTTGATCGGCATTACCTAGTATTGAAATATTAGTTGCCGTGAGCGCAGGGAGTGGCATGACCTGAGGCGATAGAGAACCAATCAGCACTTTTCGTCCGATGCTTTGAGATAGATGTTTTTCAAGAATGGACTGGTAAGCGTCAAGTTGAATCATATAAGGGGTTGCGAAAAGAGTGGCGCCGATCAGGATTGATGGAATAAACAGGTATTTTATTAGCCGTTTAAACATAATTTATTCTTATTCCTATTTTTTCTGAGAAAACTAGCAATTTTTAGTGTTTCCTGGTGTAGCAGCGTGGTACGAAAGTTTATCGGCAGTCTGTAATAAAATGAATAGTGAGGCTGGTTTGAGGTGTGAGCACTGTCACAATTTTATGCGACTATCGTGGATGAATCATATGGCTTGTACTGATGAGTTAAAGTCTGTTGTAAGTGGGTGTGTGCTCCTTTGGGCATCCCTATGATTCGCACTCCTTGCTGTGTAAGTTTTGATGTCCAATACCCATGGGCACTCTGTCTGCTGCGCTCAGAATTAATAGAGGCGTCCTTATGAATAAGGCATGGATATTCAAAGTATCGCGCAAAATCGAGGGGAAGATTTTGTTGTCACTGCACATGTTGGGATTATAAGGCTCAGCTCAGGTGCATGAACGTGTGTTGTTAGATGTTAATTTCGGCTTCCCTGGCGCTACTGGTGGACTCGGTATTGGCTTTGATTGTGGCAGAGAGTTCAAAATAGAAGGTACTACCTTCATTTTTAGCTGACTCAAAGTTCATGGTGCCACTCATGCGCTCAACGATAGCGCGGCTAATGCTCAAGCCAAGGCCTGTTCCACCTGTTTGATTGGTATGTGTGCCCTCTGCCTGAGAGAATTTGGAAAATATTTTATCTTTGAAATTATCGGGAATACCGTTACCAAAGTCCTGTACTGAGATGCGTACCTGATTGTTCGATATGATATTGGTGTGAACAATAATTTCGCCTTCCATCGGTGAGAATTTGGCAGCATTAGAAAGCAGGTTGGACATTACCTGTAAAAATCGTGTGCTATCGACTGAGATTTCGCAATCTGGGATCGGCTTTTGTAAAGTGATGATCACCCCAAATCGGTCTGCATATGTTTGGTTGAGCTTGATTGCCTCGTTAATGAGAAGATCAAGTGAATGTTGTTTGATTTCAAAGGTCATCTTACCGGAGCTTATTTTTTCCATATCCAGTAAATCATTGATCAGTGTCAGGAGGCGCTGTGAATTTTTTTCGGCAATATCAAGCATGCTTTTAGCTGCGTCAGGGATTTCACAGACGACATTATTTAATAGTAATTTAATTGAGCCGTGAATTGAGGTGATCGGGGTGCGAAGCTCATGGCTTACGGTGGAAACAAAATCATTTTTCATCTGTTCGAGCCTCTTAAGCTCAGTGATGTTTTGAATTGAGCCGATAATACGGGTTAATTTGTTGTCCTCAATAATGGGTTCTCCAATCGCGCGGACCCAGATACGATTGGCCTTTGCAGTGATGAGTGGCAAGACAAGGTCAAAAGGGATTTTTTGGTCTATGGCTTCTTGCAATGCTGATTTGATTTTGTGGCGTGTGCTTTGTTCAAAAAAATTGATGGCAATTTCAAGGTCTAGTTGGGTTGATCGAGGCAATTCATGAATGCGAAAAGTCTCTTCAGTCCAGTGCAAATTCATATTTTTAAGGGTAAGTTCCCAGCCGCCAACATGGGCCAGGTATTCTGTTTTTTGTAATAGTAGGCGATGATGTTGTAGTGACTCTTCAGTCTCTTTTCTATCTCGTATCTCTTCCATTAATAATCGATTTGATGCTGTTAGCGATTTTGTTCGTTGGTCGATTTGTTTTTCGAGTTTGTTATTTAACGCTTCAATTTTCTGCTGTTTAATTTTTACCTGGGTTATGTCTGTAATAGTCCCGACAATGCGCTTTGCTGTATTGGCTTCTGGGTCACGAACAACGAAGACTCGAGTGAGTAAGTGCCGGTATTTTCCATCACGATGAAGGCTTCGGTATTCGAGTGAAAAAGTATTTCGTTTGCCATTTATAAAGCGTTCGAATTTTTCTTTTACCCATTTTTGTTCCTCATGATGGATATGATGCATCCATGACTCTAGTGTGATATCGGGGCAGTCAATGTTCTCTCCAATGATTTCTTTACAACGGTTTGAGAAAAAACATTCGTTAGTTGACAGGTTTATATCACATAAACCATCGTTGCTTCCCATCATCGCAAGTGAAAACCGTTCTTCACTCTGTTTTAGGCGCTCACTTTTGTCAGTCAGGCTTTCCACCATGCTGGACAATGAATTTGCTAATTCGGTAATTTCATTGTCTCCTGCTGGTATGCTCAGCCTCGAATTTTTACCGAGGTGAATCTGTCGTGCTGCGCTGCTAAGTGATATCAATGGTGTAGTGATGATGTTGGCTAACCGCCAGGATGCCGTAATTACAAACAATATTACCACCAAAAACGTGATTGAGAGTAGCATTCGCAGTGCTGTGACGGGAGCCAATAGCTGTTGTTCTGGAATTGTCATTGCAATGGAATAGTTGGTACTACTTAAGGGGGTAAAGATTAATGCATGCGGTTTATTAGTAATATCATCGTTAAATAGAGTGTGACCTGAAAGACCTGATATCATCTCTTTGCCTGCTGTTTTCAGGGCGTTATCAGACTCGTCAAGGATAGAGCTTGTAATGATTTTATTTTCACCAATGGTATTAAGTAATGGCATGCCATTTATATTAGCATCAAAGTGAACGGATTTTTTTTCATCCCAGTGATACCAATAGGTACCGTTGTTTGATACCAGCATAAACCTTATTTTCCATTCAAGATCGCTATTGATTTTGGTGGAAATATTTGATAAATGTTCACTAAAAATTTCCCATGATAGGGCTCCACCAATCATGCCAGTGACCTGGTTATTGTGATGAATGGTTGATGCAACCACAATCTGCTTTTCACCTGTTGTCAATGAGATCATTGGATCAGAGATAAAGGCAGTGCCACTGGTATTGTTATTTCCAACGGTTTCCTTCCAGTAGTCACGTGTTTTAACGGACTTTAGTGATGCATCGGGGTCATTATCATTAACACTTATTAGCCCCCCATATGCGGGGTTACCTTCACTTGCTGTGTGATAGAAATATCCTTCCGGTGTTGCAATAATAAATTTCTCATAGATCCCATTATGACGTTCAAGTTCTTCGAGTAGAAAGGGACGTGCCTTGTCGAAATTAATATTTTGAAGTAGCGGTATCCTGGAATAGACTGTGATTTCTGCTGCACGAGTGTCGAAAAACCCTGAAAGCTCTTTGCTGGCTGCATTAAGGTGTCCCTGGGCCTTTTCGATAGCAAGTTGATATGCTTGTTGACTGCTATACCAAAATATTATGCTCATCGCGATAGTGAGCGCTGCGAGTACCGCCAACAGCATGCTGAATACTAGTTTGCGTCGTATTTTCATTTGATAATGATTTGAGTTGCGGGAGTGGACACTACAATGTCTCCCTTTAAGTTTGATGTTTTACCTGTTCTAGGCGAAAAGGCAGGCAGGATATCAAGGACAGATTCGTGATTATGATGATCTTTACGTATCATCACAAAGCTGATAATCCTGGTGTCAAGGCGCCATTTTTTTTTACCTTTACCCGTGACAAATGTCTGAGCATTTCTGTTTCCTGGTTATTCTCATTAAAATGATTGTTTTGGGTTGTTCTTTATGGAAGGAATTTTCATTTATTAAGAGGTTTAGCTCGTCTGTATATGAGGTATTTTTAAAATAGATTGAATATCTCAACATTATAATATTAATAATATACAGGGAGGCCGATCTTAAATAAGATTGGGATTTGTCTATTACTAACAGCATAATGACTGCCTGGCCTTACCTAAGTTTTCAAACAGGGTGATACTGCTAGCGGGGAAGGCTCTTCTGGAATGGCAATGTGTCTGATTGACGTTGTAGTGTCTGTAATTCACTGTGCTCGTTCCTGAACAATAATGCGAGTAGTTCATTCCATCGAATATACTTGTGTGCTGGCATTATGGTTATCGGATGATTTCTTTTTGGCTTTATTGGTTAATACGAAATAGATGATTATCTTACAGGCGTGTTTTGTGAATAATCAGCCTGGATGGGGTGGTATTGGCGTCGAGTGCGCCGTTGAGGCGATGGCTGGTATTTAACACGGCCATCTTTACTTTTAAGGCGTTTGGTTTAGGCGAGGGCCGTGGCGATGTTAATTTTTGTTGTATTGTAGGTTGCCAATAGCGATGCGCCAATCACGACAGTAATGAGTACCAGGCTGATTAGTAAATAGTGTGGCCAGGAGATGTATATGAAAATGGGATACCCTTCTGTTTTTCCTGGCGGTGGGGGCATCATTAATTCGCTTAGATTAATTGCGTGTGACGCGGTATAAGCAAATAGCATACCGAGTATGGTCGCTGTAATACCGATCAAAAAGGCTTCTAATATAAAGTTGGTATAAATGCGGACAGGCCTTGTGCCCAGTGCGCTAAGCGTCGCAATTTCTTCGCGTCGTTGATAAGTAGCAAGCGAAACTGTGTTGGTAATGGCAAGGAAGACGACCACTAGAATGATCAGTCCCATCACACCAAAAATTCGATCATAAAGTGATTTTACTTTATGGTAGAGTTCTGAGCGCTGTTGCCAGCTCTGCACGCTTACGTTGTTGAGGCTCTTCTGTAGCTCTGCCTGCAGAGCTGGAGCATTTTGGCTTTGATTGAGATAAATTGATAGTTGGCTGATGTTGTTTGTACCGAGCAGTCGTGCTGCGGTGGTGAGACTGACCATTAGTGTATGGTCATCAATCTCTGGGGTGCCATTTTGGTAAGTGCCAGCAAGGCGTACAGCTATTTGATTGACCTCGCCATCACTGCCCATTATTTTAAGGGTTAGTAAATCACCTGTTACTGCGTTTAGCGTGCGTGCTAGTTGCACCCCAAGAACGACATCCTGATTTTTTGATGGGTCTATCCATGGGTCAAGCACGTCAGTGGTACGAAGAAAGGGACCGTGCACACGAAACTCTTCTTGAGGATCAACCCCGCTGGCAAAGAATACCGCACTATTGTTACTGTTTACGATCAGCCCCTCAAAATGAGCGCGTGGTAAAACGCGTAGCACACGCTCGTCATTCCAGAGTGATGTCTGAATGGCTTGCCAGTTATCGAGTGTTAACTGTTGGTGAGAGCCACCACGCAGTGGGGCGGGGTTGTCATCGATAATGATGAGATGCCCTTCAGTACGCATACCCATTTCCTGTAATGAATCATAAGTAGAGAGCATAAAACCACTGCCTAGTAACAGCGCTGTTAATCCTGTTGCGATGATTAACAGCGTGCTGATGACGCGTGTGCCATCGCGTAAAATATTACGTATAGCGATCAACGGCCAGTTCATGCACGATCATCCATGCGACCATCCAGTAGTGATATCCTGCGATCACAATGATCAATCACAAATGGATCATGGCTAGCGATAAGGAAGCTCGCGCCAAATGCCTGATTGAGTTCCCGCATCAGTTGCAAACCGGTATGAGTATGTTGGTGGTCTAAGCTTGCGCTTGGTTCATCGGCGATCACGAGTTGAGGTCGTTTAATCAGGGCGCGAGCGATACCGACGCGTTGTCGCTCGCCACCGGATAGCTGTCTGGGTAGATGTTTGCGTCGTTGCATCAGGTCTAGCGTGGTCAATATCTGTTCGACTTCATAGCGGGTGTTTTTAGCTGAAATATTGTTGAGCAGTAGTGGGTAGGCGATATTCTCATATACCGTCATGGCAGGAATGAGCTGGTGGCGTTGAAAGATAAAGCCGATCATCTGACGTCGATGTGTGCAGCGCTGCTGTTCATTCAGTTGTGCTACGGCAATGCCGTTCAAGTGGTAGTCTCCGCTCGACGGATGATCGATAAGACCACAGATATTAAGTAGTGTGCTTTTGCCGCTCCCTGAAGGGCCCTGAATTGCGAGGAATTCCCCCTCTTCTAATGACAAGGATACTTCGTTAAGTGCAGTGACTTGTTGGCTTTCTGGACCATAATGCTTGCTAATGGCATTTAATGAGAGGCGTGCGGGCATTTTAATTAGTCAGATTCTTCAATTGTATTTTTGCCTGCTTACCACTTTTGCCATCAGGATCGGTCTTCAATGTTAATTCTAAATAATGTTTCTGTTGAGTGATGTTGTTATATTTTTCTGCGGCGATAGCGGCGGCAAAATAGATGGCAGCCTGTAATCCCTTTGGCATCTCCTTAAATTGAGGATGAATCAGCAGTTGCTTGACGATATGCTGGCCTTCACGAAGGCGGTGAAAGACAGAATTTGGCAGGTTAATAAAAACATAGGTAGAGACTAACTGCGCTTCAACTATTTCAAGATAGTGACCTTTATGGCTGCGAAGGGTGCGCAAGGCCCGGTCAATAATATGCAGGCCTTCTTCGGTTTCTCGCATGCGATCCAGAGGGCGTTTTCCGATCTCTTTTCCCCTTAATGCCAGTGCGCCACCTTTGTAGGCAAGCACTAGTGGATTACCAGGGTATTGTTTTTCCAGCTGACGAATCTTCTTTGTTGCTCTGCGTATGTCGCGTGCGTTGCCATCAGTTGCGACTAAATAAACCTCACGAACGGCTTCGATCTCTTTTTCAAATTGAGTGGTGGCAAATGAGGGTGTCAGGCAGGTAAGTGCTGAGAGCAGTACAAATAGACGCCAGATAGGTTGCATGACAATGGTCGCGAGCTAGTAATAGAATGATTATCTTATCGACGGTAACAGCATTTGTCTATCTCATTGCTAGTGATTTATTGCAAGATGATATATGTATGCGCAAGAAGGTGTGATTATATTCCAGAGTTGTGCTGTTGGTGCTAAAGATACTGTTCTTATCGTTCTTTTCTCAATTATATTCAGGCTTAAAGAGGATTACCACATTAGGTCATCTGGGATCTGGTAGTCCTTATAAGGGTCTTCTTCATTCGATGGTGGGGTCGCACTGTGATCATTGGTGATAATGCACTGTTTGTCACGTTGCTTGATTTTATCTGCCACAGGTGTGGGTACAAGCTCATAACCATTATCTAGTTTGGCAATGGCTAGGCGTCCTGCAGTGAGGTGCCTGCGAATTTTTTCTGAAACATAGATACGTTTAACGATGTTGCTATCGGTGAAATTGTAGGCAATGTCTCCATCAAACTCTTCAACGCTATTGCTCTCAATCAATTGTTTGATCTGTGCGGCAATCACGTTACGTTCTGTTTTTTCTTTCTGTTGTTGATTGAGCAGACGGTCATGGGCAACTTTTTCAGCATGGTTTTTATTAGCTAATATAGTTGCTTTATCCAGTTGTGCTACCGCTCCTTTTTTACCCTTTTGCTTTTTGTTTTTATATTGGCTATGTTTAGCCTTTTGCACTTTGGATTTATCGACCAGTCCACTCTTTTTTAACTGGTCGAGAAGTGAGTTGCCCATGCTTGCTCCGAGTGATCAGGTTATTTTTGTAAGGGCTTTATAGGGTACTGATTTTTACACGAATGTCACGCTTATGATGATGATGGATGGAAAAAATATTTGTTGAGGGTGTTTTGTCAGGCAGTTTCCTGCTGGGTAAACTGTGCATTCAATATTTACCATTGAATGCCGCGCATTCTTTTATTGCTCTTTTTGGATGCGCGTTGGCTTAGCAGGTCTGTATGGGCATGATCCTGAGGTAGCGTACCATTCTCTTTATAGGCTGCTATGAGCTTCAGTTTTCCATCGTTGTGTCCCTGGTCTGCGGCGCGTTTATACCATCTGGTTGCCTGGATCAGGTCTTTTTCGATCCCTTTTCCATGCCAGTAAAGGTTTCCTAGTGCAACCTGAGCATCTGCTGATCCTAGTGTTGCCCCTTTCTGAAACCATTTGGCCGCCGTTATACTATTTTTTCGTACACCAGCACCAATGTTGTAATGTTTGCCTATTTCATAATGAGAATTGGGTACGCCTAGTTCTGCTGCGGTATGGTAGAGCTCTAATGCCAATGATGTGTTCACGTCAACACCATTACCCTCGGCATAAAATTTGGCGAGGTGGTGTGTGGCCATAGGATGGCCAGTATCTGCAGCTTTCATGTACCACCGTATCGATTTTGTATAGTCATTGTTTTCACTAAGCTGCTGTTGGTAGAGCTGGCCCAGATTGAACATTGCATTTGCTGAGTTTTGTTTGATAGCTTTTTCAAACCATTTAATTGCTTTTTCACTGTCTTTAGGGGCGCCATGTCCATAGGCATAGATGAGGCCTAATTTATTTTGCGCATGAGAGGAGCCTTGTTTGGCTGCTCTGAAGTACCACTTTGCAGCGGCTCGTTGATTGCCTGGTAAGTGAAGTTCATACGCTGAGGCTAAATTGAGCTGGGCAACTAAAATACCGAAATCAGCGAGTGGGCCTAACAGGTCTATTGCTTTGCCATAGTTATTATTATCCATTTCCATGAGGGCCATTTTTAGCACCTCATTATGAAATGGTGAGCTATGCGCTGCTGTGTTATTGAGTTGTTTGTCTATTAACTGTGATGTCGTCGGTGCAGTGCTACAGCCTGTAATATAGATCGCGCAGGATACAACGAGCGAATAGCGGGTGATTTTTGTAAGTGTCTTAAACATAATGTCTCTAACAGGCTCTGGGTAGTTTTATCGGCGAAATATCTCCCAGGTGGACATAATTAAAATGAGCAACCGGGTGCTAAATATTAGTGTTTTTCAAATGAAGATGACGAAGCAGTCACTCTCAAAACTGCTTCCATGCAAAGAATATAGCGGCAGCCGGATTTAATTCCAGAGTAAAGATGTGGTGATAATGCGGATTATGTGGCGTTGATCACCATTTGGCTGGTAGTAACGACTTTAGTTGGCCTAAGTATTGAGTTTTCATACAAAACAATGTGCTAACAGCATGGTTATATGGCATTATTTTTTGATAAAAATGCTTCTGGTATGTTTTCAAAAAGTAAAAATCAGACATTCGCACAGAAATCAGTTGAAGATGAAAAAGAATCAGGTGTACCGTACAAAATATAGATTGTTTTGATATGTGCAGGATGACAGGTACAAATAGCATAGAGCCTAATTGGATGCCTCGCTTCTGGTCAATTGTGTTGTTATTAATAGCCCGTAAAACCAGGTCGCAGTCAGCAGAGCCGTAATCACCCGTGCCGGTAATGATGTGATCAATGGCCCAATACACTGGTCGTAGAATTTCAAAGAAAACTGTTGACCATCACCCTGTGTTATACCTGCTTCTCGATTACGCCGACAATCTTTTTGAAACGCGAGTTGCCATGCATTCTCTGCGACGTAACTACCGGTATCCATCCAGTAACGTAGCCCGCGGCGGAATCCTTTCGCAAAACTAAGCTGATGAATGATGATCAGAAACGGCCCGAGGTTTAGAGTGTCCGCCTGGTCCTGCTGTCGATAAGCAGCCTTTGCGGCATCGAAAAAACTATGCAGACCAATGCGTTCAAAGTTACACAGCAACGCATTAAGTGTCTGGCGTTGCTTTAGCCCTTCGCTTTCGAAGCGGCGTGCGGAAGTGCCGACCTTGCTGGGCAGTGTGATCCAATGGCCAGTATCAAAAATTTTATTTGCTAAACGAGCATCTTCCATATAGTCGAGTGATTCATCAAAGCCACCGAGTTGTTGCAGATAGCGCTTTGATAACCAGAAACCCTGATCACCATTGATGCAGTCGCGCCGATTGAGGGTGGTTTTCGATTCATAGAAATAATAACCGCCATCGTGATCATCGTTAGTGCGTACAAAGCGCAATGGAAAGTGCCCTGCGAGATTATCATTGTTAACTGTATTGCGAGCTTGTTGCATCACTTCTCTGGCATTGGCGAGTAACATCGGGTCGTCAACCGTTGTATCTGCATGTAAAAAAAGCAGGTCACTCGCGCGTGCGTGAAGGATGCCAGCATTCATCTGTCTGGCGCGGCCGGCAGGCGCATCGATGCCCTGAAGTTGAATCTTCACCGCGTCAGCTGCAGCATGACAAAGGGGTAATGTTTCATCGTGGCTGCCTCCATCTGCAATGATAATTTCAAAATGAATACCCTGTTGTTGACCAAGTGCCGTGATCAGGTCTGGTAAGCTTTCGACTTCGTTGATGGCGGGGATGATAACCGAGAGTTCGTATTCGGACGTGATGCTCATGCGCTGGTTAATTTTTCGATTGGGCCAAGTAATCGTTCGGCCTCATTCAAATCTTCCGGTCGATCAATATCCTGAAAGGTTTTAAGTTCTGTGGAGGGCCACTGAAGCGCTGCGATTCTTTCACGAGTGGCGGCAAGTACTTCGCCACTGCCCCAGTTGATATCGGAAAATAGTGTCGGCGAAAAGCGGGTCAATCCCATTAACACATAACCACCATCACTTGCCGGGGAGAGTACGATGTCGCTGCCATTTTGTAGATGTGTGAAGGCCTGCTCGAAATCTGCTCCGCTAAGTGCGGGGCAGTCGGTACCGATGATGATGTTATTAAAACCCTGTTGCAGGTTATGGTTCATCGCATGTGCCATTCGTTCGCCGAGATTCGCACCTTGTTGCTGGTGTAATGTCACGGGAAAGTTATTTTTACAGCTGTCGAAAAATGGATGGGCAGCATTCGGTGCGCACCACAGTTGCACTGGGCAGAGCGCGGCATTAGAGACCGTGGTTAAAGTATGCGTGACTAATCGCGCATGCAGTGCTGCTGCACCTGTTTTACCGAGCGCGGGGATCAGACGTGTCTTTGCCCTGCCTGCTTCGGGGGCTTTGGCAAAGACGATCAGACGTGTGTCAGGAAATTTCATGGTTAATGACAATTAAGAATGATAGCTCGTTATTCCGGTGCAGAGCGGAATCCAGGGGCTATCTAAAAACACTGGGCTCTGGCCTGCGTTGGCGGACGTTAAATTTGTTGCTGTTCTGTGTCAATTCAGCGCACCACTACAGCTACTACCCTGTCCCGCAGTGCAGCCGTAGCAATGGTCTTTAACGATAATCGGTTGTTCTTCGACATTAATCGCACTGAGTTCACTGATATGGGCGCGTGATTTTTTATTGAGCGGCGCTGCCAGGTCTAGCATCTGGTTGAAGTCACAGTCGTAGAGATAGCCTTGCCAGTCAACGCTAAGAGTGGAGCGACACATCACACCGCCAAGGGTATCGCGATTATATGCGTTGCGCAGCAGTGTCATGTATTCTTCAAACTGGCCCTTTGAAATCAACATGCTGCCAAAGCGTTTGATTGGCATGTTGGTGATGGTGAAGAGCTGATTGAATTCGATTTCATAGTGCTCTTCGAGGTGAGTCTTGTATGATGCCTGTAGTGACACTTGTGGGGGCGGTAACACGGGTCCTTGAGGGTTGAACACAAGGTTTAGTATGAGTTTGTTATCCGCTTTGCCGTAACCGAGTGCATTGAGCTTTTTAAGTCCTTCGATGCTGTCGTGAAAGACACCTTTGCCGCGTTGTGCGTTAACGTTGTCTTCGAGGTAGCAGGGCAGTGAGGCGACGATCTCTACCTGTTGTTTGGCAAGAAACTCAGCCAGCCCTTCATAGCCTTCTTCACTAAGAATGGTAAGGTTGCAACGATCAATCACTTTGATCCCCAGGGTGCGCGCACCACTGACCAGGTCACGAAAGTGCGGGTTCATCTCGGGTGCGCCGCCAGTGAGGTCAAGTGTTTTAACATTACTCTGTGCGAGGTAATTTAGAATATCGTCGATTGTTTCACGTGCCATGATCTCTTTACGTGTTGGCCCGGCGTTTACATGGCAATGCAGGCAGGTCTGGTTGCAAAGATAGCCGAGGTTAACCTGTAATGTCTCTAGCGGTGCGCGGCGCAGTGCTGGAAAGTCGGTGGCTTCAAGAAGCGGAAGCGTGGCGTGCATGGTGATTCCTTTTTCTATACGTCAGGTTTAATAAAAATATTCTTGTTAGTGGTAAAACAAGTGGTTCTTAGTGTTCGTGCTGTTTAGGGTGCGAACACTTCTGTCTCTGGATGGAAAGCATACCATGCAAACCAGAAGGCGGTAATAGTGGTAAGTTCTTTGCCATTTTCATCATAGATCGTCCCGCTCTGGTGTTCATCGCTATAGCGGATATTGATGTTTTGAGTGCCGACTTTGTCGTTGATGTCGCCACTTGTCTGGGCCAGAGCTGAAAAGGGGTAGGCCTTGCTGTGACCGTCGATTTCAATGCCGATGACTCGAGCTTTGGGATGAAAGCGTGGGTCGTGATGGTTAACTGGAAAATAGATGCCCTTGCTGTCGACATAGCCATCATAAGGGTTGCGATGGTAATTGCGTTTGAAGCCTGTATTGTCGCTTAATACAAGCGTCTCTGGGTGCTGTTGGCGCCAGTTGTGCCAGCTAGTGTGGCTCATTGGAATACGGGTGAGTTTCTGACCCACGAGTGGGCCACTGATGGCCTCGGCACGTATCTGCGACCACAGTGACTCGGTTTGTCGGTCATACAGCAGCACGTCGCTATTGTAGAGCAGGCCGGAGACACCGAAGTTACCACTATTGGCTGGGGTGATGTAGGCGACACCGGTGCCACATAGCGGGCAAAAGGTAACGCTAACCGCCTGGTTGGAGAAGTGGTCGTTGACGATTTCATGCCAGTTCATAATACTGATGGGGAAGGCTTTACTGATGCCGTTGTGGTGGACGCCGAGAATGCGACTGTTGGCTGACAAATGAGTCGCCTTGTTGGCGGAGATGAATTGAGGCGTATCGATTGCTGGAATGCCATCTTTAGCAGGGCCGCCGCCGAATATCTCGTCGACCGGAACCAGGCTGTTGTTGAGTAAAAATCCATTTTTTGTCACGCTGTCTGCGGCGTTTGAGTTGATCGTCCAGGATATGGTTAGTAGCCATAGCGTGAGTGGAAACAAATAGTGTCGATAGTTTTTAAGCATTTGGTCTGTATTCTCTGTCGATGCGGGGTCTGCTGGGGTAGTCGTATGAATGGCTATAACCTTTCAGTTGGCATTAAGGTCTGGATTGTATTTTATGAGTTCGGATGAATAGCGAATCGGGTTAAGTTTTTGTATGAAGCGGCGATACAGATGTATAAGGTTTGATTTTTATGCTGGCCTGATAAAGGCCTGGCATGGGTTAGTGGGGCTGATAAGGATGCGCAGGAGATCGAGTTATGAGCCAGGGAATGGAAGGGTTTGAGCAGGAACTGCAGGCCTTAAAAGATTCATATGCAGAGCAGGTACCGCAAAAGCTGGCTGAAATAGATGCATTGTGGGGTTCGCTGGTCGAAAATGGCTGGGATGAGGTGATCTTCAAAACGCTTCATCGTATGGTACATAGTATGGCCGGTTCGGCGCAGGTGTTTGGATTTACTACCATGGGAAAGAGTGCGCGTGAGCTTGAGATGCTGTTAAAGGCAGTATCTAATAGTGGTGAGCCATTGAGTCAAGCGCAGTATGCAGAGCTGCCGGTGTTGGTGGAGGCGGTGCGGGCATCCGCGCAATTTCCTGATGGCTGATTAACGTTCTCTATTCGTTGTTATTTTCTCTTTTATCTAACCGCTGTTTGATTGCGTTGTTAATGCGCGCTTCCGCTTCATTTGAAAGTGGCGGTATTCCCTGATTATCTTTTTCTGGCTGCATTAAACGACGTGCTGAGCGCGCGATAAATTGCAGTTGCTTGTCGTAGCAGCTACAGGTTTTACAGATAAACAGGTGGAACTTGAGCCCCCATTTTTCTCTAAGCGATAGTTTTCGGTCGATCCCCTGAGAGAGTAGTTCTCCAATTTCTTTGCATGACAGCATTTAGCGTGCCTCCTGGTTCTGGTCATCGTTACTACGATTGAACCAGCGCGAATCGAGACAGCCGCGAAGGCGCATTCGTGCACGTGATAGCATCACCCACATATTGTTGGTCGTGGAGATATCCAGTAGCTTACAGATCTCTTCGCTCGATAGTCCTTTGACTTCGCGCAGGATGAAGAGGTCGGCGAGGTGGTCTGGCAGGTGGGCGATACAGGCAGCGAAGACCTTCCAGAATTCTTTGTTCTCGTGTGCCTGCTCAGGTTCCTGCCAGGTGCGCATCGGGATCGACCAGTGGCCAGTGTGATCGAACTGCTGGTTGAGTTGCTCGGTGAGCGATTCAATGTCATCACTGCTCTGCTCGCGCTTGTATTTGCGAAAGTGATCGATGATCTTGTGTTTGAGGATGCCAATAAGCCAGGTCTTTTCCGATGACTGGCCAGAAAAACGTTCGCGTGCCTTGAGTGCGGCAAGAAAAGTCTCCTGTACCATGTCTTCCGCCTGAGCCTCATCGCGCATCTTCATCAGGGCGTAGCGAAATAATGCATCGCCATGTTGTGCTACCCAGGTGGCTGGATCGGAAACCGAACTCATGCTGAAGGTCCTTCCTTAAAGGTTAGCTCGCTCTGGGGAAAATTGCTTCGGCAGGGAATACCGGCCCGTCGACGCAGACCCGTTTCATTGCCGTGGTGCCATCGTTATGGTGTACCTTGACCACGCAACCAGCACAACCACCAATCGCGCAGGCCATAAACTCTTCCAGTGAGATCTGGCACGGCAGGTCAAATTCCTGTGCAACCCTGGCCACCGCTTCCAGCATTGGGTGTGGGCCGCAGGCAAACAGTTCCACTTCGCTGCGCTGTGCATCATCTAAAGTATTAAGCCAGGCGCGTGCGAGGTCGGTAATGTAGCCCTGGTAGACACCGGGGAAGTGCTGCTGGCTGGCAAGGCGACTCGGGATGCCCCAGTCTTCCATTAACGGCATGGCGGCGATGGTGTCATCGGGCAGGCCAGGTATCATGATCTGCGAGGGGCGCGTCTTAAACGGGAAGGGTGTTTCGGAGCCCATGAAGATCATTGGATTGTAGATGCTTTTTTGCCTGCGCGCTTCGTCTGCGATAAAGACCATCGGCGGGATGCCAACGCCGCCACCGAGCAGCAGAGGGCGTGGCCGTTCCGGGTTAAGTACAAACGGTTTACCGATCGGCCCCATTAGGTTGATGTGGCTGCCGACTGGGTTCTGCGATAGTAGTTCAGTCCCTTCGCCAAAGACGCGATAGAGGATCTCGATCCAGCCCTTCTGTTTGTCAGTGCGCATGATTGATAGCGGACGACGCATTGGACGTTGCTCACTACAACGCAGATGGACAAAGCTACCGGGCAGCGCATCTTTGGCGGTCCTGGGTGCTTGCAGTTTCATAATGAACTGTTTGCCGTCATAACCCTGGTGTTCCAGTATTTCGGCTTCTTCAACAAAAACCGTATTACGATGCCGATGGGGTTTGCTATTCGTATTCATAAACAGTTTTGCCTCCCAGCAATGTGCGTGTCACCTCGCCTTTCATCTCCCAGTTGAGAAAAGGGGTGTTGTGGCCGCGGCTTAGCATCGAATGACCGTCGAGCGTCCAGTAACGTTCGGGGGCGAAGATGCAGATGTCGGCGCGTTGTCCAATAGAGAGCGTTCCTGCCTCGACACCAAGGATGGCGGCGGGCTGGTGTGTCAGGCTGCTGATCATCTGTGGCATCGTTAATATGCCATCATCGACGATGCGCAGTGCCAGTGGCAGTAGTGTTTCAAGTGCGGAGATACCGGGTTCGGTGGCACCAAAAGGGGCTAGTTTGGCATCGGCTTCGTGTGGCTGATGGTCGGAGCAGATCGCAGTGACGACACCATCGGCGATCCCTTTACGCAGTCCTTCCATATCACGCTGGGTACGCAGCGGTGGGCGCACATGGCACTGGCTATTAAAGCCCAGCAGGTCGATCTCGGTGAGGTGCAGGTGGTGGGCACTGACGTCACAGCTGATTGGTTGTCCATCAAATTTGGCACGCGATATTTTTTGCAGCGCGCGTTTGCTTGAAATCATCGAAAAATGAACTCGCGCGTTGGTCTCTTCCACCAGAGCCAATGTGGCGGCAACCGCCACGGTTTCTGCTGCGATTGGAATGCCGGGCAGGCCAAGGCGAGAGCCGACTGCCCCTTCATGCACGCAGCCGTTGCCGCTCAGTGCGGCATCTTCGGCGTGGATGAATACTGTCAGGTCATGTGTGGCGGCGTACTCCATGGCGCGGCGTAGAATCAGGGTGCTGCCAATCGGCTTCATCGCGTTACTGACACCAACGCAACCTGCTTTTTTAAGCGCGTGCATCTCGGTGATGGCACGGCCTTCGAGTTTTTGAGTCAGAGCGCCGAGTGGTACTACCCGCGCAAAACCGGCGGCTTCGGCATGACGTTGAATCAGCTCCGCCACCGCTGGGGTATCAATAATCGGGTTTGTGTTGGGTGGACAGCTCAGAGTGGTGATGCCACCACGCGCAGCTGCGCGTGTTTCACTGGCGATGGTGCCTTTATGCTCTTCGCCTGGCTCGCGCAGGTGGGCGCGTAGATCGACCAGACCGGGGCAGACGATCTGCCCTTTGGCATCGATGGTCTCATCAACATTGAAGCCAGATGGCATGTTGCCGAATGCGACGATTTTACCATCGCTAATGAACAGGCTTTGGCTGCCATCGATCTCATTGGCGGGGTCGATAACACGGCCGTTCTTGATTTCAATCCGCATTAGCGCGCGCCTCCCGATGTATTCGTCAGGTGGCTCTGCATCGCCATCGACATCACTGCCATGCGCACCGCGATGCCGTGACTTACCTGTTGCAGGATCACCGAACGTGGGCCGTCGGCCACTTCGGAGTCGATCTCAACCCCGCGATTGATCGGGCCGGGGTGCATCACAGTTACATCGGATCTGGCTAGCGCAAGCTTCTCTTCCGTTAGACCGTAGAGCTGAAAGTATTCATGTTCACTTGGCAGAGAGCCACCGCTCATCCGTTCCTTCTGCAGGCGCAGCATGATCACCACATCGACATCGCGTAGCCCTTCACGCAGGTCATGGTAGACATGCACGCCAAAGGTGTCTGGTTCAGTTGGAACCAGTGTTTTGGGGGCGATGATGCGGATATCTTCTACGCCGAGCATGCTGAGCGCGTGGATCTGTGAGCGCGCTACCCGTGAATGTCGAATGTCGCCGACGATCGCGACGTTGAGTCTGTGGAATTCACCTTTCTCGCGACGGATGGTGAACATATCGAGCATCGCCTGCGTTGGGTGGGCATGCTGACCGTCACCGGCGTTGATCACGCTGATGTGTGGTGCGGCGTGTTGTGCAATGAAGTGGGCTGCGCCGCTATTGGCATGGCGCACCACAAACATATCGCAGTGCATCGCCTCAAGGTTGCGTAGCATGTCGAGCAGCGTTTCACCCTTGGCGGAGGCGGAGGCTTGGATGTTGATGTTGAGCACGTCGGCCGAGAGCCGTTTTGCTGCTAGCTCAAAGGTGGTGCGGGTGCGGGTGCTGGCTTCGAAAAAGAGGTTTACAATGGTCTTGCCGCGCAGCAGGGGTACTTTTTTGATGTTCTGTTCGGTGATGCTAGTAAAGGATTCGGCGGTATCGAGGATATCGATTAGCATCTGACGGTTGAGTCCTTCAATCGTCAGGAAATGTTTAAGTTTGCCGTTGTCATCGAGTTGCAGGCGGTTTTTCTTTTTCATACGCGGGTGATACTCAGCGTTAAGGGTTTGGGGCCCTGTAATTTAATCTGTTCGCCTGTCTGCAGGGCGATGTGTTGACCGACGGCATCGGGCTGGATGGGTAATTCGCGTCCATCGCGTTCCACTAGCACGGCTAGCATGATCGAAGCGGGGCGTCCGTAGTCGAATAGTTCGTTCATCGCTGCGCGGATGGTGCGGCCAGTGTAAAGCACATCGTCGACCAGAATAATGTGGCGATCGTCAATGCTTAATGGTAGCGAGGAGGGTTTGACCTGCGGATTCATGCCGATGCGGGTGAAATCGTCTCGATAGAATGAAATGTCGAGTGTGCAGAGTGGTTCGCTGATGCCGAGTTGCTGATGCAGCTGTTGTGCGACCCATACTCCACCAGTGTGGATGCCGATCATGATCGGGTTCTGGATATTGCGAATTTCAAGCGTCGAGCTGAGTTTTTGTGCGACGTGCTCGAAGGCTTGGCTGATGTCTAATTTTTTTGCGTTCACAGGCAGTAATGATACCGGTTATTGTTGTTGATTGCTCGTCTTTGATCTATCTGAGCGTGCGTCACGTTCAGCGTTGTTGGCTAAAAAAGGTTTCAAGGATGACCTGTGCTGCAACTGAGTCTACTTCCATATGCCCTTTGCGTTTGTGGCCTTTTTTATTGTATGGGTCGTAACAATCTCGCGCTGCCTCGCGGGTAGTAAGACGTTCATCCGCAGGATAGACCGGTAGGTTGTAGCGGCCATGCAGGCGGTTGGAAAAGCGTTTCGCTTTTTTTGTCATCTCATTGTTGCTGCCATCCATGTTAAGTGGAATGCCAACCACCAGTGCATCGGGTTGCCAGCACTCAATTAACTGGCTGATGCCTTCCCAGTCGGGGCGTTCATCTCGTGAACGTAGTATGGGCAATGCGGAACTGTTCTGGGTCAGTTCCTGCCCGACTGCGACGCCGATCTTTCTGGTGCCGAAATCGAAGGCGAGCAGGGTGCGCTGCCTGGTTCGATCGCGGGGTCGATCAACGGGTTTATCAGGCATGGCCAATGTCATTGGAGAGGCGGCTGAGGTCGATCCCCGCATGTGCGGCGGCGGCTTCCCAGCATTGGTTGTACGGGGTATTGAAGATAACGTCGCCAGAAGCGGGGACGCTAATCCAGGCGTTTTCTGCGATTTCGCGTTCTAGCTGGCCTTCGCTCCAGCCGGCATAACCGAGGGCGACGAGGCAGTCTTTGGGGGTTTTGCCATCGGCGATCGCTTCCAGGATATCTTTTGATGAGGTGACGCAAATTTCATCACTAACGATTAATGAGGCGTCCCATTCGCCGTGAGGACGGTGGATCACAAAACCGCGCTCATTCTGAACTGGGCCGCCGAGAAAGATTGGCGTGTTGTGGATGGTGTTATCTTCGCAGGGGATCTCTGTTTGGCGAAGGATCTCGCCAAGTATGATGTCGAGTGGGCGATTGATGGTGATTCCCATTGCCCCTTCTTCGTTGTGTTCACAGATATAGATGACACTGTGGAAGAAATTGGGATCATGCAGTGCTGGCATGGCGATCAGGAAATGGTCGGTTAGGCTGAGTTGTTCAAGCATGCTGCCAGTATCGGTTACAAAAGGGTGGAATGACAAGTGAAAAATGGAAAAAAATACTGTAAATCAGCGTCTTGCTCTATCTTTATCGGGTGTTTTTATGGCGGTAGAAAAGGTTATTTCGGGTGTTTGAAATGGTGTTTTATGGTGCTCATCAAATAGAGCGGTTGTTTCAATTTCAGGCGGTCCCCCTAAATAGCCGCTTAAAATGATTATATTTTGCTATAATGTGCCCCCGCAAAGGCCGTCATTGGGGAAGTCGTGGTTGTTCGGCCCCACAATTCAGGAGCAATAAGTGGAACAAGCAGAGTTTGAACTTCAATTAAAGGTCTGGAAGGACCTTGCAATTAGTAATCAGGTATTAATTAAAACAGCGACAGATGCATTGGGATTAGACCCTGATTGCAGTCGCGATGTACTTAAGCGCGAGCTTGAGATCGGCGTTAAAAAAATCATCGATGCAGAAGCGAGTGTTGGTAGTGCGCAGCAGCAGGCAGGGCAGGCCATTGCCGTGATGGAAAAGAAAATGGCCGAGAGTGAAAAGGCGAAGAATATCGGCGAGGCTCAGGCCGCGGCCATGTTAAGCGCTAAGCAAGAGTCGGAAAAAGCGATGGCAGTTGAGCGTGATGCGCATTTTGTTGCAATGAAAAACATCAATGCCCAGATAGCTGAAAAAGAGCGCACGGTTAAGGCAATTAACAAGGCACTGGCGGATACGCCAGAGAATGTGGTTAAAAAACTTAAAGCGCTGAAAAAGCAGAAGATGGATGAAACTTCCGCACGTAAAGTGGTAGAAGGTGAGGCGGCGACATTACGCAAAGAGAAGCGTGCTCAGGAACAGCGTATTAGTGAGTTTCAGGCAGCGTTGGAAGAGAGCGCTAAGCTAGTGACTCAGCATCGTGAACTGCATGAGCTGTGTACTACATTGCATGGCAAAATAGAAGATAAGGCTGATTTGCCAGCGTTGACTAAGCTGGATGATAAGACGCTAGAAGGGATTGAAGAGGCGGCAAAAAAAGCTGAAAAAGCAGATAAAAAGAAAAAATAATTTTCTTTAGCGACTGTTGAACGGTGGTTGTCTGTTGTACTTGTATTAACTGGTACAGCAGATGTCGCCGTTATTTAGATAGAAAAGCCGTTGGTTAGCCCCGCTTCTTTCTGCATTCGTTTTTCAACCCACTGAAATAACATTTCCGTTTCGCCGTGCATCAATGGTCGGCTGATTGAGCTAACGCGTTGCTGGTAGTCGGCTACTTCAAGATAGCGTCGTCCGCAGTCACGGATTTCTGATGCCCTTTTTTCGCTTGCTGCCTTGAATGCGGGGATCGCCGTGTCGAGTATTTTTCGCGGTCTTTCGATGACTTTGGTATGCAGATTATTGCTGACTATAAAGATAAGAAAGGTGAGATATGGGGTGCAGTAAGCGACGGCCGCAACAAAATCAGGTAGTGCGGCGGGGTCTGCCAAGATGGGTATCGTGACGGTCAGCATAAACGTTGCGTAAGCGGCCACGACCAATAATACGTAGATGAGAAAACGGATATTCTTTTTGCGTAACAGGGCGCGATCTAGAGTGACCTGCTTGAGAGCATCTTCTATTTCGGTAAGCGCGGGTGGTGTGGTGTCGATGTTAAACTCAAGAACCATGCTTTTCTCCGGTTATTTTGCTCGCTATTTAGATGGTTGAAATTACCAGTTCACGCAGTGTATATCGGGTAATTCACTTAAATGGGTTTTTTCCTGCATCGAACGGATTCTTTTTGCGAGCACTTTTGGGTCGGCTGCTGTGATGAGGCAAAACTGAACCTGCTTGTCAGTCTCTTTGACGGTGTAGTGGTAATCCTGGTTGTTAAAGTTGATAATCTTGTTTTGACCGGGTGGAATGCGAATATCATCGAATAGCGTGCGTGGATGGCTCTGGTTGGGTTCACTAATCAGGGAGACATGCAGTGGCTGGTTGGTGGAGATACGAAAGCTGATTTGCTCGCCACTTTCTGGGGTGTTGCTTAGCTTGCCCCATTGATTGAAATTGTCTTTTTGAACCATTTCAAATGAGACGTTGGTCGCGACCTGTGAGTTGAGAATGCTCTGTTGCTTCTCTAGCGGGCCAGGGGTTAATTTATAGATGAGTACCCCTGAGAGTAAAAATAGAGCAACGCCGATCAGGGATATTACGGTGCTTGATCGAGTGACTTTTCGGTTCTGTCGACGTGCAGCCTCACGATCAAAATTGTCATCGGTCATCTAGTTTCTCCAGCGATGTATGAGCGGGCGCTTATTTATGGCACCTATTGTTGGTAAAATCGATGTAAATGGCAATTTTTATTATAACCCTGGCGGGTAAATACCACGCTGATAAACGTGGAAAATTGAAGATTTACACCGCCTTATATAGAAAATGAGTCAAATAGCGTAGAATACCGGGTTTCGCTTGGATGATTCAGGCATAGCTCAGGCGGCGCTTTGAGCGTGTTAGACCCCGGGTAATTATGAGAGAGTGGGTGATATGAGTGATGTGCTTAGCCAAATAGCTGATATATTGGAGCAACGAAAGGGCATGGCCCCCGATAGTTCTTATGTGGCGTCACTGTATGCAAAAGGGCTAGATAGCATTCTGAAAAAGGTAGGCGAAGAGGCAACCGAAACGGTGATCGCCGCCAAAGATGGGGATGCGAAACAGATTGTTTATGAAACGGCAGATTTGTGGTTTCACACGATGGTAATGTTAGCGCATCAGGGGTTGAAGCCTGATGATGTGTTGCAGGAATTGGCGCGACGTTTTGGTAAGTCTGGTCTGCAAGAGAAGGCTGAACGGACTGAGAAAACTTGATATAGCTAAACGCAAAGTTTTATACGAGGAGTAATCATGGGCGGTATTAGTATTTGGCAGTTGTTGATCGTATTGGTGATCGTATTATTGTTATTCGGCACCAAAAAACTGCGCGGCATGGGGAATGATATTGGTGGTGCTGTAAAAGGCTTCCGTGAATCCGTTGGCGACGCTAAAAAGGATGATGGTGACGATGGTTTAAAGGCAGACCCTGTTCCTGATGAACTGGCACATAAAGATGCTAATCGTGTGATCGATGGCGACGCAGCTCAGGCTGAAGTAAAAGAGAAGGATAAGGATAAGGTCTAAGTCAGTTTTTTGGCTTTGATCGTTCATCACTCACCTCATTTAGAATGAACCCCGCGTCATCGCGGGGATGAGACGTCATGTTTGATATCGGTTTTTGGGAACTCACAGTGATTGCCATCGTAGCGCTTCTGGTCGTTGGGCCAGAAGAGTTGCCGACGCTTGCGCGTACCACTGGCCGTTGGATCAATAAAGCACGTAATTTCATGGGTGAGATGAAAGATGAGCTTGAGGGCGAGGTTGATCGTGGCAAGGAGCTTAAAGAGCGAATCGCTGAAGAGACTAAAATTGCGGAGGCTCATCGCTCATTAAGTGAGACGACTCGCGCAGTCTCTGCGATTAAGCGGGACCTCAGCGATATGATCTCCGGTGATGTGTTAAAACCGATACCGAAGGAAGAGCGTGATCGCATGGCTGTTGAGGAGGCGGAACAGGTGGACTCGACTGCTGAACCAGAATCATCCTCGTCGCCTAAAGATGACGTCAGTGACGACGTAGTCAAAAAACAGTAATTACCCATGACCAGGCCTCGTAAGTATCCACCCGACCCCAAAACACCATTAGTCACGCATCTGATTGAATTGCGTGACCGCATGTTGCGCATGCTGGCAGGGATTACGATTGTTTTTATCTGCCTTTTCCCATTTGCCAATGACCTCTACACCACACTCGCCGCGCCACTGATTGCTCAGTTGCCTGCAGGCAGCACCATGATTGCGACCGAAGTGGCGTCGCCATTTTTAACCCCGTTTAAATTTACCCTGGTAGGGGCGTTCTTTTTAGCGATCCCGTGGGTTCTCTATCAGGTGTGGCGCTTTATCGCGCCGGGGCTTTTTGCGAATGAACGCAAGATGATATTGCCACTGATTGTCTCCAGCACGCTGCTCTTTTATGCCGGCATGTCTTTTGCTTATTTTGTGGTTTTTCCGTTGATGTTTGAGTTTTTTATTGGCACCACGCCAGATGGGGTGGCGGTAATGACCGACATCAGTAAATACCTCGATTTTGTGCTCAAACTCTTTTTTGCCTTTGGCCTGGCCTTTGAGATCCCGATTGCGACTATTTTGATGGTGTGGGCTGGCATTACGACACCTGATAAGTTGGTTGCCAAGCGGCCGTTTATTATTGTTGGCGTGTTTGTCATTGGTATGTTATTGACACCGCCAGATATTATTTCTCAAACCTTGCTCGCTATTCCGATGTGGATACTGTTTGAACTGGGCGTGATCTTCTCTCGTATTATGATTTCAAAGCGACCTGCAGAAGATGACGATACCCAGCCACCAGAGCCACCACCGCCTTCTGCAGCAAGCCAGGAAGATTTTTACGATCGAAAGCAGTAGTTTTCGCCGTATTTATTTGTAGAGCCCTTGCCTCTTCTTTGCTCTTAATTTAATCATTTATTATTTTGTCCGATAAGGCTTTTGAGTGGCGAATCAGTTGCGCTCATTATTTAGCTGGAACAAGGAGAGTGAAAATGGCACGAATTCTTTCTGTAGACGACTCACTGACGATACGTAATATGGTTAAGTTGATGTTGGAAAGTGAAGGTTTTGAGGTGGTCAGCGCTAACGACGGCGTTGAAGCGATGGAAATTGCGCGTAAGCAGACGTTTGACCTGGTGCTGTCAGATATTAACATGCCCAATATGAATGGCATTAGCCTGGTGAGTAAGCTGCGGCGCCTTGATGCTTACACTGATATCCCTATTATTATGCTGACAACGGAAGATAGCGATTTTAAAAAGAATAAAGCGAAAAATTTTGGTGCATCTGGTTGGTTACAGAAGCCATTCACTCAGGAACGCTTGGTGGGCGCAGTGCAAAAGCTACTAAGTTAGTTTCAATTTCACCTGATTTTCAGGTGGAGAGCGTGAATTTATACTTGACTGTATAAGGGGGAATCGGATGAATCTTCTTCGTAGTATTACTATCACGTTTTGTTTGCTTTCTCTGCCTCTGTTTGTTGCAGCAAGTGAGGCGCAAGCAGATAATCCTTCCTCGTGCGTTTCTCAAAGTAGCTGGTTACAGCCTGATTCGGCTACTGTTATCGATGAATCAATGGTATTGGCTCAGGCGCTATTAAATAATGTTGTTTTATTGGGTGAGCATCATGATAACCAGTCGCATCACAACTGGCAGTTGCGGATACTGGAAGCGTTGTATCAGCGGCAACCTGGTCTTGTGGTCGGGTTAGAGATGCTGCCTCGAGCAGTGCAGCCGGGGATCAATCGTTTTTTACGTGGTGACACCACTACCGAAGCCTTTCTCAAAGAGGTGGAGTGGTCTCGATACTGGAGCTTTAGTGCTGATTACTACATCCCTTTGATGGTCTATGCGCGTGATCATGGCATTCCGCTGATTGCGTTGAACGTTACGCGTGAAAAGGTGAATGAAGCTGTGGATCTGGGATGGGAGTTTGCTCCCGATGGTATGACAGTGCCAGCTCAGGCAACGCGTCCCTATATACGACACCTCGTGGTGAGTTTTCAACGCCATAAGTTTTCTGGTGTGAAATTAGATATGGTAGTTGAAGGGCCTGCATTCCGCCGTTTTGTGCAGAAGCAGTTGCTGTGGGATCGCGCCATGGCGGAAGGTATCCGCGCGCAATTAGATGCGCAGCAGCAGGTGCCGATGGTGGTTGCGTTTATTGGTAGTGGCCATCTGATGCATGGCTACGGTGTACCGCATCAGTTACAGTCACTCGGGGTTGAAAAGGTGATGACGATGATCCCGTGGGATAGGCACCTAGATTGTAGTACGTTGGTAAAAGGTTTTGCCGATGTGGTTTATGGTGCTGGATAGTGGTAATCATCTGAAACCTAGGGTAGTGGGGTGTGGTTGATTTGGCGATAGTAGATTTTATCGGGGTTGCTTCAGGCATTGGTGCGCAAGACCATGGTTGTGAGGACGGTCCAGAGGCATTGCACACCACCTGCATCAAATCTCATCTCTGTGATAACCAGGTCACGTGGCTGACAACGCTTTACCCGCCGCAGGCGCAAGATGATCTGCATACCATTCAATTGTTATGTCGTCGTCTTGCCAAGCTGGTGCAATGCTCGATTGAGGCCTCGCATCGTTTTGCGGTCTTTAGTGGTGATCATTCGAGTGCTGTGGGTATCTGGAGTGGCGCACGTGCGGCATTGAAAGAGCAACAGTCGCTAGGCTTAATCTGGATCGATGCCCATATGGATAGCCATACCCCGGCGACTTCACCGAGCGGTGCCTATCATGGAATGCCACTTGCTTGCCTGTTAGGGCATGGCCCTGTGGAATTAACAGCGATCAATGACTCATCACCTGTGTTGTTGCCACAAAATGTGGTGCTGGTCGGGGTACGTAGTTATGAGGCTGGGGAACATGCATTGTTATCGCGCCTAGGGGTGCATATCTACTATATAGAAGAGGTGCGAGAGCGAGGCCTGGCCGTTGTGATGCAGGAGGCGCGTGAGCGAGTCACGCAATATAGTCATCAATTTGGTATCTCGATTGACCTTGATGCGATTGATCCTGGCGAAGCGCCGGGTGTTGGCAGCCCGGCGCTGGGTGGGATTCATGGTGATGAATTGATTGTGGCGCTAGCGGCGCTGGTCAGTGATGAGCGCTTGAATGGCATCGAGATCAGTGAATATAATCCAGATCATGATATTGGGCAGAAAACAGCACAGCTGGCGTTGGCATTGGCAAATACAATGGTGAGGTGATGCATGAATACACTGGAACAAGAGGCGCATTATTGTGCACATAACTACCATCCGCTGCCGGTGGTACTGGTGAAGGGGAAGGGGCCATATGTGTGGGATGACAACGGTAAGCGTTACCTCGATATGATGAGTGCCTATTCGGCGGTGAGTCATGGCCACTGTCATCCCCGTTTAGTGAAAGCAATGACCGAGCAGGCGCAGCGTTTGACGATTGTCTCACGCGCTTTCCACACCGATACCCTTGCGCCATTTTTAAAAATGATCTGTGAGATGACGGGGCAGCCACGAGCCTTGCCAATGAACACAGGTGCAGAGGCAGTCGAGACAGCACTGAAAGCGGCCCGTAAATGGGCGTATGCCAAAAAAGGTGTCGCTGCGGACAAGGCTGAAATTATCGTCTGTGATGGCAATTTTCACGGCCGCACCATTAGCATTGTTAGCTTTTCATCAGAAGCACAATACAAACATCAGTTTGGCCCATTGACGCCAGGGTTTAAAAATATCGTTTATGGTGATATCGATGCGCTTGAGGCGGCGATCACTGAAAATACAGCGGCCTTTCTGGTCGAGCCGATTCAGGGCGAGGCGGGCATCGTGATACCCCCCCCCGGTTATCTCGTGAAATGCGCCGAAATCTGCAAGCGCCATCATGTGTTGCTGATCTGTGACGAGGTACAGAGTGGCCTTGGCCGTACTGGAAAACTACTGGCATGCCAGCACGACGGGGTACAGCCTGATGGCCTGATTTTGGGTAAGGCGTTGGGCGGCGGGATGTTGCCTGTCTCGCTATTTCTGGCGCGAGCAGATGTGATGGCAGTATTTGACCCCGGTGATCACGGTAGTACCTTTGGCGGCAATCCGCTTGCTGCTGCGGTTGCGCTTGAGGCGATGAAAGTGCTGCAGGACGAAAAGCTTGTCGAGCGTTCCGAGAGACTGGGCGCTTATATGTTGCAGCGTCTACAGGCCATTCAATCAGATGCGATTCTGGAGGTGCGTGGACGAGGGTTGTTTATCGGCATTGAGCTTGATCCGCAACGCGCCAGTGCGCGTGATGTATGCGAGCGCCTGATGGTCAAAGGGGTGTTGAGTAAAGAGACCCACGAAACGGTGGTGAGGATGGCCCCACCGCTCGTCATCACTGAGCAGCAGATTGACGAGACGGTAAAGGCGCTGGAGGAGGTGCTGGCTGAATACTAACGTGGTTAATAATGGTTTTCTGGCAGGGGAACTAAGGAGCGACATATGACTCTTTGGCTGCTTTCATCTTACCGCCGGTAGTGTAGTGCTCAAAAAAATGATTCATGCCCTGGAGTCATCTCGGCCCAGAGACCACGTTACTATGTAACATTTCCCGCTTATCTGTTTGGGGTTTTACCCCATCTGTGCAGTACACATGCTTTATTCATCAAGGCGGCGCGGGCATAGTGCGGTTGCTCCATACTAACAAGCGACAACACCAGCGGGTGAAAAATCAGAATAGACTCTTCCGGCTACGCTCGGAAAAGTGCCTGCCTGTGTCGCCTGAATCACCTGCGTTTAGTTTTCGTCTTTCATTCGGAATAACCAGAGTTATCTGCCTTACCTCGCCATTTTTCAGGCATAACAAGGCTATCAAAATGATTATTTCTCCTCCCCTGTAAAGTACATGTCTCGCATTCAGCTGTAATACCGATTGTCTGGGGGGTGTTGACACCTCCGTAAAACGGGATTATTATCCCGTTTTATGGAGGTATCGATAAAAACCATATTGTCTCGGGCAGCCACCAAAATACTAAAGCCATTAATAAGGGTGCTAATGCGCAACGAAATATCACATGGGGAATTTGCAGAGTTTGCAAAGCGTGCTTATATGGAGGTTGCGTATGAGCACTTCTCCATCCCTGGTCGAAAAACGACCTACTCCAGAGTGGCGATTCTGACTGGGCTGAACCGGAAAGAAATTGTCCGCTTAACACAACAAAGTGCTAGCGAAATTCAACCTAGAAAAGGTACGACGAACCGAGCCTTGAGAGTGGTCACTGGCTGGCTAAATGATCCTGAATTTCTGGATAACAAAGAACAACCTAAAACGCTACCCATAAAAGGCGACAGAGCCAGTTTTAATACATTGGCAACCCGTTACAGCGGAGACATCACCGCCCGAGCCATACTTGAAGAACTTAAACGTCTTGAAGTCGTAAAAATCACCGCAGAAAAAAATTTAGTGCAACTGCTCAGTTGTGGTTATATACCGCAAAATGACAAACCGGAACAGATTGAAATCATGTCAATCAGCGTAACCGATCTGTTGGAAACGGTGGCGCATAATCTCGAACATGAAAAAGAGGAGCTGCGCTTTCAGCGACAGTTAATCCACAGAGATGTACCTGAAAGTATCGTTAAAGAATTTAAAACTTATAGTCATAACAAATCGTCTGCCCTGCTATCAGAACTAAACCAGTGGCTGATCCACAGGATGTCACAAGAATCGGATGATTCAGAATATGCCGTAAAACGGGTGGGCATTGGCATATATTCTTTTGAAGAACATAAAGAAACTGGAGGAAAGGAAAATGGGTAATTTAAAGAGCCTCTTGCAAAACTCATCAGTGGTGAACAAGACGAGTTTGCAGTTCGCTTCTAGAGGCGTTGAAATGATGCTTATTTACATTTCATTGCTTAAGGTGGATCCATTTTTCCTCAAATATCATCCG
>JAKISP010000001.1 GCA_021648525.1 Gammaproteobacteria bacterium
ATATGCGCGAAATTCATCAAGGCCAGAAGCAGTAAATAAGCTTCATTAACAGGCCGGATATACGACCGCAATCCTGTTCCTGTTATTTATATCACAAAGATTGCAAAACGGGGGGAGACCATATACGGACTGAGCTTCAAGCGAAATCCGGGAGGGCTGTGCCACAACTCCCCGGGTTTCGCTTGAAGCTCAGCCCAGGCTGCTTACCACCTTTTACGACAGAGACTCGTAACTGCCCAGCCTGATCCACAACTTTTGGATACTGCTCAAGAAGGGCTAAGTCAGGGCAATTATTGCGATTCATTATCTTTTCAATGTTCCTCAATACTTTATCTTCAGGGTAGTCATACTAATTTAAATTATCTCTATTCATGCCAGCTAATGAAATATAATGTAAATATATGCATTGAATCCCAGTAACCTCCGCACTACTACTAAAGCCTGAGTTTACTTTCATAGTTTTCAATTTAACCGTCAGATCTACTTTATTTCCATTATTTAGAGCAGACGCTGGAGAGGCCTGGGCCCGTAAATGGGGTCGCTGACAAACGGGGATCAAGAGAATCAAAGAGCTATTATCATATTAACCCTTAATTCACTGCCGTGACCCTTACCGAATTTTTTAATTATAACGCGCCAGCGCTTACGCTATAATATTTCCTAAAATCAACAACAGATGCAAAAACCAATCTTATGAACCATCTCAAACTCGGCGACATTCTAAGTAACGTGGGCAATGCCTATTTCGCCCGTGGTAACGAGTATTACAATCAGGGGCGAGTGACATCGCTGCAAGTCGGGCAACAAGAAGAATACTTTATTGAACTGACCAGCAAGGTCAAAGGCAGCGGCAATCGATTCTATACACAGGAAACAACCATTTACTGGAACGATGGTTATACCAATATTGAAGGTTACTGTAGCTGCCCTGTCGAATACAACTGCAAACATGTTGCTGCCGCCTGTTTACAGTACCAGTCGACAAGTCCGGCAGTCAAAAAACCACCCGAGAATGAATGTTTTTCCTGGATTGACGAATTCAACAATGCGAGTAACAGGCAAACAGATATGCCTGCGGCTAATCCTGATTTTATCCTTTACCTGCTTAAACCTTCATCCCATGCCGGCAAGCTAGCAATAGAGTTTCGTATTACTCGCCACCTAAAAAGGGGCGGCTTTGGTAAAGGGCGCAGTGGCAATCTGGAAAACATCGCCAATAGTTTTTATCATTCGGCCTATGTTCAGCCAATTGACCAGGAAATAGGGAACCTGCTAAAAGTAAACAATGAGAATTTTTGGCGCGGCATTTTGCTCCACGGCGATTTAGGTTTTTTAGCACTCAAAAAAATGATTGGGACGGGACGCTGTTACTGGCTCAATACCAGCGCACAGCCACTTCAGTTAAGTGATGCACGCTCACTTAACATAACATGGCAAGCAGACAGCGCCACAGAAACCAGCCTCAAACTGATCGTCGAACCCGGCGGCATACTGTTATTAACAGATCCGCCCTGTTACCTTGCCCCCGATACTCATACCGTAGGGCCATTAACCAATGCGCACTATTCCCCCGCTCAACTGGAACAGCTGCTAAATGCGCCCACCGTACCCACAGACTTAATCGATGAGTTTAGCCACCGCCTGGCACAAAAAATCCCCAGCACACTTTTACATCCGCCCAAAAAAGTCGATGTCGAAGAGATCAGTGGAGAGCGACCAACTCCCTGTCTTATTTTATCCAGCAGAGATATTGATAACAACAACCACAACCACGTCATAGGCATCCGTTTTACTTATGGTGACCATCAGCTCTCTTATTCATCTGAGCAGCATTACACCACCACCCGCAATAACAAAACCATACACATATGGCGAGACCTGGCAGCAGAACAGGAGGCTATTGATCACCTGGAGTCTCTGGGATTCAGGGGTATGATTGATCATAACCAGACAGACCTTGTCTTTCTCAGCACCAATCTGGACAGCCGCATGAAGGAGGCAAGCCGCTGGCACCATTTTCTCAACGAATCACTACCGCTCCTCGAACAACAAGGATGGCAGGTTAGCTACGACAACTTTAACATGGTTTTCCACGATGCAGACCACTGGAGTGTTGATATCGATGAGGATGGCAGCGACTGGTTTGATCTTCGCTTTGATATCGAAATCAATGAGCAACCACTCGCACTATTGCCCCTTATTTCACAAGTACTCACTCATTACGACCCCCAAAACCTCCCAGAGATACTCACTTTAGATCTCGGTAGTAGCCAATACCTGAATATCCCCAGCGAACAGTTAAAACCCGTGCTTAACACGCTATACGAACTCTACGATAGCGACAGCTTACAGGATAACGGCGCACTACGCCTTTCTCGTTTTGATGCCGCTCGCCTGAGTGAGCTGGACTCTCAAAGCACAACCAACCTTCAGTGGCGTGGTGGTGAGTCACTGCGAAAACTCGGACAACAGCTCAAAGATTTCAACGGTATTACCACTGTCACGCCACCCAAAGGACTCAGGGTTACCCTTCGCGACTACCAGCAACAGGGGCTTAACTGGCTACAATTTCTACGCGAATATGGCTTTGGCGGCATCCTTGCAGATGACATGGGGCTTGGCAAGACCGTTCAAACACTGGCCTATCTACTATTGGAAAAGGAACAGGGCCGTTTAGACAAGCCCTGCCTGGTCGTCGCACCCACCAGCCTCATGAGTAACTGGCGACGTGAAACAGAACAGTTTGCACCCGCGCTAAAAGTACTGGTATTACAGGGGCCAGAACGCCACCAACGGTTTAAACACATCACCGACTATGATCTCGTACTGAGCACTTATCCACTACTTGTCCGTGACCAGGAAGTCCTGTTAACGCATCACTATCACGCATTGATTTTAGATGAAGCTCAGGTGATAAAAAACCCAAAGGCTAAAGCGGCACTGGTGATTCGAAAAATAAAAACCGACCATCGTCTCTGCTTAACGGGCACCCCAATGGAAAATCACTTAGGCGAACTCTGGGCTCTATTTGATTTTCTAATGCCTGGATTTCTGGGTGATGCGCGCCATTTTAATACGCTATTTCGTACCCCAATCGAAAAAAATGGTGATGATGAACGACGTCAACAACTGGTACAGAGGATCACTCCATTTATGCTTCGCCGTACCAAGTCCGAAGTCATCACAGAGCTACCGGATAAAACCGAAATCATTCGCACCGTGACGCTAGACAAAAAACAGGCCGCTTTATACGAAAGCATTCGAATTTCCATGGAAAAAAAGGTACGCGAGGCGATCTCAAACAAGGGGCTGGCACGCAGTCACATCACCATTCTCGATGCCCTGCTCAAACTACGCCAGGTGTGTTGTGATCCACGATTATTATCCCTCACCCAGGCACGTGCAGTAAAAGAGTCAGCAAAACTAGAATTGCTGATGCAACTGGTGCCTGAAATGGTTGAAGAAGGCCGGCGTATTTTACTCTTTTCGCAATTCACTAAAATGTTAGGACACATCGAAACAGAATTAAACAACCATAACATCCGCTATAGCAAACTCACCGGCCAAACCCGCAACCGAGATGCCGCCATCGAGAAATTCAAATCGGGCAAGGCAGAGGTCTTTCTGATCAGCCTCAAAGCCGGCGGCGTAGGGTTAAACCTGACCGAGGCCGACACCGTGATTCACTATGACCCCTGGTGGAATCCCGCCGCTGAAAATCAGGCCACAGACCGCGCACACCGCATCGGCCAGAACAAAGCGGTATTTGTCTACAAACTCATCACGGAAAATAGCGTGGAAGAAAAGATCATCGCCATGCAGGCGAAAAAACAGGCCCTGGCGCAAGGCGTATACAGCAAAAAAGCACAGGCCAAAGAAGAAAAACTAACCGCGGATGACTTACAGCAACTGTTTGCACCACTATTATAATAGAGCACAAACCATATCAACAGATCAGAACCCCTGAGTAAATGTAGCCTGGACTGAGCCTCCAACGAAATCCGGGAGGTCAATGCAACCACTCCCCGGCCAGTTAAAGAAACTCCTTGACAGCTTCTGGGCTCGATAAATTTTGTACATATCGCCCTGATCGGGCTATTTGTTCAATGCTCCCCAAATCACCCGTGTATACTTAATCTCACCCCTGGCGATTTGAGGTAGATAAAAAATGCAACATCATGAAAAAATAAACTACGTCGAATTCCCCTCAAAAGACATCAACGCCACCCAGTCATTTTTTAGCAAAGCATTCGGCTGGCAGTTTGTTGATTACGGTGATGAATACACGGCCTTCAACAATGAAGGGCTCAACGGCGGGTTTTACAAAACAGACTCAACCATGACCGTCGAAAATGGCAGTGCGCTCATCGTCTTTTACAGCCGAGATTTAGAACAGACGCTGGAGAGGATTGAACCTGCTGGAGGCACCATCAAAAGAGCCATTTTCCCTTTTCCGGGGGGGCGCCGCTTTCACTTCTGCGATCCCAATGGTAATGAGTACGCGGTGTGGTCTGATAAATATCTGTGATGCAGCAGGGTCTGTTGACGTTTCATTAGACCCGGTTCTATCGACCTCGAATCAGTGCTTTATAAGCATCATTTTGACGAAGCTCAGCAAAGACCGGGCCTTTGATGTCATCCCAGTTGGCAATATCACCACCCACGCCTCCCTGCTCAACAAATTGCTTAAGGTAGTCGGTTGCCATTATTATATCGCCCTGCTCACCTGTGCTCTCCAACCGTGTAGTGTATGCAATTGCAAGCTCATACAAAACGATTTTCAATAAGCCCATATTACGCCCTTTCATTTCATTGACTATCCGTAGGACATCACTCAACGCAGCAATCACAGCATCAGGCCTTTCTACGATTTTTAACGCACGAGCATAAATCAATATAAGCTGTGCATTCATTCTCCTAAGGCTATCAAAGTGCTCACTACGAATGGTCGTTACAACCTTTGTACGCTCGATAAAGCCAGGAAATAAAGCCACCAGATCGGCAGCCATCTCCGGTCTCTCTTTAACGATAGTCGTAAAATAATCAAACGCCTGACGATAATTCATTGACCGCCTACCCAGCGGGAATTTAGCCAGTGTGTCACTGTGAAATCCCCAGAGGTCAGTTTTATCAACGGGATCATCCAGATAACCACGCGCCGTCGCGCGTGCTGGAAGCACGCCAGTGAGACGCTCAATACCGCTATTCACTAACTGATCAAGCTGTTCAGAAGTAAACGTTGACTTCATCAATGCGCGATAGATATTAAGCGCATCATCATTTCGTTCTAACACTTCCATAAGACGCGCTCTGAGGTATTTTATTTGAGAACCTTTGCGCGAACGCTCAAGGCGATAATCCAGATCAAATAGCAGCCAGTCAATCACTTCCAGGTGATCCTTAGCGGGTAGCATCTCTATCGATGCTTCAACATTCTCTCCACCACTGTCATTACTACCATAAGCACTTAAAGCACCTCGCCGACTATATTTACCAGGTTTCGGCTCACCGCTTTTCATCATGGAGGAAAAGGCATTCAACATAGCAGATAATATTGCCAGTCTGGGCTCGCCCTTATAATGACCAGATTCATATCCTGCCTGAGTCAGGTAATCAAGCTGCAGTTGGCGAACATACTTTCTCTCCATTCCACCCTGTAACGCAAGTGAAAACATCAACCCCGCGGATTTAACATCCACAGCAGTAATCTCACGCGTATTCTTACGTAACAACCAGTGCGCACCCATGGCATTGGCATAAATATTATTGGGATCGGCCCTTAGCGCTTGTTCAAACAGTGAATCAACATCGGCACTAGCGGCTAGCGAATACCTTGCCCGTATCACCTGAACCCAGGCGATATGTGCCAGTATAGTAGAGAGTTCCTGTTTATCCGCTTCATTCACACTACGGTATAAAACAACCGTAATACGATTTAGAATCTTATCTGCGCGATCATTGCTAACCTTAAAGTCACGCAACCAGCGTTTGGCCAGTTGATATTGTCCTTTTCGGATTTCAGACAAACCAGGCGATAAAATTAGCGCCTCTTCGTAAACCTGCCATGCCTGTGAATATGCCTCAGACATCTTCAGCCACTCAGCAGCGTTGATTAGTTCTGAAATGGCGACACGCTTCTCTTCCCAGGCGATGTAATGACGCGACAGTGTTATCGTACCGACACAAAGTGAGATCACAGTAACAATGCCACCGAGCCATTTCAGCATGCTCGATATTTTGCTCCAGCGAGTCTTTTTTTGTGCCGATCTACAGTAGCGACATACACTAGCACCAATGTGTATAGGCTCTTTGCAGCCTACGCACTCGCGCATATTATCTGGCAATGTTTCGCTTAACATGACACTGACTAATTAACCCCGCTTATTTTCGACTTGCCATTAAAGATTGTTCAGCTGGCTGCTATGGCTTCATCATAAAGAGTAGAAATATATTTATCCACTCACGGCTGTCCCATTAACTTATCGTCTCGTAATAGACCCCCTCTTTACAACTGCTCCACCCGGTATCCCTTCAATTGTAACAGCGTGATAATCCCCTGTTCTCCACCAGGGTGTCCTGCACCGACAACCACAAAACAGATACAACCACCCCGTAACATCTCATCAATGCCATCTGCCATGGCGCTATTTCTGTCGGTGATCATAATACGGTTAAGTTCACTGATTTCAGCACTCTCCATTACGTCACCCACCACTAGTTGATCCAGAGCCAGAACATCGCCAGCCTGCCATGCATCCAGCATGGTATCAAAATACGCTGCGGCAGTTTTCACATCCTGGAGTGTCTGTTTTAACATCGCAATCTGGACTTTCTGAGACAAACCACTCAGCAATGCCAATTGTTTCTGCACCGACTCTAGTTCGCGAATCGGCTTGTTTGTTTTCTTCGCCATCTCCATAAAGTGCCGATCAATCCCCAGTGATTCATCAAGACCAATTCCCTTTAGTGCTATCGTGGTTAATGTCATCGAGGCAAACCATGGTCTCATCCCCGCCAATATCGAAACGGGGATACCCAGAGCAGCAGAGGTGACACCCAACTCGTCCCACATATCCGCATTCAGGATGGTCTTCAAGGTTGTGCCGTCACTATACATGCCACTATTCATCATCATGTGCGCCATCGTCGTCGTATCAGCATCCAGCACGTTTGCCTCAACTACCAATGCATCCGAAGCTTTAAAGGCATTGAGTAGTACGACTGGTAGCGGATACATCGACGCCTTGCCGAAATGAATCGACCCCATCAGATAACCCTGCTGCTTCCCTTTGGTTAATCGCCATGCAAAATTATGGCTACCCACTGTTTTTTTAGCGGGTGTTTCTTTCGCTAATGATTTCCTGCTTTTCTCAGGCAAGATTACAACAGAGGAAGGGGCTTCTATTCCAGCGCTGGCAGATGGGGAACTAAGCTTTTCTTCATGATCAGCCGTATGACAAGGGCTATCCTGAAAGGCAACACGCCCCATCGCATCTCGACATTTGAAAATTTCACCTGCAAAGAGAGGTGCCACTGAAAAATTGAGTGACAACAATAGCAAAGCCATCAGGCGACTCATCGAAACACCTCAACAAAAATCAGATTGAATGCCATGCCGATTATTTTTTTCAAGCAAAAAAGTAAAAATCTATCTGGAAAAACAATTCAAATCAAGCACCTCGACCTTACCCATCCACATCGCATAATCCCGATGGTCTCGCAGCTCATCACCACTCAGCGGATGAACCAATATTGTCAGTCCGTCACGGTGTAGTGCCAGCCATGGCACCAGCGCTGAGAAAATTTCAGGTGAAAAGACTAACTGACAACTCCAGCATGGATGAGGACCCACGGATTTCTGATGCACACGCCCCATCTCAATATCAAAAAGAGCGGCAGCGCTTTCGCACAAGGCCTGCGCCTGCGCTAGTGTCTCCGCAGAAAAATAGACATGCGCGTGATAACCGCTAATATCGCCAACAGATGGTACGCTACTCATAAATAGTTACTCACTCAGAATTTTTTTAATCAACGATCTCACTTCACCCGGCTCAAATGGCTTATCACATAATGCCGATATACCCGCCTGTTTAACCCCAGCAAGCTGACTGCTGTTGGCCTCACTGGTCACCATTAAAATCGGAATCGATTTCTGCACACCCTTTTCTCGCACATGCTTAGTCAACTCCTGCCCATCCATCTCCGGCATATTGTAGTCAGTGACAATCAGATCAAACAGACGCCCATCCATGCATTTAAGCGCCTCTTTACCATTCACCGCCTGCACAATATTAATAATACCAAGGTTATTTAATACGCGGCAGATATGCTTACGCGCCGTAACGCTATCATCCACCACCAATACGAGTAGCTCATCAAGTTCAATCTCTTCCAGCTCCAGATTCTCCGGCTCGATAAATTCCAGCGTTGAGTAGAGCGCCTTTTTCAGATCTTCTGGATCAAACGGCTTAGAAAGAATGGCCACCACCCCCGCCTGCCTTGCAGGTTCCAGGTAGTAGTCTGAATGTTCACTAGAGACAACCATGAACGGGATATGCTCAAGCGCATCATCCGCGCGCATTTTTTGTACCAGTTCGGTACCACTCATATCGGGTAGATGCATCGCACTGACTACCAGATCGGGTTGATACTGCTGCATATCTTTTAATGCAGACTCACCATCGCTAAACCAGTCGACCTTGCTCAACCCTAGTTTATTGAGGTGACCCTCAATCACTTTTCGCTGAGTGGATGAAGGCTCGATAAAGGTCACGGCAAGATCCGCAATATTCATGGTTCTTTCGCTCATCATAACTCCCTGATTAAAACCAGATCTAAATCGGAGGGCATTCCTGTTAACACCCGCTGGATTTGTACCTATCGGCCTTTAAAACAATCCTTTTAGGTCCGTGTTAAGGCCAGATACCACGCGCCAATGTCACTTTCACCAGGTGTTCAATCGATACCACCAGTGCCGCAGTGCGTAGATCAACGGGATCACAGTGGCAAGGTTCTCCATTGGCATCCACGGTCGGTTCATGTTGAGTCTCTGCCGACAAGCGACTCCAGCGATCCACTACCCGGTCAACCGCCTTGTGTATCTTGTGCTTTAGCTTGCGATTAACCACCCCCAGTTCCCACTGCTCATTCTCGAAATTTTGCACCCACTCGTAATAACTAACCACCACACCACCCGCATTCACCAGGATATCGGGTAGCAGACAGACACCATTGCTAAACAAGATGGCATCGGCACCTGGTGTGGTGGGGCCATTGGCCGCTTCAACCACCAGCTTTGCTTTAATACGTGCCGCATTACCTTTGTGGATCTGATTACTCTGTGCGGCAGGGATGAGTACATCGCAATCCAGTTCTAGCAGGTCTTCGTTCGTTACCGACATGGTATCCGGCACACCCACCACGGTGCGGTGTATCTGTTTATATTCAATCACCGCCTCAACATCCAGGCCGTGCTCATCGTAAATTCCACCCTGACTATCACTCACGCCGACGATAATCGCCCCCGCCTCGCTAAATAGCTGCGCCGCAATCGCCCCTACATTACCAAATCCCTGCACCACCACCCGCGCACCGGCAAGACTTTGAAAACTGCATAATGTGGTTTGATCAAGAAAACGCTGCGTTGCATAGAGTGCACCACGTGCGGTCGCCTCGCGTCGTCCCAGTGAACCACCCAGCTCAACCGGTTTACCCGTCACCACCGGGCGATTATTACGCCTTGGGTGCATCACATCATAGGTATCATAAATCCACGCCATGGTCTGCGCATTGGTGTACATATCTGGCGCTGGAATATCGGAATGCGGGCCAATGTTATCCCCTAGTTCTGTGATATATCGACGAGTAATGCGGCGCAACTCATCCTCGCTCAATGATTTTACATCACACACCACTCCACCCTTGGCACCCCCAAATGGAATATCCACCAGTGCACATTTCCAGGTCATTTCGGCGGCAAGAAATTTCACCTCCTCCACGGTCAGGTCAGCATGGTAACGAATACCGCCTTTACCCGGCCCTAACACGCGATTATGCACCACTCGGAAACCTTCGAAGACCTGTACCGAGCCATCATCCATTTCGACTGGAAAACTGACACTAATGGTACGCTTAGGTGCATGCAGGAAACCAAACAGGCCACGATGAAAGCCATCCAGCAGGCGGGTGGCGCACTGCAACCGCTGCATACTGGTTCTCGATAGATCCAGATCTTCCGGGTCTATTTGATTCATCGGAGTATCAATACTTGTCATTCACCAACCTCTGTGCAAAATTTCAAACGTACGGGTAGTAGCGCCATTGTTAAGCCGATAGTATAGTCACAGATATTTGCAACTATAAGGAAGAATCATGCAGCCATCCCCACAGTACAACAAGGGTAGTATTTTCGCCACACTCAGCTTCACATTGCTGGCAGCATTTTCGGTATCAGCAATAGCAAATGATTCCACTGATGCCAAATTACAACAGGCAATTGCTGGTGACCACCGTAGCGCAAAGAACAGCGCACGAGACCAGTACCGAAAACCATTAGAAACACTGAGCTGGTTAGGCATAAAAGATGATATGACCGTGGTCGAGATCACCCCCGGTGGCGGCTGGTACAGTGAAATACTCGCCCCCTACCTGAAAGAAAATGGCACCTTCTATGCGGCCGGTTTTGATGGCGAATCCAAAACCAGATATTTTCGTAAATCAGCCCGGGCCTTCAAAAAGAAACTAGCTGCCAACCCAACTGTTTATGGCAACGTAAAAGTCACCGAGATAGCACCACCCAGCAAGACTAACATTGCACCCGCCGGTTCTGCGGACATGGTACTAACCTTCCGCAATGTTCATAACTGGATGAGCGCTGGCAATTCCGATGCCATACTAGCGACAATGTACACCGCACTGAAACCAGGCGGCATACTGGGCGTAGTAGAACACCGCGGCAACCCTGAGGTAAAACAGAACCTCAAGGCAAAGTCAGGCTATGTAAATGAGGCCTACACGATTGCGATGGTAGAAAAGGCAGGCTTCAAGCTGGTCGAAAAATCAGAACTGCTTGCCAATTCAAAAGATAGTCGTAACCATCCTAAAGGGGTCTGGACACTGCTGCCAAACCTTAAACTGGGTAATAAAGACAAAGAGAAATACCTCGCGATTGGCGAAAGCGACCGCATGCTGCTTAAGTTTGTTAAATAAGACAGGGGCTGAAAAATATTATGTATATAGCGATGAATCGATTCAGGATCGCACTGGGCAGTGAACAGGCGTTCATCGATATCTGGAAAAATCGCGATACCTTTTTAAGTGAGGTACCCGGTTTTAAGGACTTTAATCTGCTGCAAGGGCCAACCAACGAAGAGCACACGCTATTTGCATCTCACTCTGTCTGGGAATCAAAAGACGACTTCGAAAACTGGACCCAATCGGAGGCGTTCAGAAAGGCACACGCCAATGCAGGTGGAGCGAAAAAAAATATCTACTTAGGCCCGCCACAATTTGAAGGGTTTGAATCAGTCGTTTAATTGAAAACAAAGGGAAATGGGCCTAAGCTGAATTTAGCTTAGGCCCATAGCTCCAGTACAAAGTGTCGCATCACAGAACCCAACAGGTCACTGCGAGTAATCATTCCCACCAGCTGGCCTCCATCGACAATCGGCACCGCACCAATGTGGCGTTCGACAAAGAGTCGTGCAATATAGCGCACATCAGTCTCAATACCGGCCGTTAATACCGGCGACTGCATCAACGTCCTCACTTGAGTTGCCCCTCCCCGCGCCGGCGGCTGCAACCTGTCAATACCCGCGAGGTATCGCAACAGATCACGATCTGAGACCATACCGACCAGGTCGCCCGTCTCATCCACCACTAGCAAGTGACGAAAATTTCGCTCACTAAAAAGCTGCATCGCCTCATCCACCATGGTCGCTGGTGTCAGCGTCATCACCGGCGAAGTCATGATTTGTCTTGCCATTAATTTATCGACCGGCAGCTGTTCGGTCGCCTGATAAGCGGCACGCGCCACACCGCTCATCAAATGCTCGGCAACCAGCACATCGTCTTCGAATTTATGCTGCGGGTGATGTTCTTCATTGATCGCGCGCTTCGGGGCAATCGCTGCCGTCTCCTCCACTTCTCGGTAAGGAAAGAGTTTTGTTAATGGCACCGGATTGTTGATACCTGGGCCAATCAAAATAAATGCCATAGCCACCTCTCAAGATGATAAACCACCCATCAATTAGTTGCCTGAACGATACATGCCTTGATGTCGAGCCGTCCACTACTCAGTTCCCTCTCACAGGCGCGACAATTTGCCGCGCGACACTGTCGTCACATTCTCGCACATGGAAACGGCAGTGACACAAAAAGTGGGCATTGCTGCCCACCTTTATCAAAGAGCTAACCGTTACTCCCACTCAATCGTGGCGGGTGGCTTACTTGAAATATCATAGGTGACACGCGAGATACCCGAAACTTCGTTGATGATGCGGCTGGATACTATTTCTAACAGCTCATACGGCAGGTGCGCCCAACGTGCAGTCATAAAATCGACGGTCTCTACCGCGCGTACTGCGACCACATATTCATAGCGTCGCTGATCACCCACCACACCCACTGATTTCACTGGCAGGAAGACGGTGAACGCCTGGCTTACCTTTTGATAAAAATCATGGTTATGCAGCTCTTCGATGAAGATCGCATCGGCGCGACGCAGCAGATCCGCATACTCTTTTGTCACCTTGCCAAGAATGCGCACACCAAGGCCTGGCCCTGGAAATGGATGACGGTAGACCATCTCATGCGCGAGTCCAAGTTCAACCCCTAAGCGACGTACTTCGTCTTTAAAGAGTTCACGCAGTGGCTCGACCAGTTTCAGCTTCATGTTTTCTGGCAGACCACCGACGTTGTGATGCGACTTGATCACATGCGCCTTGCCACTCTTCGCACCGGCTGATTCAATCACGTCCGGGTAGATAGTACCCTGCGCCAGCCACTTCACATTTTTTAGCTTCTCTGCCTCTTCTTCAAAGACCTCGATAAAGAGATTACCGATGATTTTGCGTTTCTTCTCCGGATCATCAATACCTTCGAGTGCGGTCAGAAAACGCGCTTCGGCATCGACACGGATCACCTTCACCCCCATGTGCTCGGCGAAGATCGCCATCACCTGGTCACCTTCATTAAGGCGTAACAGACCGTTATCGACAAAGACACAGGTGAGGTGGTCACCAATCGCTTTATGCAGTAACGCAGCCACTACCGAAGAATCAACACCACCCGACAGGCCCAGTAAAATTTCATCGGTACCCACCTGCTCACGTACCGTCTGAATACTATCTTCAATAATATTTTCAGCGGTCCACAACTGCTCACAACCACAGATAAAATGAACGAAGCGATCGATAATGCGCTTGCCCTGATGGGTGTGAGTCACTTCGGGGTGGAATTGCAGGCCATAAAAGCCACGCGACTCATCGGCAATTGCCGCAATGGGTGCGCTGTCGGTACTTGCAATCACTTTAAAACCTTCAGGCAATTTGCTCACACGGTCGCCATGGCTCATCCACACATCGAGAATGCCGTAACCTTCCACTGTGGTGTGATCTTCAATATCAAGCAGCAGTTGCGAATGGCCGCGAGCACGCACTTGGGCATGACCATATTCGTGATGGTCAGCACTCTCGACTTCGCCGCCCATCTGTGCTGCCATGGTCTGCATGCCGTAGCAGATACCGAGCACCGGTACTTCCATTTGAAACACGGCATCTGGTGCACGCGGTGCATCATCGCCACCGGTAACTGACTCTGGACCACCAGAGAGGATAATCCCCTTCGGGTTGAAGTCACGCACGGCCTGCTCTTCCATATCCCATGCATGCAGTTCACAATAGACACCGGCCTCACGTACACGACGCGCAATTAGCTGACTATATTGCGAACCAAAATCGAGGATCAGGATGCGGTCGGAATGAATGTTCTGGTCAGTCACGGCGGTATGCCTTCTTTTTAGGTCGGTTGAAAACAGAGCAGTGCGATTAGCACTGCCGGGGTAACAGGTTAGTCAATACGGTAATTCGGTGCTTCTTTGGTAATGGTGACATCATGTACATGGCTCTCTTTCATGCCAGCGCCAGTGACCCGTACAAAGCGTGGTTTGCTACGCATCTCTTCGATGTCGGCACAGCCGGTATAACCCATACTGGCACGCACACCACCCAACAGCTGATGAACAATCGCGACCATGCTGCCTTTGTAGGCAACGCGGCCTTCGATCCCTTCTGGCACTAGCTTCTCAATCTGGTTGCTTTCCTGAAAGTAACGATCACTCGAACCATGCGCAGCAGCCATCGCACCGAGCGAGCCCATGCCTCGGTAAGATTTGTAAGAACGCCCCTGAAAGAGTTCTACGTCCCCCGGTGACTCTTCGGTACCGGCAAACATGCTGCCGATCATGATCGCATGGGCACCCGCGACAATCGCCTTGGCCAGATCACCGGAGAAACGAATCCCACCATCGGCAATCAACGGTACACCGGTTCCTTCCAACGCTTTGGCCACATTGGCAATCGCGGTGACCTGCGGCACACCCACGCCGGTCACAATACGAGTGGTACAGATTGAACCCGGCCCGATACCGACTTTGACGCCATCGGCACCGGCATCGACCAACGCCGTTGCCGCTTCGCCAGTACCAACGTTACCGCCGATGAGCTGCAGATCAGGAAAGTTTTTTTTCACCCAGCTAACACGATCTAACACCTTTTGTGAATGGCCATGCGCGGTATCCACAATCAGTACATCAACACCCGCCTTCACCAACTCTTCAATACGACCATCTGCTTCGGTACCGACCGCCGCACCCACACGAAGATGGCCGACATCATCTTTACAGGCGTTAGGAAAGTCTGTCGATTTTTGAATATCTTTAACGGTGATCAGCCCTTTCAGGTGAAAGCTGTCGTTGATCACCAGCACCTTTTCAATGCGATGTTTGTGCAGCAGTGACAACACTTCATCACGCTCAGCACCCTCTTTCACCGTGACCAGACGCTTTCTGGGGGTCATGATGCTCGAAACTGGGTTATCTAACTGAGTCTCGAAACGCAGGTCACGTCCGGTGACAATGCCGACTAGCTGATCACCATCGACCACCGGCACACCAGAAATCCTGTTGGCACGAGTGATGCCCATCACTTCACGAATGGTGATGGTTGGCGGTACGGTGATCGGGTCTTTGATCACGCCACTCTCATATTTTTTAACGGCGCGCACTTCGTCGGCCTGCTGCTCTGCAGTCATATTTTTATGGATGATGCCAATACCACCTTCCTGTGCCAGTGCAATCGCCAGGCGTGCCTCGGTGACGGTATCCATCGCCGATGAGATCAACGGGATATTGAGCGTAATTTCACGCGTCAGACGAGTCTTGAGATCAACATCTCTGGGCAACACGGTGGAATGATCTGGCAATAACAGCACATCATCAAAGGTGAATGCTTCCTGAGCAATTCTCATACTATATAAACCCCTGTCAAAAACTAGCCGGGTATTATAAAGAGTGCAGCCCCTGCGGTAAACCGATAATATCGACGAATGCCGTTCAATAAATCGGTGGATTCTCTATTTTGTTCAAGGTGTTATCATAAGATCCATGAGCCAGACCCGTGATTTCTACACCCCACCTCCAGCCACAAAAGCAGCCCCCAAACGGCCTCAGCGCGAAATTTTCAGCGTCTCACGCCTTAATCGCGAAGTGCGCGGCCTGCTGGAGGGCAATTTCCCACTGGTATGGGTGGAGGCGGAGATTTCGAATCTCTCCCGTCCCGCCTCTGGCCACTGGTATTTCACCCTTAAAGACCCCTCAGCACAGATACGCTGCGCGATGTTCCGTGGCAAAAACAGCCGCCTGCGCTTCCAGCCTGATAATGGCGACCAGGTGCTGATTCGCGCCCAGCTGAGCCTTTACGAAGCGCGTGGCGACTATCAAATGATCGTTGAACATATGGAAGAGGCCGGTGATGGCGCACTGCGACGCGCCTTTGAACAGCTCAAACAGCGCCTTGAACTGGAAGGGCTATTCGACGAAACGACTAAAAGACCATTGCCGACAGTGCCAACACAGATCGGCGTGATCACCTCCCCTACAAGTGCAGCGGTGCGCGATATTCTGCAGATTTTAGAACGACGCTTCCCGAGCATCCCAGTGGTAATCTATCCCGTCGTAGTGCAAGGTACAACTGCCGCTGGCGAGATTGAGCGCGCGCTCAAAACCGCCGATAAACGCAACGAATGTGATGTATTGATCGTTGCGCGTGGCGGCGGTTCACTCGAAGATTTGATGGCCTTTAATGATGAACGAGTGGCGCGGGCGATTCACAAATGCAGCATCCCTGTTGTCTCTGGCGTGGGACATGAGATCGACTTCACCATCGCCGATTTTGTCGCCGACCTGCGCGCCCCCACGCCATCCGGTGCGGCTGAACTGGTGAGCCCGGATCGCCTTGAGTGGCAGCAGCGTTTTACAAGACTACAATCACGCCTGCACGCCGCCACACAGCAGCAATTCAAACAGGGTGAGCAACAACTTGGCTGGCTCTCAAAAAGATTGCAACAGCAGCACCCCGGCCAACAACTCAGGCAACAGACACAACGACTCGACGAGCTGGAACAGCGCCTGCAACGCAGCCTAAAACAGCGGCTACAGCAACGTCGTAGCGAGTTGGCCCACATTGCGAGCAAACTACAGCTGTACAACCCACAGCAGCGCATCCAGCAGTTGCAAGCGACTCAACAACAACTCAACACGCGCCTGCAACGCGCGCTTCAGCAACAACTACAACAGCGCCAGCAGCAACTGCAAGGTGTAACACGGGCACTCGATGCGGTGAGTCCGCTGGCGACACTCGGGCGTGGTTTTTCGATTACGCGCAACCGACAGAGTGGACGCGTCCTACGTGACATAAAAGATGCCGCCATTGGTGACACCATCGAAACAACCCTGGCGCAGGGGCAACTACTGTGTGAAGTTACGGAAACGATTGATGATGAATAAAACACTATTTCCACAATTTTTTAGCTACACTCTGGCGTTGCTGTTTACGCTCTCTCACACTGCTGCGCATGCATTACCCAGAGTGTCTGCCGTGCCAGGTGGTGTGGTGGTGATCGAACTGGTAGCCGACAGCGCAGGAGAAACACCCACTGCTTACTTCAATAACAAACCACTGCTGGTGATCAAGAAAGATAACCGCTGGCTGGCGGTCGTCGGTATACCACTAACCGCAACGATTGGTGTACAACAAATTGAACAACAGAGCACATCAGGAAAGCGCATTAGCCACCGTTTCACCGTCAAAGACAAGGCCTATAAAACACAACGCCTCACGGTGACCAATAAACGCAAGGTCAACCCTTATGCGGAAGATATGGATCGCATCACCAGCGAAAAAAAACGCACAAAAAAGACCCTCGCTCACTGGGATCAGCGCGAGCTAAATAACCTGACCTTTATCACCCCGGTTGAGGGACGACGCAGTAGCTCGTTTGGGCTACGACGTGTCTTCAACGGCCAACCACGTAAACCACACAGCGGGATGGATATCGCCGCCCCTGCTGGCACCCCGGTAATCACGCCGATTGCTGGCACGGTAACCAATGTGGGCGACTATTTCTTCAATGGCAACTCAGTCTTCATCGACCACGGCCAGGGGTTGATTACGATGTACCTGCACCTTGACCATATTGATGTCAAAGAGGGGGATGTCCTTGAACAGGGCGACCTGCTCGGCACAGTGGGTGCGACAGGGCGCGTCACCGGCCCGCATCTACACTGGGGGATCAGCCTGAATGACGCGCGCGTCGATCCGGCGCTGTTTCTTGGCGATGAAAAGTAATTCGTAACTGTTCAGATTGCTTCTGAAATTTGTCAGTTCAAGGCGAAAAATATGAGTTTACAAGTGTAAATGATCATTTTTCAACACAGAAATGGCAGATTTCAGGAGTGGGCTGAATAGTTACAGTAATTCCTGTTTAATTAAGCGCTATTGATCAGGGTTAATCAACCACTCTGGGGCTTGTTGTTGCTCACGATGCCTTACATCGCGGCCCTGTGTATCACTGTTCTGCGCACCTCCGCCCTGTGCCTCACTGCGCTTCTGCTCATATTCACGATAACTCAATTCGTTTTGCCTGTTCTCGCCAGGTGAGGCAGGCTGATGCATGTTGTTGATGCCACGCACCGTTTCATACACAGCCGCTTTAAGGTTTCCATCTCTCGCACATCCCGCCGCAAACAGGCATAACGACAAACTAATCAACACCTTTTTCATCGATTTCACCTTAGATTCCAATATTGATCAAAATTATAACCCACCATCAGGTTATAATAAAAAAATCACGATAAACTGGAGCAGCATGCATGTATTGCCGTAGCGCTATCATAAACAAAGCATTTAATGGTTTCAGCCAATTCTTTTGCGCATTCATCGCGCTGGTTTTTATAAGTGGTTGCGAGGTTGAAGTACCGGTTGAGGAGTCAATCGCGGGCGTCGATAAAATCCTGGAGATACGCAAGCAGGCGATCGAGAATAAAGACATGGCACTTTATAAGTCCATTCTATTACCAGAATATTCTAGCAGTGGTGTACCACTCGATAATGTCATTGGTGACCTCGAACGGCTCTTTTCAACAGAGGAGCAGATTGAGTTCATCTACCAGAAAGCACCACCTTCAATCGCAATGAACACCGCTCGCGTGATTCATATGATCGAATACAAACTAACCCCATCTGGCAAGTCCAGAAAAATGCGTGAAACCATCCACCTGCGACGTGTCAATAATCAATGGTTCATTTCGGGTGGCATCATACTTGGCCTGACCCTGTAAGCAGAGGCAGTAACCAGTTGCGCATCAACAATTTAGTTTTTACCTGCGCCAGCCAATCTACTAATATTACAGTTAGATCATATTATGTAGTGTCAATTTTATGAAACCCAGTATCAAAACAATTACCGTGAGAACACTGGTCAGCTTCCTGCTTGTATTGGCAGTCATTATGTTGATCATCACCGGGCTTAATTTTCGGGCGCTATCAAAACAGGCACTGGAAGATCAGGCCCTGTCCTATGCCGAATTAGTCCGCGCCGGATTGACTGCCCACATGAAGGCGGACATTATGGATAAGCGCGACTATTTCCTGGAGGAGATCCAGCAGCTACACCAGATCAACCGCCTCACCGTGATTCGCAGTAACGAAGTGAGTGATCAATTCGGCCTCGGTCGCGCCATCGAACATGAAGTTGATAACGTAGATGCGATTGCACGCAGGGCCTTTGAAACGATGGAGCCGGTCTTCGTGCTGACCGAATTTTCATATAACCCGACGATTCGTGCAATCGTACCGTACATCGCCTCACCAGTCGGCTCACTCAACTGCCTTGCCTGCCATAACGTTACTGAAGGCACCGTGCTCGGTGCAGTAGATATTGAGATGGATGCATCAAAATATCGCAACCATTCGCTGATGGTCATCGCCGGCATGCTGGTTGTCTCATTTGTATTCATGATATTGATTTTGATAAACACCAGACGCACTATTCAACGCCATGTACAGGGGCCACTCGACACCCTTATTGATAAAGCGATGGATGCCTACGTGAAAAAAGAACCGGTCAGCCCCGACCAGTTTGCAACGGCAGAGTTTAGTAACGTTGCCAATGAAATAAACCTGTTCAATTCGAAGATTATTGCGCACCAGGATCTATTGCAGCAGAAAAATAATGAATTGATTGCACTGAATGATGAAATAGAAAAGACCCTGCGTGAAACGGTTTTCACCATGGGGGTCATTGAAGAACAGCGTTCCAAAGAAACCAGCAATCATACCCAGCGCGTATCGCTCTATAGCCAGTTACTGGCGCGTAAATTAGGTCTGTCAGACCAGGATATCGACCTGATCGCCGCTGCCGCACCACTGCATGATCTCGGCAAAATAGGTATCCCGGACAGCATTCTACTGAAGCCGGGACGACTCACCGATGAAGAACATGAAATCATGAAAAATCACACCCGCATCGGCTACACCATGCTGAGCCATTCCGAACGTGACATTCTCAAAAGTGGGGCCATTATCGCCCTGCAACATCATGAAAAGTGGGATGGTAGCGGCTACCCTCAAGGGTTAAAAGGCGAAGCGATTCATATCTACGGGCGGATCATTGCATTGGCAGATGTTTTTGATGCATTGGCATTCAGAAGGGTTTATAAAGAGGCATGGGAGCCTGCCCGAGTCATCTCATGGATAAAGGAACAACGTGGCAAACATTTTGACCCAACACTGGTTGATATTTTTCTTGAAAATCAGGATGAAATCACAGACATTATGAAACACTACCCAGCCGATTTATAACAAACTGCTACAACTTTAAAGAGAAGCGTTATGCAAAACGATTGGTTACGAGAAAATATGCTGATGATCCTGTCGATCATTGGCGTGGTTGCAACAGCCTGTGTCGGCGGAATTTTTGTGCTCTATTTTATGATCAAACGAAAAATCAGGCAAAAGAACGCTGCAAAATAGTCTGATTGGCTGCCTTATCCATCTCGTGACATTGCCACTATTTAATTGTGAGTATTAAACAGCACTATCAAACCGCTATTGCAGAACAGGGATATCAGCGAGACCCTGAGCAGGCGAATGCCATTGACCATTTTCAACGCCTTTATAATGAGCTACTCACCTTGCCAAAGGCAACGAGTTTTATTAGTCGTGTATTAAACAAAACACCTGAGCCCACACAAGGGCTTTACTTGTGGGGCGGTCCTGGTCGCGGCAAAACATACCTGATGGATCTCTTCTATCACCACCTGCCAATACAGCAAAAGCAGCGCCTCCACTTTCATCAGTTCATGCGCAATGTGCACGCGGAACTTGCAACCATCAATCACCAGCAAGCACCGCTTACGGTAATTGGCAAGCGTCTTGCTGAAAAGACGCGCATTCTTTGTCTGGATGAGTTTTATGTTGCCGACATTGGTGATGCCATGTTGCTCGCGGGCCTGCTTGAGGCACTTTTTGCCAACAAGGTAATATTGGTGACGACCTCGAACATAATACCCGACAACCTTTACCGAGGCGGACTGCAACGAGAGCGTTTTTTACCGGCAATTGCACTGATCAAGGCACATACCCAATTGATAAAAATGGAGCAGGGGGATGATTATCGCTTACAGGCAACAAGTGAGACAGCCTTTAAGCGCTATCAAATATGCGACCAGGCAAGCGCTCAAGAGCTGATGAGCCAGCAATTCCAGCGTTTAACCGGCAGTGCATTTGAAAAGCAGACAATATCAATAAAGATCAACGGACGTGAACTTCCTGTCATTGCAGAACATGGCAATTTAATATGGTTCAATTTCAACACGCTGTGTGAAACCCCACGCGCAGCCGCTGACTACCTCGAAATCGCAAACCGCTACCAACGCCTGATGATTACCCACATACCAATCATGGATGAGGCACTAGATAGCGCCGCGATTCGTTTTATTCACCTCATTGATGCGATCTATGACAATAAAGTCGCGTTGATCACTACCGCAGCCACCATCCCTCAACAGCTTTACACAGGCACCCATCGCACCAACAGTTTTAAACGCACCATGAGTCGCCTTTGCGAAATGGAACATTACGACTATTCCACTCGCTAAACAGCGAACGCTTTACCATTTCATCCGCTCTGGGCTATGATGATTGATGGCTGAATTTCACTACACCAATCCACTTCCGCTTGGCGATGATAAAACAGACTATCGCCTGCTTACCGACAAACACGTTTCAACCGGCGCATTTGAAGGGCACCCAATACTTAAGATAGATGAAGCAGCGCTCACGCTACTCACCTCCACTGCAATCAATGATATTTCACATCTTTACCGCAGCAGCCACCTGCAGCAACTGCGCAATATCCTGGATGACAGCAGCGCTTCTGAAAATGATCACTTCGTTGCAATGGAACTACTACGTAACGCAAACATCGCGGCAGGGATGGTACTGCCCGGCTGCCAGGACACCGGTACCGCTATTATCATGGGAAAGAAAGGTCAGCAGGTGTGGTCTGGCAGCAATGACCGAGAGGCGATCTCACGCGGCGTCTACCAGGCCTACAACAACCACAACCTGCGCTTTTCACAGATGGCACCACTCACCTTTTTTGATGAAAAGAACACCGATACTAATCTTCCTGCACAAATTGACATTGATGCCGTAGAAGGCGGTAGTTATAAGTTTCTGTTGATGACCAAGGGCGGCGGTTCTGCCAATAAAACCTTTCTATTTCAGGAGACCCGAGCACTACTCAACCCCAAAAACCTCTTCGCCTTTTTAACTGAAAAATTAAAGATGCTAGGTACTTCTGCCTGTCCACCCTACCACCTTGCAATTGTGGTCGGCGGCACTTCAGCGGAAGCTAACTTAAAGATGGTTAAACTCGCCTCAGCCCATTACCTCGACACCCTGCCACACAATGGCAATGAGTTTGGGCAGGCATTTAGAGATACCGAACTGGAAATTCAGGTACTGAGACTGACGCAACAATTCGGTATCGGCGCGCAGTTTGGTGGCAAATATTTTGCCCATGACATTCGTGTGATACGCCTGCCTCGTCATGGTGCCTCATGCCCGGTCGGTATCGGCGTCTCCTGCTCTGCCGATCGCAATATTCTTGGCCATATCGATCGTGATGGGGTCTGGCTTGAACAGCTGGAACGTGATCCGGCTCGTTTTCTTCCTGAAGTGAAAACAGATACCCTCTCAAATGACGTGGTGCATATCGATCTCAACCAGCCGATGAGCAAGATCCGCGAAACGCTCTCCCAGCACCCCATCAAAACGCGCCTGGTGCTCAGCGGTCCGATCATCGTGGCACGCGATATTGCCCATGCAAAGATCAAAGAGCGACTTGATAACGGTGAGGGCATCCCCGACTATTTCAAAGATCACATCATCTACTACGCAGGCCCCTCCAAAACACCCGATGGTTACGCCTCCGGCTCCTTTGGCCCCACCACCGCTGGGCGCATGGATAGCTATGTTGAGGCCTTCCAGCAAAAAGGTGCATCGCTGGTGATGCTGGCAAAAGGCAACCGCAGTCGTGCAGTCACTGAGTCATGCCAATCAAAAGGCGGCTTCTATCTCGGCTCAATCGGCGGGGCCGCTGCCCGCCTTGCCGAAGCGTGCATCCGCAAAGTAGAAGTCATTGACTACCCTGAGCTCGGCATGGAAGCAGTTCATCGCATTGAAGTTGAAAACTTCCCCGCCTTCATTATCGTTGACGACAAAGGCAAAGACTTCTTTGCTGAGCTAGGGATTTAAGCAATTAAGATCAGGCAGTGACTGCAATGTCAGCTCACGCCCTTCATTCAACATATACTCTAAAAAAACCTGTGCGACGACAGACAGCTTCTTTCCTTTTGGATAACAGAGATACCATTGATCTTCGATCGGAAAGTCCTGTATATCAAGCACCACCAATTCTCCCGACTGCAGTTCATGTGTCAGCGCATAAATCGACAACATTGAAATACCCAGACCACCAATCACCGCCTGTTTAACCGCTTCATTACTACCAAGTTCCATACTGCCCTTAAAACAAAAATCGCGATTTTTTATCAAACGGCCAATCGAGCCATACGTCCCACAACCCGGCTCACGCATAATAAAGTTCTCAGCCGCCAGCGCCTTTACCGGGATATTGCGTTCATTGGCCAACGGATGCGATGGCGGGGCTAACACTACCAGCGGATTTGCTAAAAATGGAATACGATGAATCGAAGAACCCGTTGGTGCCTGACCAACGATATAAATATCATCCAGATTCTGCTCCAGGCGCTCAAGCACACGCTCACGATTGATCACCTCAAGCGCGACATTGATTCCCGGATATTGTTTGCAAAACGAACCTAAAATCCTGGGCGCAAAGTACTCAGCCGTAGTCACTCCAGAAATGCGTAAATTGCCCTGCTTAACCCCCTGAATATCTGAAACTGTCATTTGAAACTCAGCGAGGTTATCAAACACCGATTTAGATGTTTTTAGCAGTTCCAGCCCTACCTCCGTCAGGTAGATTTTCTTGCCAACCTGACTATAAAGTGGCATCCCCACAATACCAGTCAGCTTTTTAACCTGCATCGAGAGTGTCGGCTGGGTTAGATGAAGCTCTTCTGCCGCTGCAGTGAAAGAACCATTTCTCGCAATCGCTTCAAAGACTTGCAGCTGACGAAAGGTTGCATTTCTGATTTTAATCATCATTCACCATAGTAATATTGTATTTAATCGATGCATAGTATAATTATTTTTGATTATCGTTTATATGAAAAGTATACCATACTGTCTTGGTTGGCTTAGTCCCCTCCCCCCTTAAAGGGACTAAATCAACTCTCTAACGCGCATGGAACTGCTCCCCCTCCCTTTTGCAGCCCATGCGCGTATCTTTAATTATTCTTTAAATTTCATAATGATAGGCCATCAATAGCACTTTAGCATACGCCAATTGCCTGTCAATGCCCAGTGATCACCGAGCCATCGCTTAGCCAAAAAACACATTTACCTTAATCTATGGTAAACATAAAATACTTTTATTATCATTTATAAAACAGTCGATGCATAATAGCTTCACTGCTCGGGAATTCTCTACCCTCCTCAAATGATCTCGAGCAGATTTGCATACGCATGGATCTGTCCCCCTCCTTTTTAACGATCCATGCGTTTTTTTTCTAAAAAATACCCAGTAAAAAAGGCGTATGTTTAACCATACACCTTTCGTAGTTCGTACTAGCTTACGTTGATATCAAACTAGCAAACCTTTATCCTCTTTTTTCGATGCGTGATGAACAGCCCGTACAGGCTTAGCACCACTAACGACCAGAGTGGATGCAAAATCCCACCGCCGCCACCCGATGCCGCAGTGGTGCTTTCAACCGCAACCGCAACTGCACCAATCTGCGCAGGATCTTTGATTACTCGATTAGCCTGCCCATCCATATCATTCGGACCACCGTCCTCAATCGTCAGCTGGACACAATGGTCTCCCGCCGTCAATCCTGCAGTGAATTTTGCACTAGCGGGTAATGGGCAGATACCCGGAAGACCTGGTGCCGAGGCGATACTATTATCACCATTTTGAACAAAATCAGCCCAGCCACTGACAGGATGATACTTGCGATAGAGCGCACCAATGGGAATCGCTTCCGTCTGGGGAATCACAATCTTCACAGATTGACCGGCATTGGGCAGGTCAGCAATTTCAAAATCGAAGTAACCACCTGAATTTGGCACCGTATCCGGTGTCGTCACGGTGCCCGGATTACCCTCTCCACCACCATATGCAGAAATATCACCAGAGGTCACATACGCACCATCAGCACCAGCGGCAAAGGCAACATCGCCCAGACGTAGAATGAGTCCTGGCTCAGTACGCATAATGTATGTCTCAGTTTGAGCCGAAAAGAGCTGTAATTCATTGCCCGTTAACGTCGAGGCATCCAGATAATCAGCCAGACCATCGCCATCTGAATCCGTGAACAGCTCTATGTCATCATTAACACCATCGTTATCACTATCGACCGAAGTCAGTACAGGAGCCGCTGAGACCACCTTTAACAACAGCTCGCTGCTAATCGATATATTAGGCGTACCATTATCAGTTGCCGTCAAACGCACCTTATAGAAGCCGTCAGCCAATCCAGTCGGATCAAAAATGAAGGTAGTATCATCAGCATCATCAATTTCCACTGCTCGCAGCATCGCATTGCTCGCAATCCAACTATAAGAATGGGTATCCGCCGGGTTAGGATCCGAGACAACTGCTGTCACCACCACATTACCATCGGTCACAACCACCAGTCGCCTATCCTGCGTTGACTGAACCGCCGAGAGTGCCACATCTGCCGCTTCATTCAGCTCAGTCGTTGTCATAGTGTGAGTATCACGCAACCCTTTACGTGCATTGGTCGGATCACCCATTGTAAAGATAATTGTTTCACCAGAATCACCAGCCCCATCATCAGAAACAGCCACCGTGAGGCTGCCGTTAACACCACTGGCAATCATAATATTACCATCCACCGCATCATGATCATCTGGGTTAGTGGCCGTGCCAGTCACCGTATAAGGAATAGTCACGGGATAGCTTAATGCTGTTCCACTCAATATGACATCCACCGTAATACTGCCACCTTCACCAATCGTTTGATCAATCATAAAGTTGACAAAAGGAGCCACTGGTGCGGTGTCGTCATCGATCAAAATGATCGTTTCACGCGATGGCCTGTCAATGATGTAACCTGTTGAGGGCATCAGCGTGATGATAATTGTCTCATCACCTTCCGCCGTTATATCCTGTATCGGCTTAATCGCGACCGTTTGACTATTGCTACCAACAGGAATATCAACTGAACCCGATAGCATCTCATAATCACCGCCCGGCCATGCATTACCGCTCGTTGCATAGAAAACTCGCAAACTACTCGTAGTTAAACCAATACGGGTAAAGGTCATCAGGCCGGAGGCAGACGCCTCGTTGATAGTCGGATTGGTCGCACTCACATTCACCCGAGGGATACCGCTGTTATCGTTATCACGATTCACCAGCAAAACATCATCCGCATTTATCGCGTTGTAATTAGCATCACCGCTGCTCACGGCTACAGCGGTAACTATGCTGTAATCAACATCACCATCAACACTGTTTCCGTCATCGACACCAAATACCGTTACCGTTTTCGGCCCCCAGTCAGCAGAAGTAAAGAGTAGCTGGCTGGGTGTCACCACCCCTTCGTTCACGTTGGTACTCGACAGGTTAATCGTAACGTCATCATCTGGTTCACTTGTCAGGCGCATCGAAAATGTTACGGATCCGCCCGACTCTGTTGTTACATTCGTCTGTGGCTGTGAAACAATAATTGATGCAATGTCATTATCAGCAATCGTCAACGTCGTATCTGCTGGTAATCCAGGCGAGTATCCACTGCCGAGCAGTAACGTAACAATGATGGTCTCTGCCGCATCAAGTACAGCATCTTCTATAAAAAACACGGGAACCGTAATATAGGTAGAACCGGCAGGTATCACCACTGAGGTACCCAGCCCTGCATAATCAACACCCGCGCTCGCCGTGCCACTCACCAGATAATCAACCGTTAGCGGATTAGTGATCTCACCAGAACGTGAGAAGTGCAGCTCTCCAGTATCACCCTCGGCTGCACTGACTGAGGTGACAGCCACTTCTACGGCAACATCATTGTCTTCGTTGATGACAGAAACATTGTCCGGATCAATACCACTATATGCAGGGTCGGTTGTCACCACCGTCGCGAGGTCAATGATATAAGGTATACTGCCATCGGAAATAATATCATTTATCCCCGTAATGGTAACCATTTGCGGTGTGCTCCAGTTATTGATATCAAAACTCAACTGTACGAGATCAACCGTACCTTCTGTGGTTGTCAGGCTGTTAACATCAATCGTTAATGTATCGCTCGGTGCTGCAAAGGGGGCATCCAGCACCACAGTAAAGGCTGCCGAACCACCCGACTCATTTGTCACGAGACCAACGGTCGGTGTCACTGTCACACCTGGAACCTGAACATTACTCATGTAAAGGAATACGGCACCCTCATTTCCGGTAGAGGCACTGCTCTCAATATTGATGCCGGAAGCATAAACATCAGACAGGCCATCGCCATTAATATCGCCAACGGTACCGACCGCAGTCCCAAGATAGTCATAACTGCCCCAGACCTCTCGATCCTTATCCGAAAAGACCGGCGTAGTTTGCAGGCTGCCAAGGCCATCATTCAGGTAGACATACACACCGCCAGCAGCAGTAAACAAGGTCCTTCCTGGCCCACCGATAATCACATCCAGCCAGCCATCTCCATTAAAGTCACCTGCCGATGAAATCGAATCAGAACCGTAATTAGCGCTGTTATAAGGGCCGATCACAGACCAGTCGCTCTCTGTGTCTGTACGCACAATCCCATCACCGTTGGCTGCGGTGACTAGCCCTCCAGAAGCACCCGCTTTAAACAGGAATACAGCGCCTTCATAACTGGTGCTCGTAGCAATACTGTATCGTCCGGCACCAATCAACAGGTCATTAAAACCATTACCATCAATATCGCCCGCATCCGCAACAGAAGAGCCTAAATAGCCTCGAAATTTATCGCTCTCGACCATCCAGTCCGCATCTGTCATATGGGCAATTTTATCGGCATCGGCATCATTAAAACCACTTGCTGAGCCGTAGAAAAGGTAGACACGTCCTTCATCGACACTGCCGTTATCAAAAAGCTGTGCGCCCATCACCAGGTCTGGATAGGCATCACCATTGACATTTACCGAGGCCATACTGCCCGCTCCCCGACCAGGCTGAGAGAGCGATTGATCACTCTCAAACGCCCAGTCCCAGGTCGCTTCTTCTATCACATAGATGGTTTTATTGTTGTCTGGATCCAGCCACCCATCGGCCCGATAACCGACAGGCCATAGAGTTCGATCTGCACCATAAGTCGTCGTCCACTCTACCGCATAATTTTTATACAGAAACACACGTCCTTCGTTTGCGAGATCACCATCAAAATTTGATGCGGCTATCACCAGGTCGGTATCACCATCATTATCAAAATCATCAGCAACAACTGAAGAACCAAACAGGCCATTACTATTAGTGCTGTAAAAAAATAGCGCAGCATCCGCGATTTCCGTAATTCCATCGCCATCCAGGTCTGAAAGACCAGTGGCCGAACCATAATAGATATGCACTCGACCTCGGCCGGCGTTATAACCGACTTCTCCTACCGCCATATCCTCACAGGCATCACCATTAACATCCCCCAGATTAACCACCGTATTCCCAAAATCACCACCTACCGTGTAAATCCGTTGATCGCTTTCAGCAGAGAAACCATCTCCTGTGCCGTAATAAACACTAACATCACCTCTAAAAATATAATCACCACCGACCACCATATCCTGGGTGCCATCACAATTGACATCTATCATCTCTACCGCTCGGCCATGCAGTCCATTTGTGACATCAGGATCAAAGGTAATAATATTACGGTTGTTATCCTGATTGGTAACAGTGACATCCGCTGGATCAACACTGCTGTAGTTACCATCACTCGTAATCAATGTGGTTTGAATGGTGTAATCCTGATTACCATCCGTTGATTTATCATCCAGCCCGGTTACCGTCACTGTGGTGCCACCTGCCGAAGGCGCAACATTCGCAGGGAATGTAATTGAGGCGGGAAATACCTTGCCCTCACCAGGATCACTACTGGAGAGATTGATCACTACATCCGCCGTTGGTTTTGCGCCAAGCTTGATAGTGAACGTGGCGACCCCACCACTTTCAGTGGTGGTCAAACCAGTGGTCGGCGAGACCGTAATCGTATAACTTTCATTATCGATATTGGTCATTGCAATATCAGCAGGATCAATGCCGTTATAATCACTATCGTTTGAGACAAAGGCACTACTAATAATGTTATATGGCACATCGCCATCAACATCAAAATCATTCCTGCCCACAATAGTAACCGATGCACCGGTGTTCCAGTCAGCAGGCTGAATAGTAAAAGTAGTTGGGCCAAACAGATTACCCGACACAAAGCCTTCACTAAAATCATCTGTCTCCAGCGTAAAGGTCACGGTCGCTGTTGGCATGCTGGTGAGCCGCACAGAAAGCGGGATAAAACCACCACTTTCATTAGTATCATAACCAAAGAGTGCTACTGTGGTCATACCTGCAACTTCGTTGTCAGTATTGGTCAATGAGACATCGGTAGGATCATGAGCCGCATAAAGTGAATCAGCACTTGCCGTCACGGTGATATCAATACTGTAAGCGGTCGCCGTGTCGATAATTACATCATCAACCCCGGTCACCACCAGTGCTTGCGGCGTTGCCCAGTCAAGCGGCGTAAAAACAAGAGAAGGGATATCGATGATACCTTCCGTGGTATCCGTTGAAACTAGCCCAATAGTGACATCAGCGGTCGGTTCAGAATCAAGGCGTACTGTAAAACTGAGGGTGCCTAAAAGCTCTGTTGTACTGACACTATTATTGGGAGTGACGGTCACCCCCGTCGTATCGTCATCGAGATTAGCCATCGCAATCGATGGGGACAATTTGTCATCGTAATTGCTGTCGCTGCTAATAGCAGCGGCTACTAATATTTGATAGACAATATCACCATCATCAACATCATCATTCACACCTGTAATCGTCACTGTTTGTGTGACATTCCAGTTGCCCGTGGTAAACAGAAGCCCTGGAGAGGACAACACACCCTCAGTGAGATCGGTGCTCTGTAGCAGGATGGTGACATTGCTGGCTGGTGCATTGCCTAACACGACATCGAAGGTCGCGGTACCGCCAGCCTCACTTGTCGAACTACTCACTGTCGTGACATTCACCACACCGCTTCCTGCAACATTGACGACATTATAGGTCACTGCCACGGTGGCGATGACAGGTGTCGTTTCCAGGTTCGATACTAGTATGACTTTATACTGCACCCATTGATCGGCAACGGCATCTCTCAGCGCTGGCGGCATGCTTGTGCAACTAATTGCGCCTATACCACTACAGCCTCCACTGTGAGTATCTGTCGAGTTCCAGAAGGTTGTCGATGAACCGTCTGGCCCCATCCAGCCTGACCATGCCCCGGGGACACCACCGCTATCTACCGCGGTTTGAATCTGTACCTGAACATCGGTACCCGCCACAGGCAGTGTTTCATTCCAGGACAGAGCACCCAGCAGATTGGTACTATCGATTGTATTGTAGGGTGAAGAGGTCAACTGCGCCGAATCGACGTAGGTCGTGTAATTAAAGGTAATGTCATTCAAACCAGGTGTTGCATTGACATCTGTCGAAGTCATGCGAATACGATACTGAGCGTAACGATATGTTGAAAGCAGAGAAATATCACCCGTGTTTAATATGTCCGTCTGCCATGCCGTCCAGGAGCCATCCACCGTCAGCGCATCACCCGCGCGCACATCAACGGCAAGTGACGTACCGACCGGCAAGTCAGTCGTATAGTTAAGCGTTGAAAAACCAAGGTGCTGACCAAAATCGATCACTGAAGATAAATATTCACCCGAAGTAGCATAGGGGCCAAGGTTGAATATCTCCAACCCCCGCGAACCAAGCGTCGCATAGAGCAGGTTTTTATTGGGCAACGTGCGCAGGATATTATAAGTTGTCCCGGGCTGACTCAACAATAGTTCTGGCGAAGTCGGATTGCTGATATCGAGGACCCTGGCCTGATTGCCACTTGCTGTATACAGCAGATCACCATTAACCGTAATAGGTGCATAAGAACTCGCTACCAACGAAGAAACAGTGAGCAAGATGGGCGTAGTCGGATCGCTCACATCATAAATGTGCAATCCCCCTAGTGTATTCATATAGGCAATATCACCCTTCGCAACGACGAATCCAGGTATCCCGTCAGGGCTGAGAGTATTCACTAACTGAGGGTCTGTGGGATCTGAAACATCAAAGATCAACATACCATTCGCAGCAGTATTATCGGAAAGATAAACATACCCTTTTATGTAAGAGACATAGAAGGCAGTTCCAGGGGTATCGTAACTGCCAACCAAAACGGGCGCGGCAGGGTTAGAGACATCAATAATTTCAAGTCCGCCACTCGCAAGAGCACCGAGATAAGCATAATTCCCCACCTTCACCACCGAAATAGTCCAGCCTGGTGTTGTCACACCACCCACCGTCACTGGCGAGGTGGGGTTGGTAATATCCACAATACTCAAGCCGTTCACGGAGGCAACGTAGGCATAGTTACCATCGATATCGACATCGTAAATACGTGAGTTGTTATGAGCGGTGCTCGCGACTAAAAGTGGAGCAGAAGGGTCTGAAACATCAATAACCCTGAACCGGGAATTAGCATTTCCTGAATCATCCGCGTTATAAAGATACCCATCACGATAAAAAGGCTTTCCGTTCAACCCGTAAAACACATCATATCGTCCCAGTGAAACTGGAGAAAGCGCAAAACTTAAGCCAATGGAAGCATCTGTGCCATCACCATCAATCTTAATGTTAGTGCCACCCGCATACTTCAAGTAGCCAATCATCGCATCAAGAAATCCTGGTGTAACAGTGCTATCGGTCGTTGCCAAAGTGATGACATACTGGAAATAACGGCGGTCACCCAGGATTGAAACATCAGCGCCACTCGCTACCGATGAGATCGTTATCCAACTGCCATCAAAAATCGGCGTATCACCGGCTCTGACATCGACTGTTATGGCAGTTCCAGCGGGTGTCGTGTCAACAGTATACTGGAAGGTATTAAAACCATAATGCACCCCTGTATCCATCACCGAGGACTCATACGTCCCCGATGATGGATACGTAACCCCACTGCCCAGACTCAGATGGCTAGTACCACTGCTTTGTCCGCCAAGCAGGTCCAGAATCCCATCACTATTGACATCACCCAGTGAAAAGACACCTAGAAAACCGACATCGACACCCCCTTCCCATGAAGTATCACGCGCACCCCAGTCAGGTGCGCTCGCGGTACCAATATTGGGATACGCCCAAAAGGTTCCTGTATTCGTCCCAACAATCAAATCATCTAGACCATCGCCATTCAAATCACCCAGCGCCGGCGCTGAAAAAGAACCAACATCATCCCCGGTCTCCCATGTAACCGGCGCACTGGTCGACCAGTCAGGGGACGTAGCACTGCTATTCACAAACGCAAAAATGAAGCCATTCCCAACCCCCGTCACCAGATCAAGGTCACCATCATTATCAAGATCTGCTAGTGCGGGCGCTGCAACCGTGTTATTCCCATAATTAATCATGTTCGGGCCATTGAACGCGCTGTTATATTGCCATGCTGGCGACGATACGGTTCCTATATTTTCAAACCCCATATGTCGCCCATCGTTCACACCCACCAGTAGATCATAATCACCATCGCCATCAAGATCACCCGCCTCAGGCCGAACATACCCACCAGGAATCGCTGCATAATAGAGGCGCCAGCTTGTTTGAAGCGTCCAGACAGGCGATACCGCCGTGCCTGTGTTTCGATAAGCATTAATATAATCATTGCTATATTCGCCGACCATTAAATCCAGCAAACCATCGCCATCCAGATCCACCAACGTGGGCGCAGTATTGGAACCAAGATCGGTGTGAACATTAAACTGAAGAGCATTCCACGTGGGCGTGGTTCGGGCAAGTGGCGCAATGATAACTCTACCACCCGCTATTTGAGCATCAGCCATATTAGCACCGGCCATCGAAAAATCAGCCCCCGATGAATGAGACTGAGATTTATCTGCATTTAGTGAAAAATCGCTGTCAGTAGTATGGGTCAGTGAGCGGCTTTCAGTTCCGAGCTGCAGGTCTGCGCCCGCGTTAACCACTGCCAGCGAGGTATCCTTGTTCGAATAAGTTGTCCAGCTATTTTGATTCCCCGGGTGGATAGCGTTAGTCGCTGTCGCACCGCCACCCCATGCCCCTTGATTAAAGGTACCGGATGTCGCCGCTGAGACTAAAGGGGGAACAGATAACAACAGGAGTGCAATCGTGACAACAACCCTAAGACGAGTTTGGGCGAGGTGCGACATCAAATAACATACATCATTATAGCCAGCTCTGACTTGATACATCGACCGCCTACCCCTTTTCAAAATATCGAATGAAGTTTCTATCTACCATTCCAGGCACTCTATCGTGCTTTTTTCTAGCCATCCATATAACAACAGAAGGCGATATGGCATGAAGACCCATTAAAATATATCCATATATTTTGATTTTCTGCTCAGATTTTTGTGCGTAGCAAAACCTGAGCTTTAGCGCTATTACCCATGGTTATCGGCCAATCAAAACTACTTTGCAAGCATTATCCTACGCTAGAAGCTCAATAATAGCCGCGCCAGGCCTTAAACCTCCTTCTAAAATCAACATTTAACCAATGAATACAATCAGGTAACAATATTCCGCATCCTAAAAGCAAAAAAGTAGGTAAAACGGCTAAAAATCACCAATTGTGATAAAGCATACCGGTTGAAAAGGGGAATATTCTACATTGTGAACCGCAAGGTTAATCATGAGCCTTCGCCAAAAGACTTTTCTGAAATATTAAGGTCAGAATAATACATAAAAAATGTAAAATTATTATAAATCAAAGCATTGTATTGTATTGTATTTCAAATCAACAGCATCATCGCACTCTGCCTTGTGTGCAGTATTACATCTTTGCTCTTGATTTCATGCCTATGATGGAGGAAGCCCGACACTAACTCATTACAACTCATATTTTCACTATCACTGCCGACATGTAGCATATGAGCTAGCACTATACCTCTAGCACATTTAGGCTTATAGTCAGCTTATTCTCATCTCGTATCACGATGCAGTGATCCCTGAGAATATCCCCATCAGGACGATGCCACAAAATAAATATAGATTCGTTATGCAACCGATTTTGAGCATTATCTTTAAGAAGAACAGCATCTCGACTTTTTGCCTTGTCTGTAGCATCTCTGCTCATGCTGAAAACACATTTGTTCTAGATTTCATGCCTGACGATGGCGGCACAATGGGTTCATCCGCTAGCACCCCCTGGCTAATGCGCGGAAGCCTTCAGCTTCCAGAAATTGTGGTCGATCCAGACACTGGATTAGATTATTTCCATATCATTATGGGGGATCCTGACAGCGGTTTTATGCAAGATGTCTATATTGAACGCGGCTTCAGCTCTTTCCAGGGCGGGCCCGGTTCAGCAGTAGGCGGAGGTGGCAATGGTGGCAACAACATCACACCGCTCAATGCAAACTCAGGCACAGGCGAAGCAAATCCTCGTAAGGTCCTAGTCAGACAGGTTGTTTCTGATGGTGAAATATACATGGATTTTACCAAAGACAAGTTAGATCGAAAACCCAAAATCACACAGATGCTAACACTGCCTGACATGAGTTCTATTTTTCAGATAGACATGAGTAACAGCACCTACGGTGACGACCTCACCCCTGGCGTGGTCTTTTACACCCTGCAGCTAGCAGACGACTATCAAGATCAGGCTGACTTTAACTTCGCAACCGACATTCAGAAATCCATAATCGATGGTGGGCGCTACACATACACCAACGGCTCTGGGCCCGGCGGCTCGGCAGGCACCTATAACTACGACCAGGGCAACTTTGATATTGATGCCGTTTCATGGGAAGTTTACTTTGACCACAGCATCGAAAACCCGTGGTCAAATCCCGCCAACAAACCACAGCCATAGAAAGCCCAGCACAGCCAAAAATCGCGCGTTGCTTGCAGATACAATACAAAACCAGCTATAATGCTTTAACTTGTCTGGACGCCTGTGGTCATACGTCCTCTGCTAAACAGTAGCAGTAAACAGATAACAGCACTGCTACCGCTCCCAGAGCCGGATCGCAGCGCACCCTGAACTGAATAATCAGATCACCCCGCCTCAGACCGCACCAGGTGAAACACTTTGGTAGGCGCGCTTTAGGAGCTTATATTTTAGATGTCATTTAACACCCTCGGCCTGAAGGCTGAACTACTTCGTGCGATTGAAACACAAGGCTATACCATCCCAACCCCGGTACAGTCTCAGGCAATTCCAGCCATTTTAAAAGGCGGTGATATCCTTGCTGGTGCGCAGACAGGTACCGGCAAAACAGCAGCCTTTACCCTGCCAATGCTGCAACGGCTTTCAGACGCGACAACCGAAACAACCACCAAACGTAAACGTGCCGTACGCGCGCTGGTGTTAACGCCAACCCGTGAACTTGCTGCACAGGTCGCGGAAAGCACACAAAATTACGGCAAACATCTCGCGCTCAAATCTACCGTTGTATTTGGCGGGGTAAATATTAAACCCCAGATCGATAAATTGCGCCAGGGCGTCGATATCATCGTCGCCACACCAGGCCGCCTGTTAGATCACGCCACACAAAAAACGGTTGATCTATCCAAGGTTGAAATTCTGATACTGGATGAAGCAGACCGCATGCTTGATATGGGGTTTATCAATGACATCAAAAAAATTCTCGCGCTCATCCCTGATAAACGTCAGAACCTTCTATTCTCTGCCACCTATTCGAGCGAGATTAAACAGTTAGCACAGCAACTTTTGCATGAGCCAACAATGATTGAGGTTGCGCGTCAAAATACAGCCACTGAAACAGTATCACAGCTGGTACATCCAGTAGATCGCGCACGCAAACGCGAACTGCTCACTCACATCATTGACACTGGTGAATGGAAGCAGGTACTTGTTTTTACTCGCACCAAACACAGTGCCAATCGCCTCAGCAAACAACTAGAACAGAGCGGCATTACCTCCGCTGCTATCCATGGTAACAAGAGTCAGGCGCAACGTACCAAAGCGCTAAAATCCTTTAAAACAAACGGTATTCGCGTATTAGTTGCTACCGATATCGCCGCGCGTGGACTCGATATTGACCAACTGCCACACGTGGTTAACTTTGAATTACCTAATGTTGCAGAAGATTATGTTCATCGCATTGGTCGTACCGGGCGCGCTGGTAACGAAGGTGAAGCGGTATCACTAGTCTGCATTGATGAGCTAAAGCTACTTAATGGCATTGAAAAACTGATTGAACGTGACATCAAAAAAGAGACGGTCGAGGGATTTGCACCCGACCCCGCCATTAAGGCAGAAGTGATCCCTAATGGCCGCAATAACAATGGCGGAAGGCAACAGCAAAACCGACGCCCGAGTTCACAGGCAAAGCCCGCACGCAATGGCACATCACAGCGTAAGCAACCCGCTCAACGCAGTCGAAACAACAATCAGCCAAATAAAAATCGACAGCATCACAGTGGCCCCTCTACACAGGAACTACACCAGCACCAGGCGAGCGATGGGATGGGGCTTCAGGTCGATCCACCACAGGGTACTGGCGAGGTTAATGGCAACAGCATTCACTATAAGCCAAGCCAGCCAAAGCAGGTCAAACGCCAGGGGCAGAACCGAAACAAAAACAGCAATAAAGGCAGCAATAAAAAGCCGCGCGAAGTGGCATCGCTATTTGGTGGTTAGTTCACACCACGACCAAACAGATACTCAACAACTGACATAAAACTAACTTTCAGGAAAAATGCCCGTGCTGTCTACCGCCAACATTACCATGCAATTCGGTGCCAAACCGTTATTTGAAGACATCTCCGTTAAATTTAGTGGCAATAATCGCTACGGTTTGATTGGCGCTAACGGCTGTGGAAAATCAACGCTGATGAAAATCCTTGGCGGCGATCTTGAACCAAGCGCGGGTAACGTCATCATTGGTGAAAATGAGCGTGTCGGTAAACTACGACAGGATCAATTTGCCTTCGAAGAACACTCCGTCATCGACACTGTCATTATGGGGCATGCTGAGCTGTGGAAAGTCAAAAAAGAACGCGACCGCATCTATAGTCTGCCAGAGATGTCAGAAGAAGAAGGAATGAAAGTGGCTGAGCTCGAAGTTGAATTTGGTGAGCTTGACGGCTACACCGCCGAATCTCGCGCAGGCGAACTACTGCTCGGTCTGGAAATCTCAATAGAACAGCACTTTGGACTGATGAGCGAAGTAGCACCCGGCTGGAAACTGCGTGTACTACTGGCCCAGGCACTATTCTCTAATCCAGACATCATGCTGCTTGATGAGCCAACCAATAACCTCGACATCAACACCATTCGCTGGCTCGAAGATATCCTCAACCAGCGTAGTTGCACCATGATTATCATCTCGCATGATCGTCACTTTCTCAATAGCATCTGTACCCATATGGCTGACCTTGATTACGGCGAGCTACGCATCTATCCAGGCAACTATGATGAGTACATGACGGCAGCAACACTCGTGCGTGAAAGACAGTACGCCGACAACGCTAAAAAGAAGGCGCAAATCGCAGAGCTGCAAACTTTTGTTAGCCGTTTCTCAGCTAACGCATCAAAAGCAAAACAGGCAACCTCACGCGCAAAACAGATCGATAAAATCAAGCTCGACGAGATTAAGCCTTCTAGTCGTATCAGCCCTTTTATCCGTTTTGACCAGGAAAAGAAGCTGCACCGTCTGGCACTGGAAGTGACAGACCTTGCTAGGGGATTTGATGGTGACATTCTGTTTGAAAACCTGAATTTGATGGTGGAAGTTAGCGAACGTATCGCGATCATTGGCCCCAATGGTATCGGTAAAACAACCCTGCTACGCAGCCTGGTTGGCGACCTTGTGCCTGACAACGGCCTCGTCAAGTGGTCAGAGAATGCAAATCTTGGCTATTTCTCACAGGATCATTCACATGACTTTTCAGACGATATGAGCCTGTTCGACTGGATGAGCCGCTGGGGAAGGCAGGGGGATGATGAACAGACCATTCGCGGCACCCTGGGCCGCCTGTTATTCTCTCGTGATGAGTGCGAAAAATCAGTTAAGGTTATTTCTGGTGGTGAACAAGGGCGCATGCTATTTGGCAAAATCATGCAGCAGCTACCCAACATCATGCTAATGGATGAACCTACCAATCACCTAGATATGGAATCGATCGAAGCACTTAACCTTGCACTGGCTAACTATCCCGGCACACTGTTTTTCGTAAGTCACGACCGAGAGTTCGTCTCATCATTAGCGACACGCATCATCGAACTAACACCCAATGGACTCGTCGATTATCACGGTAGCTATGATGAATACCTACGTAGTCAGGGCATAGAGGAAACAAAGCAGAAAGCTGCTAGCTAAAACATCCCGACAACACACTGAGTCAGGGAAAACCTCTCTGACTCAGCCTCTTCATCCCTCTTTTATTATCTGACACTACCAGATATGAACACGGCTATTATGGCCATGCTTACTGTGGACTATCCTGTCCACTAAATGCAGAAAGCTGCTGATTCGCAGCTTTAATAATGTTGCTAGCGACTCCCCTCAAAAACACTATCAAAATACCAGCTACCACTCATGCAAACATGGCGTTACAATACAGATTGAAAATACAATAACAAATAACGATGCCGTCCTCACAAACGCCCAGGTACAAAATCCGCATCAGCCAGCGAGCCAAACGGATGCAGCTCAAAGTGTCCCCGCTCGGCACAATAGAAGTTGTGCTGCCCAAAAACATTAATGCAAAACATGTACCTCTATTTGTGGCAGAACATCAGCACTGGATCGAGCAGACACAAAAACAGATGGCAGCACTCTATCCGCCCGAAGAGTTACTACCAGGTTCACTCAATTTCGCTGCAACCAATCAACAGTGGCAGTTAAAATACTGTGAAGGAAAGCGCGCTCGCGTTGCAGAAATCAACAATTCCCTGACAGTCTATAGCCAGGATGACAACGGCGCCCAAAAAGCACTGCAACAGTGGCTAAATCGACGTGCTGATGAAACACTTATTCCGTGGCTACACAATGTCAGTAATGAACTGAAACTAACATTCAAGCGCGCTATCGTTCGTGCCCAGAAAACACGCTGGGGCAGCTGCTCATCAAACGGCACCATCAGCATCAACCGCGCGCTGCTATTTATGCCACCCGAGACAGTGCGTTATCTCTTCATTCATGAACTATGCCATACAAAAGAGATGAATCACTCACCTCGCTACTGGGCATTCGTCGAAAGCCACATGCCCGGCTACCAACAGCATGAACAGATATTAAGCAAAGGCATAAGACTGATTCCACGCTGGGCACTCATCACATAAAACTGCGTTTACTCAATAACGCACATTGCCATACAGGGAGATACAAATGAACAAGTTATGCCAAAGCTGTGGAATGCCTCTGAAACGCGACCCTAACCGTGGTGGCAGCAATGCAGATGGCAGTAAAAGCAACGACTATTGCAGCCACTGTTACGTCAATGGTGCCTTTGCTCAACCAGAAATAAACGCCGCAGAGATGCGCCAACTCTGCATTAATAATATGACTGCCGGCGGCGTTCCAAAAATTTTAGCGCGGTTACTCACAAAGAGAATTCCAGAACTCAAACGCTGGTCGGCTTAATAAAGATGCAATCAGTCAGCAATTCGCCTATACAATGAGGCAGGTTTAATCATCCACCAAACATCACCCGCTGATGACCATCAGCGCTTTCAACCTGTGGGCTCCTCTATAACGACAGCACTTAGCAATACACAAAGCAAAAAGTCACGCTATAATGATCGTTCACACAATTGGATTACACAATATGAATCGTGGTTATGCCGCTTTATACCTGATTACAGCTGTATTCTTTTATCTCGGGTGGAAGACGCGAAAAACAAACCCGCTGCTGTCAACCGCACTGTATACCGTTGCAACCATTATCACCGTGCTATTAATTGGCGGCCACTTTGGGTTGCTCTGACAAAGCAAGTTACGGAATCAAGCGAATATCATCCAGATAAAATTCCCGTCGCATCTCTGTTCTGCTCAGAAATAAAATCATCTTTCTAACTTTACCCAGGTCTAACAGACGTGATTTAGGCCCATTAACAACATCAGCCAATGGAATCAAAAGCGTATTGGCTCCAGTATTAATCTGATACTGTCCATTATATCGATCACCATAATCCGGCGAGTTACTGCTCCCATCATCAATACGAATATTCAGTTTAAATGGTTTACCAACATTATAAAGCTCAATATTTAAGAATTGGTAACCGCGCCAGTCCTGATCTCCCGCCGAGTAGCGCGCACCACTCCAGGTATTATCGGTCGTTTTCGTTTTTAGTGACTTCGAGCCAACGACAACATGCTTATCTGAAAGCGATGTAGAGGTACCGATACCATGCGCCTTCCACAGCCTTTTTTCTAAATCACGCTCAAAACCACCCAATACTGGAAATTGTTGATCTCGCAACCACACGGCACGCCACTCGTTCAACGCAGGTTGCACTACCCAGACTAGCGTCAACACTAACAATAACAGGTAAACTCCTTTGAACAGCTGACGCGACTGTCTACGCCAGACAATTATCCCACTGAGCGCGAGAAATACCCCTAGCAACCCCATCTGCACATCTGCAAATGATGCCGTTCTTCCAACATAAGGCTGTACCAGCTCAACGGCAACCATTAACAACACAGAGATTACCATTGAGAAGACTATCGCACGCCATTCTCCATATGGTTCAACAGCAAAATAAAATAAGCCACTCAACAAAATAAAGGCAAATGCATGCCCAGCATCCATTGTTTTCATCACTGCAACTGGATTAGCACTACTACCAAATGGCACAAACGCAAGCAGCGCAAAGAGCGCCAGCATGACAAAAACCGCCATCAGATAAGTTTGTTTAAATACGGCCATTTAGATTTAAGTACTCATTCAACTTTTATCGAGAAAGAAATGAAATCATCCACTGCGCAATCAACTGTTCATCTGTTCGCTGCTGCAATGAATCGATGCCGGCAGTATAAACTGATGCGCCCAATCGTTTACGACGAAAGCCCATTAAGGCCTCTGCATAAGGTTTTGAGAACTCAGGGTGTCCCTGAATCGTAAGAATACTCTCATCTAGCTGAAACATCGCATACGGACAAAAATCACTGCCTGCAATTAATTTAGCCCCTGGTGGCAATTCATCTACCTGATCCTGGTGACTCACCAGCACATGGCACACACCATCCATTGGCGTTGCCTCCATCCAGGGCACAGCAGTTGCCACCCGCATCGCGTGCACACCCACCCCCCACCCTTTATCAGATTGACTTATTTTACCACCAAAAGCCTGAGCCACTAATTGATGACCAAAGCAGATCGCAATTAGCTTTATTTTCACCTTTCGTAACCGAATAATAAAGGCCTGCAATACCCTGATCCACGCATTATCATCATATACACTGGCCTTACTACCCGTAGTGATATAGGCATCACACGCATCAAGCGATGCAGGATAATGGCCAGCGACTACATCATAGACCTCATAGCTGAAAGCGCGCGCTAGCGGATGAAATAGAGAGGTGATCATCTCAGGATAGTCTCCGTACTGGCCCTTAAACTGCGATCTCACCGAGTCACACCGCAAGATCCCAACTTTCATTTATTCATGCCCTTTAAAAAATCCATTAAAAAAAACCTGTTAAGAACATTTGAATTACGCGATAGTATTAGATACTTTATATCTATCGCTCCTATAATAGATAAGCAGTTTCGCACGATAACAAGGAAAAAGCGCCATAATGCACGCCAGAGAAGTTAAGAGTATTGCCGATGCAAAAAACATCGTCAATGAGCGTAATATCCGTCATATAAAAATTGGTATTTTCGATATTGACGGTGTGTTACGCGGTAAATATATCTCACGAGACAAGTTCTTTTCTGCCCTCGACAAAGGCGCTGGTTTTTGCGATGTCGTTCTGGGCTGGGATAGCAAAGACCAGCTCTACGACAATGTTGATTTCACTGGCTGGCACACTGGCTATCCCGATGCACCTGTCCGTATCATCCCAGATTCGTGCCGCGACATCCCATTTGAAGAAGAGACACTCTTTTTCCTCGGCGAGTTTACCGCTGATGCAGCAGCACTCTGTCCTCGTGGACTGCTACAGCGCACGATCGAAAAAGCCAGTCAAATGGGCCTCTTTCCTAACGCTGGCTTTGAGTATGAGTTTTTCATCTTCGAAGAAACACGCGAATCCATTCGCAAAAAACAGTATCGAGATTTAACCCCGCTAGCACCTGGCAACTTTGGCTATTCGGTACTGCGCAATAGTGTAGATGCTGAAATCTACCAGCAAATCCTTGATCTTGGTGAAACAATGGATTTTCCAATCGAAGCACTGCATGAAGAGACCGGCCCCGGCGTACTTGAAGCCGCCATCACTTACGACAGCGCCCTCAACGCCGCAGATAAGGCCGCCCTGTTCAAAACCTTCACCAAAATAGCAGTGCAACGCGCCGGACTGATGGCAACCTTCATGGCAAAATGGTCAGCAAACCACCCAGGGCAGAGTGGCCACATACATATCTCCCTCAATGATGCTGAAGGCACCTCAATTTTTTATGATGCTAACAAACCAGATAACATGAGTGATACCATGCGCCATTTTGTTGCAGGCCAGCAACAATTCATGCCTGAATTACTTGCCATGATCGCACCAACCATCAACTCGTACACTCGTCTGGTGCCGGGTTTTTGGGCACCCACCGTTGCCACCTGGGGTGTTGAAAATCGCACATGTGCGCTACGCGTTATCACTGGTAACGCCAGCGCTCAACGTGTCGAATACCGGGTTGCGGCTGCTGATGCTAACCCTTACATCATCCTCGCTGCTGCACTGGCCTCAGGGCTAGCCGGTATTGAGCAGAAACTAGCGCCTGACGATAAGGTGAGTGGCAACGCCTATGAACAACAATTCCCCGCTGAGCGCCAACTACCCACCACCCTGTGGGAGGCCGCGCAACGACTTAAAGGATCAAGCATGGCAAGGGGATATTTTGGAGATCACTTTGTCGATCACTACACCGCGAGTCGAGAGTGGGAGGAACGCGAATTCCGCAAACATATCACCGATTGGGAAATGGACCGCTACTTTGAGATCATATGATGCCGACCTTTAAAGTTATCTCACCCAACAATAATCGCAGCTATGTAGAACGCACTTATGCGACCAATGCAAAGATCGAACACACACTGGAAAAGTCATTATTTGCACAGCGTGAATGGCGCAACACCCCTGTTGAGGTGCGAAAGAAAATCTGTCTCAAAGCCGTCAGCGCACTATTAGCAAGGCAATCAAGCATCGCCGAAGAGTTAAGTTGGCAGATGGGACGCCCCCTACGCTACACCCCAGGTGAAATAAAAGGCTTTGCCGAGCGCGCTCGCCATATGGCCAGAATTGCCGCAAACAAACTTACCGATATTGAGATAGAGAGATCAACAGAAAGCACAAAATTGATTCGCCGCACGCCACACGGCATTGTCTTCTCCATCGTGCCGTGGAACTACCCCTATCTCACCGCTGTGAATGTGATCATTCCTGCATTAATGGCCGGTAATAGCGTTATCATGAAGCCCTCATCGCAAACACCACTCACTGCTGAGCGCCTCTTTGATGCCTTTGACACGGCAGGCTTACCCGCCGGCCTGTTTCAGTACCTCTTTCTTGACCACCCCAGCACTGCAAAATTGATTCAGCACGATGCGATCAACTATGTCTCTTTTACCGGTTCAACTCAGGGCGGGCGCGACATTGAAGCCGCTGCCGTAGGACGTTTTATCGGTATCGGCCTGGAACTTGGCGGCAAAGACCCCGCCTATGTACGTCATGATGCCGAACTAGAACATGCCGTTGAACATTTGATCGACGGGGCATTTTTTAATTCTGGACAATCCTGTTGCGGCATTGAACGAATTTATGTTCACAAAACGCTCTACCAGCAGTTTTGTGACAATTTTATTGAATTGACTCGTGAATACCGCCTCGGTGATCCGCTCCACCCCGATACCACACTCGGCCCGATGGTTAACGCCATTGCTGCCACACGCGTACGCGATCAAATCAGCGATGCAATTAAACAAGGGGCCACACCAACCATTGATGAAAAACGTTTTACAGCAAGCAAGGCTGGCACCGCTTACCTTGCCCCACAAGTGCTGCTGAATGTTGACCATTCCATGTCAGTCATGCGCGATGAAAGCTTTGGGCCTGTCGTCGGCATTATGTCTGTCGATTCAGATGAACAGGCGATCAAGCTAATGAACGACTCACCTTACGGCCTGACGGCCTCAATCTGGACCACCGATCAGGAATCGGCACTGAACATCGGCAACCAATTGGAGACAGGAACCTGTTTCATGAATCGCTGTGACTACCTCGATCCAGCACTGGCATGGAGCGGTGTGAAAAACTCAGGAAAAGGCTGCTCGCTTTCAGAGCTTGCCTATGAACGCCTCACCCAGCCAAAGTCATTTTATTTTAGTCACTGACAAAAGCCATGAAAAAGAGCAGCAATAAATTACACGGTAACTGGAATTACCCCACCACCCTGTGGTTCGGCGCTGAGCGTATCACAGAGCTTGCCACCGCCTGCAAAACACTCAACATGCGCCACCCATTACTCGTCACTGACCCCGGCCTCAGTCGGCTGCCAATGGTGAGTGAGGCGCTCTCCTATAACAAAGCACAGGGCATTCCCACCGGGCTATTCAGTGATATTAAGCCCAATCCAAACGGCTTAAATATCGAGAATGGCATTAAGTATTACCGTCAAAATAAACATGACGGTGTCATCGCTTTTGGCGGCGGCAGTGCACTTGATGCAGGCAAGGCGATTGCGCTAATGAGTGGGCAGACACAGCCACTGTGGGCATTCGAAGATACCGGTGATAACTGGCAGCGTGTCGACAGTAACGGAATTGCCCCCATCATTGCAGTGCCCACCACCTCCGGCACAGGCTCAGAGGTAGGCCGAGCATCACTTATTGTCGATGAAGAAAAACATTGTAAAAAAATCATTTTTCATCCCAGAATGCTACCCAGCATTGTTATTGCCGACCCACAACTCACTACCGGACTACCCGCCAATATCACCGCCGCAACCGGCATGGATGCGCTTTCCCACAACCTTGAGGCATACTGCGCCCCAGCCTACCACCCGATGGCAGATGGCATCGCACTGGAAGGAATGCGCCTGATCAAAGAGTGGCTCATCATTGCCTGCGAAGAGCCACAAAACATTGAAGCGCGTAGCCAGATGATGATCGCATCCACCATGGGGGCAACCGCTTTTCAGAAAGGACTCGGTGCAATGCACGCCCTCGCCCACCCAATCGGGGCAATTTATGATGCACATCACGGCCTGCTCAATGCCATCCTGATGCCCTATGTCTTACTCAGGAACCGCCCTGCAATTGACACTCGCATGCGACACCTGGCACGTTATCTCGAACTCGATGGTAACGACTTTGACGCGGTATTCGACTACATCATCACCTTACGCGCTCACATCGGTATTCCTGATGATTTGCGCAGCATTGGCATCGACGAGCACCGTATTGATGAGATCGCCACCCTGGCACTGCAGGACCCCTCCGCTGCTGGTAATCCTGTTCCACTGACTCAGGCGCAATATTCAACACTACTCAGCGACGCGATCAACGGCAACTTAAAGAATTAAGAAACCGCTGAATAAAGCCTGCTTTTCAGCATAAAACAAGGGTAATAGCGTTAAAAGAGCACGCGCCATTACCTGCTGGTCGAATCTAAAGTGACTGCGTTATAGTTTTAAGAAAAATTGCCGATCAATTCTATAGTCCATTCTATTTCTTAACACCTGATAACATGCTGAAGATATTAAAATTTTTTTCCAAAAAGAGAGCAACAACCAGCCAATCAGCAAGCGTGCGCGTGGTACTGGACAGTGCCCGACTATGCCAACTGCTGCCCTATTTTCCCATCGGAGCTAATCTCAGGTATTTTCCAGAATACAGGCAAGAAATAACTCTGGACTCCATCATTATTGCCTACTTAATAAATGATGAGGTTATTTACTCAAACAATGATCTCTCCACTACAGATGATAACCATCATTTGATATTGAATGGCGCTATGGTTGATGAAATCAACAACTTTGCTTTTCTCATTCCTGCCGTCAGCCGCAACGAAACTGAGCTGGACTACGAACAAAAAGAAATACTGGAACAGAGCGGTGGCCTGGCAAAAGGCAATAGCATAACCTTAATCGGACAGCAAACCGACGGCAAGATCCCATTCATTGACACGCTGGTAACAAAACATACGCGCTTCAAAGAAGGGCATTTCAACAACACTCAAGTGGTTGCGCTCAATGTCGATCCAACGCTATTAGAACTGAAGGACCAACGAAGTCAAACAAGGTTAGCCGCAAAAATCCCTGCTCTGATACAGACAAAGCTCTATAACGAGAAACATCAATGCACCCTTATCGATTTCTCAGAACACACGGTCAAAATCTGCTGTGATGATAATGAAATAATTTCGATAAGCTGCACGAAAGGTGAAATAATCACCCTCACATTCAACCTTCCCTCCAGTACCACACCTAAAGTCATGAAAGGCAGAGTACTTAAAATTGATGGCCCAGCACTGATTGCCGAACTTGAAGAAATACTGGTTGACCAACGATTCAAGAAGCTCACCACCCTCGATATTTTAGAGATTAAAACCAAATTACTTCAGCAACCACTAACATCAACTAACACGACATAAACAACTCATTTAGCCCCGTAAATGCCATCACAACGAGTGATCACACGCGCATCAAAGTCGCCTGTTTATCTACCAATAAAATTGCACTGCTCATCATCGGTTAAGGTGACATTGCTCTGCTCCAGTTTCAATAAGCGTTTTTTTGTTGTCAACCCGCCAGCATAACCAACCAATCGCCCGTCACTTCCAATTATGCGATGGCAAGGTATAATTAATCCGATAGAATTTGCACCATTAGCAGCAGCTACTGCTCGAACAGACTTCTGATTATTGATGTTTTTTGCCAATTGCAGATAGGTTGATGTAACGCCATAAGGAACTTTCATCAATGCGCACCAGACTTTTTTCTGGAAATCAGTTCCTACTGTTAAAAGTGGAATATCAAATTTTTGTCTATCACCACTAAGATACTCGCCGAGTTGATTCCTTGTTTTTTCCAACACCTCATGATCCTGCTCAACATACTCGGCATTCAGTCCTTTTTTTATCCTGTTATCTACGGTTATTCTCATTCTTCTATGTTTAAAATCAAGAAGACACAATTGATGCTGAAATGAACCCAGTATCATTTCACCAACCCTGGATTTGTAATGTTGTATGTTAATTTGATTCATCTTTCTGTGAATAGACAGCAAAATGATTGCGTGTCTTTAATCTCCGTCAAAATGGCTTTTAGGTTATCATTCGTTTTGCTGTATACAAATGGCCCCATGCTTATTCTCTTTACCCCAATTCGCTCAAGAATCGAAAAATCTGGCAAATTGGACACTGCCATGACATTCACCGGCAGAGACACGCTATCGACAAGACACTTGATTTCATTTTCATCTGAAATACAAGGGATGAATATTCCATCGGCTCCCGCTTCTTCGTAAAGCTTTGCTCGTGACATTGACTGGTTTAAAGCATTATCAAGGCCGATGACATAAGGATCCGTTCGAATATTTAAAAAAATATTTATATTTTTTTCGAGAAAATATTGTTTTATCGATTTAATTGTTTCAACGAAAATTGTTGAATCGACCAGATTTCTATTACCATCTTCGACGATAGAATCTTCTAGATTAACACCAACCACACCCAACTGACTTAACAGGACAATATTCTCTATTATTTTGCTATTTTTCCTGCTGTATCCTGCTTCAATATCAACTGTTAGTGGGATAGTGATTTTCGATACAATAGATTGAACGACAGAATAAAGTTCATCAAAAGATATCTGTTCACCATCTTCATACCCTAGTGAACTAGCAATTGCAGCACTTGAGGTACCCAATGCTTTAAAGCCCATTTTTTCAAACATTAACGCACTTTGTACATCCCACACGTTACCAATCAATAATGACTGTTTTTTCTGGTGTGATAAATTAAACGCCTGGAAGTGACTCATTATTAATCTCCTTTACTATTGTGAAAGGAGATTATAAATAATTCACTAACGCTATTCATTCACTTAGATTCATTTTTTAATTTTCTCAATGTTTGCGGTGCTACCTCAGGGCGTGTTGTTATGCGCATTTTCACTTCTGGCCCACGAACTGATAATTTCACTGGTTAATTGAAACTTACCGAAATCATATTGAAAAAGCGCCTCCCTTGAAACAACCTTTATCTCAGCTATTTCTGTACTGAGAGATAACGCCCCTTTAGCCTCAAGATGATAGGCAATTATAAGCTGATTGTTTTTCGGGAATTTAAAATGACCAATAAATTTGAGCGACATACAGGCATAACCAAGCTCTTCCTTTAATTCTCTTGAAATTGACTCTTCTGGCGTTTCATTTTTTTCCATAAAGCCCGTTATGACAGAAAACACCTCTTTCGGCCATTCTGAGTTTCTCGCTAGCACATAATTATTACCCAACTGGACTAGACCAGCCACTACCGGAACTGGATTGTTCCAATTGACGAAATCACACCCGTCAGATACACACACATTTTTATAGGCACCATCTATTTCTTGTTTTATAAGTTGACTAGCGCAGTTCGGGCAAAATTTCATGGCCAAATTACACGTTTAATTTGTAGTTCAATTTGGCTTCATCCCCAGTAATACCCCTGAACCCCCAACAGTGTGCAGGCTGTTCTTTGATTGTTATTTCAACATCGACTGGCGATATACCTATTTCACTCTCAACCCTCTGGAATATCTCTTTAATCAATGCCTTCTGAGTTTCATGCTCCCGACCGGTCATCATGTTTATTTCAATCACGGTATATGCATCGCTACGCCCACCAGGGTAGTAGAAATCTTCCTTGTCCAGAGGAATAAATCGATGAGCCCTTTTATCTTCTGGCATTCCGAGAACAGACTGCATACAACCATGTATCACATCTGATAGCTTAGCTTTAACCGGATTCAATCTTTCTTTAATGCCATATACTACGATCATAACTATTCCTTAAACGCATATCGCCAGCATCACCAGCGGCAAAAAGTAGAGCGGTGAGGAACGAGGAGGTTCCCTACGTAAAATGTGCCAACAAGGACTTAGTTGTTATGCTTGAATAAGTAATCATACTTGCAGTTTGCATACGTGTCTGGCACCAGGTATCAACAATGAAAATCAATCTATACTATTGAGTCTCCAGCCTATTTCTACCGGCCTGCCCTTATCTGGCCTGCTCAGTATTAGCAAATCTACATGCTTGCCATGAGCATTTCGAGCGTACCATTCAGATTGAATAAGTAAGTCTTCAAATCCATCGCTAGTGAAATCACCACGTGCCAGCAGCGTTAAATAGACCTCATCCGCCTTTGTAAGTAATTTGAAGATATTTTCTTTCTCAAGCGTAATTTGAATGCTGGCGTCATAAAATTTAATTGACAGATCTTGCCTTTTGATAGTATCAGCTTTGCTCAATAGCGGCGTTATAGCGGCTGGTAACTGGTAGATGAAATTTGTGTTCAGTTTGGACGGGAAGTTATTTGTGTGTGCAGTACTAGCTGTAGAATATTTATCTATAGCTTTACACGATACCAGAAGAAGCTTAAAACGGAAGTAGTCGTAGTCGACTATTTTTGAAATATCGATACCATTAGCCTGTTTGCAGCTAGTAATGACAAGCTTTCCACCTTCTATTGACTGGTATTCGTAGTTGGATAGAGCAGGCTGACTAATATCCAACTGGCTTACAAAGCTAAATCCAGGAAATTGTTCCTGGTATAGTTTTGCATCAATCATAGTACTGCTAGTTGAGCATGCCTGAAGAAAAGCAAAGGACAGAAAAATAATGAATAATTTTCTCATCGTGTTTAGGGCGTAGAAGGAGTTGGTTTGGCTGCAACAGGTATGGTATTGAGCAATTGTTTAACATACTGGTTTCGTGCAGTATTAACATCGGGGCGGTTGGACTCAGTAGCCGCTTTTTTCCAATCACCCGCTTTTAAAGCTTTATTGAAGCTGGGAAAGCTACCAGTAATCTTCGTAGCACCAAGGTTGAATATCATATCGAACAGCGCTAACTGTACGTTTTTGTGCAGTTTGTCGAAGTCATCAGGGTAGCCATTAGATTTTTTATAAATGTTAGTTAGCTCAGTGTAAAAGCTATTAATGTGTTTATCCCTTTGTGTATTAATGTCACTGTCTTTCATAACTAGCGTGGTATGAGACTTGAAACTACTTGCACCATATCGCTGGCCATAGGGTAGTTTGGAGATTTTATCGTATTCAGCCTGCTTCTCAGTAAGATTTGCCAGTAGAAAGGGAAACTTGTTTTTTAATTTATATAGCGCAACAGTCGCTATAGCATTCCGGTTGGGTATGAGATGACCTATACCAATGGTAACTTTGCCTTTGGTATCCAGATAAAGATGACTAAAACGCCCTTCATATTGCTCAATTTTCTTCACAAGCTCCGATTTAATATTGACAGCTAGTGACATAAATACCCCCTCTAAAAAAATTATCATGTGTATATTAACTGATCTTAACTTCTAAGGACACCATGGATGTGACTGTAAGTTTGTAGATGATTGGTGGGGACGCACGGTGCTCTGTACTATGCCTTTGCTCCTGGTCATCCTGGCCGACTCATTACCCAGGGGCGCACCGTGGAAAACAATTCACATCCTAATAAACCTTGCTGATCACATACCAACAATACCTGTTCGAAAACAGATTTGATATCCTCTAGCTTACTGCTAATGAATTGGAGTACGCAAAAAGAATGACTTTTAATATCCTAAGGTCATAAGCAGGACGACCATTAAAATCGTTTTTATAACGTGGATAAAAAACACTCAGATCAAGGTTATTTTCACATGAATATCAAAATAAGAATATTTAACGTGCCTGAGCGTAATTGATCTTCCAGGCTCAAGGCCAACAATAGGTCTTGACAGTAGTTCGTGCGCATTTATTGCTTTTGTCAGGAAAATTAAAAAATCCCGCAACAAGAGTTTACGGGGTCTAAGTTAATAAACTGTAAAAAAGCTATCAAGGATTAGAAAATACTTCGAGCAATATCTATAAACTGCTTAATTGATTTTTGCGTTTTTAAAGCACGATTTGTACTCAGAGTGAATATTTTCTGATCAGTTGCCCAGGTTAGCTCACTAAGACCTTTTTCACTTCGGCTCTGTTTTACACTTAAAATTGCAGGGAAACCATTAACATCCTGATTTATAGCCTCTTCAATGAAAGCCACACCGCCTTCCGACACTAGAAAATCAAGTTCCTCAAGCCCAATAAGCCCGAATTTTTTGACCACAAAAACCCGATTTAACCCCGTCCAGCCCTCTTCTGTATGCCCACCACTTGCAGATGCTCCTAATAAAGTTGCTTGCCCAAGTACTGATGCGTCCAGGCTTGCCGGTATTATCGTCAGCACGGAAGATATATCTGCCATGGATTTTAATTGTCTCTCTTTATTTTCGTTTGCCTTATCTAAATAAGACACAGCATCTTCTGTTACATCTATAAAACCTTTTTCCTTTATTTGTGTGAATTCCAGTTTCGCTTGTGTTTTAAGCACATCAGGAACAGAATGTTGTTCCAATGGCAATATCGTTATACCCATTGAAACGGCAGGTTCTACTGCACCTCCCGGTGCGGCATGTGAAGCATAGAAAGGAAAGCTAATAGCAACTATTCCACAGGCCGTTGTTAAAAAAACTTTTTTGTAAATTTATTAACACGCTTCATGATCGTTGTCCTCTTAATTGGTTTTTGAATGTATTTATATTGCCAGTGCATTGGATTGCAACCTGTGGCACTCGTGCTCCCTAACAGGTACCGACCTGCGCTAGAGGACCAACACTAATGTTTTCCAGACATATAAAAGCCACCAATTAGACCTTCATTCCAATGTATGGCGGCGGCACTCCATTTATGATATTAGAGAAGAAATACAGAATAAACCGTTCAATTTAACAACAATATTTCCTTAACTATTCAACCCCTCCCTATGCGAAAATTCTAGCGTATTCTATGGATGTTACCACCGCTTTCAGCTTGATTTCAGTTTCATTCGCTATGCTATTTTTCAATTTGAATGAGCAGGAGATTAATGATGCACAATACCAATGAGATCAACGTGTGGGATCGCTTTGTCAGAAGCTTTCACTGGAGCCTGGTGGTCACTTTTACGGTCTGCTATCTCACTGAAGACGATTTCATGGACATACATGTCTGGAGTGGCTATGCCATTATGGTACTGCTGGCACTACGCTTTGTGTGGGGCTTTATCGGTACTGAGCATGCGCGCTTCTCTGATTTCGTATATCGACCTTCAATGGTGTGGGCCTACACCCGGGATGTGTTATTGCTGCGTGCCAAACGTTATATTGGCCATAACCCTGCCGGTGGCGCGATGATCATACTGTTTTTTATTAGTCTGATCCTGGCAACCGTGTCAGGCATTGTGTTGTACGGAGCAGATGAACATGCTGGCCCACTCGCCTCGATGATGAGTGGTGTAAGCGAATCAACCGAAGAAATTCTAGAAGAGGTACATGAATTTTTTGCCAACTTCACTGTCCTGCTTGTTGTGGTTCATCTTGGCGGGGTATTGTTTGAAAGCTTGCTACATCGTGAAAATTTGATAAGAGCGATGATCAATGGCCGTAAAAAGGCGTAAGATAGCGATAACAGGAGTAGTAACCATGAAGGCCAATATTACAAAAGTGATTCAACGATCGATTCTATTACTCATCACTACTCTGCTCGTTAACGTTGGTGCATTCGCCGATAGCGACCATAATGAAGCACGCAAATTAAAAGAGGCTGGTAAAATATTGCCCCTGGAGCAGATCATTGCCAGCGCACGCCAACAACACAGCGGGCATATTCTGGAGATAGAACTTGAGCATGAGGACGGACGCTATATCTATGAACTAGAGATACTGGATGATAACGGCACCGTCTGGGAACTTGAATATGATGCCAAAAGCGGCAAGCTCATTAAGCAAGAAATAGATGACTAGGGGCGCCCACTCATGAGAATACTGCTTGTCGAAGATGATTTACCACTCAGTCGACAGATCAAAACAGCCCTGCAAAAAGAAGGTTTTGCGGTAGACCAGGTAGATAACGGTATTGATGCTGAATTCATGGGTACTGAAGAACCTTATGATGCAATCATCCTTGACCTTGGTCTACCACAACGACCCGGCATTGAGGTACTCAGAAACTGGCGCACTCAGGGCAACAAGGCACCCGTAATTATTCTGACCGCGCGTGATGCCTGGCATGAAAAGGTCGATGGTTTTAAAGCGGGAGCGGACGACTATTTAGCCAAGCCTTTTCATATAGAAGAGCTCGTCGCACGCCTCAATGCGCTAATCAAACGCAGCCAGACTCAAGACATGGGTACCCTGCAGGTTGCCGGATTGAAACTTGATGAAGCACATCAATGCGTTGAAAATAAAGATGGCGTTCGCTTTGAGCTCACCGGAACCGAGTTTCGCTTGCTACGCTATATGATGATGCACCCCGGCGTTATCCTTTCCAAAGCCCACCTGACCGAACATGTGTATGAATATGATACTGACCGTGACAGCAATGTAATTGAGGTCTATATCAAACGCCTGCGCAATAAAGTTGGCAACGACTTGATTAAAACAAAACGCGGTCAGGGCTATATCCTGAATAAAACTGGATAACCGATGCCATGAGGTCACTGCAATCCCGACTTAGCATCGGACTCACCGTCAGCATCGTGGCGCTACTGTTCATCCAGTGGCTTGCCGTGTCATTCACCATTCGCCATGTTGCAGAAGACTTCGTTGCTTCTCGCCTGCAACACGATGCTGAAGACCTGCTGCCGACTTTAGCATTTACAGAACAAGGGATGACGGTTAACGAACACCGTATTAGCAGCGTCTATAATGTGCCATTTTCTGGTCACTACTACCGCATTCAGAACAGCACTCACACACTGCGTTCACGATCGTTATGGGATGATGATGTCGAGACGCCATCTATTGCGACTGGAGAAACAAAAGAACTTCATCTCACTGGCCCTTTAGCGCAGTCATTGCTGGTATGGCAGGGCGGCTATCAAAAGCGCGGTCAACATGTCACGATTTCCGTTGCGGAAGACATTTCCCACATTGAAGAAGACATTACTCAATTTATGCTCAGGTACAGTACCGCCACCCTCGTTGCTGTTGTCGCGTTTGTGTTAACACAATTGTTTATTTTACGCCGTAGTTTGCAACCCCTTGAGCTGGTTCGTCGCGAAATCACTTTATTAGAAAAGGGAGAGACACATTCACTCAGCGAGGCTGTGCCAACAGAGATTCGCCCACTAGTCAGTGAGTTTAACAAACTATTAACAGTGATGGCACAGCGCCTAAGGCGGTCACGAAATGCCACTGGCAACCTGGCACACGCACTTAAAACACCGCTAGCACTGATGGTACAGCTGATTGAACAAGAGTCACTTGCCGCAACCCCTGAACTTCAGCAGGAATTACGTCAAAGCATCTCACGTATTCAACAGTTAATGGAACGTGAACTCAAACGAGCTCAACTCGCAGGCAAGGCAACCTCAGGCCAGCAGTTTAAATTTAATGAAGAGCTACCACCACTGGTTGAAACATTACAGCGGATCTATCAGGAAAAAGGCATCATCATCAACAGCACAATTACAAATAATATTCAATATGCCGCCGACCGAGAAGACCTGCTCGAACTACTGGGAAACCTGCTAGATAACGCCTGTAAATGGGCAAAACATCAAGTCATGCTATCCATTTCAAACGAGTTCAGTGCCAATCATAAGCTTAAAATAACCATTGAAGACGACGGCCCCGGCTGCAGTGACGAAGCGATGTTACAACTCACCCAACGCGGCATACGCATTGATGAAAATATAGAAAAAAGCGTGGATGGTCATGGGCTTGGACTTGCCATCGCACATGACATCATTACCACCTATAATGGCGCGCTAAGGTTCAGGCGATCAACGCTGGGGGGGCTGGCAGTGGAAGTGACGCTGGCCTGATGCGGTCTAAGGATGCAAACCAGCCTGAGCAAACGCTCAGGCTGGTTTGTTATAAACATCAAGAATTAATGGTCGTGATGTTCACCATCTGGCCCATGCGCATGGCCATGCTCAAGCTCTTCTGCACTCGCATCACGAATATCGATCACCTTCACATCAAAGTTAAGCGATACACCTGCTAGCGGGTGATTACCATCAACGATGACATCATCACCATCAAGTTCAATCACAGTCACAATCATCATCTCACCTTCAGGGCTTTGCGCATGAAACTGCATGCCAACGTTGATCTCTGCATCTTCTTCAAACATATCTTTTGGCACTGTCTGCAGCAGATCATTTTCACGCGCGCCGTAACCTTCTTCCGGCGATACGGCAACACTCACCTCATCGCCCGCTACTTTGCCAGCCAGCGCATTTTCAAGCCCTGGCACGATGTTACGTGCACCATGTAGATAGACAAAGTCACCCTGCCCTTCTGAACTATCAATGAGTGTGCCTTCCTCATTTTTGAGGGTGTAGTCCAATGTTATGACTTTTTGATCTGCAATTTGCACGTAAAACTCCTTAAAGATATGAAATACAAAATTTTGCGGTGAAAACATCGCTGCACCACTTTATCGCCCAGCATTATAAACGCAAATACTGATTTTCCATTAAATTTCTATTACTCACGTCGAATAAAGACACAAAAGCACACTGACAACGCTTCAATTAACATAAAAAACTAAATAACAACCTGTTTTAATTGATTTTTCTAAAATAACCCTCCTTTTTTACTGGTGGCAACCCTGACTGAACTAAACGTTCCCGACGATCTAATCAGTGAAGCGGCTGCAATAGCTGAAAGCACTCGCAACGATGTTTTAGGAAAATAATATAAGACGCATGTAGTCGGTTTTTTCCTCGTTAGCCTGACAAGATCCCCCATCTTGCCAGGCTTTTTTGTGCTCAATTTCCAGGCACATGGCCGCCATGATAGATTGACGCGACAAAAGTGTATTTAGCCACTTATAATGGATCGTTCATGATAACTGGCCAACGGGTAATCAACCTCAGTGAGCGATGCAGTGAACACAAGCAGAACCCAACAACATGATGTTCTGATCATTGGCAGTGGTGCCGCCGGCATTAGCATGGCACTGACCCTCGCCGACAGCACCAAAGTGGCATTGATCGCTAAAGAAGCCCTGACCGAAAGTGCCACATTTTATGCGCAGGGCGGTATTTCAGCGGTACTTGATAAAACCGATTCACTGGAATCACATACCGCTGACACCCTTAACGCAGGTGCAGGGCTATGCGATGAAGCAGTGGTGCGCCATGTGGTTAAACATGGCCCACAAAGCATCCAGTGGCTGATTGATCGTGGCGTGAGCTTTACCAAAGATCTGGACAGCAAAGAGAGTGCCGACTATCACCTCACAAAAGAGGGCGGCCACAGCCACCGGCGCGTGATACATGCCGCTGACGCCACCGGGCGAGAGATGGAAACAACGCTGGCAGAACAGGCGCGAGCACACCCCAACATCGAGATCTTCGAGCGCCATATCGCAATCGACCTGATTACCGGCAGTAAGCTTGGCTGGCGCGACAACCGCTGCCATGGGGCCTATATTCTTGACCGCGATAACGACGAGGTGATCGCCTTTTCAGCACGCACCGTGGTACTTGCCACCGGTGGGGCTGGTAAAGCCTACCTCTACACCAGTAATCCCGACGTCGCCTCTGGTGACGGTATTGCGATGGCGTGGCGTGCAGGCTGCCGTATCGCCAATATGGAATTTATTCAGTTCCATCCCACCTGCCTGTTTCACCCGGAAGCAAAATCATTTCTGGTGACCGAAGCCTTACGCGGTGAAGGTGCCAAACTAAGCCTGCCCGATGGCAGCAGCTTTATGGAGCAGTTTGATCAACGTGCCGAACTCGCACCTCGTGATATCGTCGCACGCGCGATCGATCACACCATGAAGCGCTCTGGTGTTGAGTATGTACACCTCGACATCAGCCATAAGCCAGAAACATTTATCAAAGAACACTTCCCCACCATCTATCAACGCTGCCTTGAATATGGCTACGATATTACTCAGCAGCCGATTCCAGTTGTACCGGCAGCACACTACATCTGTGGCGGCATTATGAGCGATATTAATGGCTGCACTGACATCGATGGCCTCTATGCTGTCGGTGAAGCCGCCTATACCGGCATGCATGGGGCTAATCGGATGGCGAGCAACTCTCTGCTTGAGTGCCTGGTATTTGCAGAATCAGCCAGCCGCCATATCCTCGAACGACTGCAACAGCCCACATCAATACAAGTGGTACCTGTATGGGATGAAAGTCGCGTAACCGATTCTGACGAAGAGGTTGTGGTCACCCATAACTGGCATGAACTACGCCGTTTTATGTGGGACTACGTGGGCATCGTACGCACCGACAAACGACTTCAACGCGCCAAAAACAGGGTTGATCTGCTACAACATGAGATCTCTGATTACTACAGTAATTTCCGCGTCAATAGTGACCTGATCGAACTGCGCAACCTCACCCTCGTTTCAGATTTAATCATCCGCTCAGCCATTCTGCGCAAAGAGAGTCGCGGTCTGCATTACACATTAGACTACCCCAACTGCAGCGATGAACAGACGCCACAAAAAACAATCCTCATTCCTGACAATTACCTCAAGGCACGAACTAGTGTCATCGATAAGACCTGATATACTACTATTTTTGCACCATAGCCCGACCGCCTGATGACAAATACAGCCACGCCTAATAGCAGCACCGAGATCACCGTCAACGGCACCCGGCTTTCTGTTTCAGCCAACCATTCGCTGATTCAGGCACTGTGGAAAACAGGTCACCCTAATTTTAAAAGTGCCAGTTGCCTTGAAGGTGTCTGCGGCTCATGCCGTATCATGGTGAAGTATGACAACCAGTCTGCAGTGAATATGGCACTCGCCTGCCAGAGCAAGGTCGAACCTGGAATGCAAGTCATCTTCCCTCAATATCTTGAGAAAGAGTCAACCGCACTATTAAACCATCGATACAGGCTACAACTATCCAGCGAGAGTAGCGAGCAACTAAAAACAATTTTTCCAGAGGCTGCCGACTGTCGCCATTGCCATGGCTGCACCGTTGCGTGCCCAAAAGGGATCGATGTTGAACAAGGGATCACCCTCGCCAACGAAGGGAAACTCGCCGCGGCCGGAGATCTTTTTATCAACTGCGTAATGTGTGACCTCTGCACCACCAGCTGTCCTGAAAACATCGCACCCAATTATGTTGCGCTGTTTGCACGCCGCACGACTGCCGTTAACCAACCAACGCCAACCAACCTTGCCAGGCGCTTACAGGCGTTACAACGTGGCGAGCTAAAAATTAAATATTAACCGGCATGAATAACGGCACCCCTCTAGAACAGGCACGGCAAGCATATCGCATTAACCTCAACCGCCCACTACGACCATCAGCAATAGACAACCAAAAATTGCTGCAGTACTTTCACCCCGACTACGCCGACAATAGCCGCGTGGCGCTTAAAGTTGGCGTTAACCGTCATGACCCATGCCACCCACAACTGGCAGCACTATTACAGTCAGACTCGCCGACTATTGAAGCGATGCTCGCAACGGCTACACAGATAGAGACCGAGGTGCTGGTGATTGGATCAGGCGGAGCGGGCTGTAGTGCTGCACTGGTTGCGGGGGAGAATGGTGCGAATGTACTAATCGCCACCAAACTGCGCGTGGGGGATAGCAATACCGTGATGGCGGAAGGTGGCATTCAGGCTTCCATTGAAGCCAACGACACACCGCAGGCCCACTTTGATGAAACCCTCAAGGCAGGCCATTACTGTAGCGATAAACGTCTGGTGGAACAGATGGTACTTGATGGCCCAGAGGTAATTCAGTGGCTGATTCAACAAGGCATGCAGTTTGATCGAGACGAACAAGGTAACCTCTGCACACGTCGCGCAGGCGGCACCTCGGCAAACCGAGTGCTCTACTGCCGTGACTACACTGGCCTGGAGATGATGCGTGTACTACGTGAGAGCGTACGCCAGCACCACAGGATTACAACCTGTGATTACACTCCTGCCGTCGAACTATTATCGAATAAAGAGGGCCACTGTAGTGGCGCGCTGCTCTATTCAATTGAAACGCAACGATACACGGCCGTCAAAGCAAAGTCTGTCATCCTCGCCAGTGGCGGGCTTGGCCGCATGCACCTCAATGGATTTCCGACTTCCAACCATGTTGGCGCAACGGGTGACGGCCTGGTACTCGCCTATCGGCTCGGCGCACAACTACAGGCACTGGACTCATTCCAGTATCACCCAACAGGATTGGCCTGGCCACAAACACTGGCCGGTACCTTAATCACCGAAGGAATACGTTCTACCGGGGCACAACTAGTGAACAACAGTGGAGAACGCTTTATCGATGAACTCGCACCACGTGACGTGGTCTGCGCTGCGATCATGCGTGAATGTGAAGAAGGACGAGGGATACGCCTGGAAAGCGGTCGACAGGGCGTATGGCTCGACATACCCACGCTGGAAAAACAGCAGCCAGGCATCCTGGCACAACAGTTCCCAAAATTCATGGCACTGTGCAATAAAGCAGACATCAATCCTTACCAGTCACCCTTGCTGATCTGCCCAACATTACATTACCAGAATGGCGGTGTGGTGATTAATCAAGCATGCGAAACAACGATCCCCGGGCTCTATTGTGCCGGTGAAGTAAGCGGCGGCATTCACGGTAAAAATCGCATCATGGGCAACGCCCTGCTAGAGATTATCAGTTTCGGCAGACGCGCGGGTGCGGCAGCCGTCGCGCGCCATTCACCAGACAAGAGCCAACTGTTACTCAATCACTTACAGGCATTTCGTCGCGAAATAAAAAACAGCCACGGCGTTAGCGGCATACAGGGACCTCTACTATTCCCCCACTACGCCAGCTTCAGCAGGAAAGGGGCATGACAAAGGCACCGTTAAATCAGCTCTTACGCCACCCAGATAACTGCTGTGCGAATTTAGATGAATGGCTCAACGGTGTTGGTGGCAAGGCGCTAGCCATCGCACTAAAGGATCCATCAACACTCATCCCAACCATCAAGGCCGCGGGACTGCGTGGCCTGGGTGGCAGTGGTTTTCCTGCCTATCGAAAATGGCAAATGATAGCAGCGCAACATCAGCACAGTGAACGTTACCTGATATGCAATGGCAATGAAGATGAACCCGGCACCTTTAAAGACAGGTTATTGCTGGAGGAGTCACCACATCAGGTCATTGAAGGTGCATTAATCACAGCACTTGCCACCAACATTAATCACATCGCTTTCTACATCAATCCTCATTTGAAACGCGCAACCGAAATACTCTCCAATGCCATCGCGCAATGGCAACAGAGTGATTACCTGCAACAAATATCCGAGACGCTAGTGAAGGAGCTAGTATTAAAGATCATCCCATCACCCGGCCACTACATCGCCGGTGAAGAAACAGCGGCGATTGAAGCCGTCGAAGGCAACTTTCCCTTTCCACGTGGCAAACCCCCGTATCCGGCTGTGGCAGGAGTGCATGGCAAACCCACACTGATCAATAACATTGAGACCCTTGCCAATGTATCGCACATCGTACGTAACGGTGCCGCGTGGTTCCAGGCACTAGGTGAAGGCAGATGTAACGGCACCAAAATCTACTGTATCAGTGGTGATGTCTCTGATAGCGGAGCGTATGAATTACCCATGGGCATATCGTTGGAGTCGCTTATTTTCCAGCATGCGGGTGGCATCAGCAACAATCGAAAACTTAAGGCCGTCTTTACCGGTGGGCCATCTAATTCAATCTTAACGGCAGACGCATTATCGCTTACGCTAGATTTTGATTCACTAAAACAACACAATGCATCCCTGGGAACGGGCGCGATGATTGTGATTGCAGAAGGTAACCCAATCATTCCACACATTGCCAAATATCTCGATTTTTTTGCGGCAGCATCATGTGGCCAGTGCCCACCCTGCACCAGTGGCACTAGAGAAATGGCGCAGCTCACTCGGAAAATTACCATCGGCAACGCTAACAAACATGATCTTGACTCTCTCATCAGCCTCAGTGAACTCTTACCTGGCAGTGGTCGCTGCCACCTGATTGATGGAGCTGTCACGCTACTCAAAAGTTCTCTCGGACATTTTCCTAAGGAATATCAAGTATTAATAAACAAGCCTTTTTCATAAAGCGCTATTTTTGATCACAGGTACCATGCTGATCAACAGCAAAAGAACAAGCCTGCTCCCGCCTTCCCTATTGTGACTCCCCTCGTTAGAGTTGACCAATAAAACCACAATACTTATACTGGTTTGACCTGGTACATTCAATATTCGGCCGATCGAGATTGTTAGTAAACAAGTTTTTGAGGAAAAGCAGTACAGATGAAAACACTGGAACCAAAAAAAGTGGATACCAAAGACATCCCGCTTTGGTTTAAAGAATCATTTAGCCTGCTCATACGCCGCGCACCTCTCTTCATTACCTCGATAGCCGCATTTTTTGTCATCCTCTTTTTTATCATTCAAGCCTTTGCAACCCTCGCTGAACAGACACCACCCCTGATATTACTGCCACTATTTCTGCTATTTGTCGCATTTTCGATGCATTTCTTTTTCAGCGACCTGCTACTACTAGCCTTCTCATCGGATAACTCTCGTAAGATCAATATCAGCCAGCGCGCGCACACGCTGATCTCAGAGCAAAAATCTTTGGTGAAGATGACCCTCATGGCCTTCCTCGTTGGCTCAGCCTTCTGGTTAATCAGCCTGTCAATGAATGTGGATAAAGACCTGCTAAGTGCCTGCATCAGCGTTGTTGATCGTTTATTGTTTGAAAAAGAGATGCCACTGTTTTTCATGCTAAAACTACTCGCTACCATGCTCTATTTCATGTTGTTAGCAATGTTCTTATTACGCACCATTTTCTGCATTCCACTGATGCTATTCCATAAGCTTCCCTATGCAGAGGCGCGAGCGCTCAGTCACCGAGCGGTCATCATCAACTTTCATACCATGTGCACTGCACTTATTTTATGGGCAATATTACTATTGGGAACAATGGCAGCTGCCAACATACTTGCGTTGATACTATTCCCATTACTACCCGTCTTTGTGTTTGTCTGCTATCGCAATATTTTTCTTGGACAAGCAGAAAACACACCAGCAACCATGATCAACGCTGAACTAGCGACATCGGGTGGATAACACTCAGGTTATCACGGTGTAAATAGTCACTACCTGAAGCAAACAGACTAATACATCAACCACTTTATATTGACTGATCAGCGACCCTGTGGCATTTCACATCAAGATACAGTTCCCAGGCAAGAGCTGTAACACCAACGTGGAAAAGAGCCAGAATTTCGTCACGAACGATGATTATTAATGCCCTCTAAACCATGTACGAATAAAGAAAGCCAAAAGGCGCTTTGGTCAGCGCGACAGAGACAATAAATAGAAAGACAATCAACGCAGAGAGCCATGCCACCGAGCGACCGATATGAGTCTTAGCAAGATGCAGCGCCTCTATTCCCAGGCAAATATAAGCGACTAACGCGAATAATTTAACCGTCAGCCAGGCATCTACAAATGGGTATTGACCAATCGAAATCGTTAAGGCAATAGCCGTGCCCAGTAAAATCGTGTCATTGATATGCGGAACAATCCTGACCCACTTCTGCTGCATCATTGCAGAACCGCGCATCACCCACAGGCCGCGAATAAAAAAGAGTGTGAAGCTAATCAGTGCAGAGAAAATATGAATATTTTTTAACATCAGAAACGCCACTAGCCCCTATTTAGCTGCTTTTTCATCGAGCATTTTTTTAAGCTGAACGGCGGGTACATAACCCGGTAGCAAACTACCATCTTCGAATACCAGCGCCGGTGTGCCACTCACACCGATCTTCCGAGCCAGTGCCATATGCTCCTTCACAGGATTTTCACAGTCACGCTTTTTCGGTTGCTGCTTATTTTTCGCCAATGTCATTTCATCTAGCTGATCATCAGCACACCAGACTGAAACAATCTTTTCATATGAGCGACTACCAACCCCCGCACGAGGAAAAGCTAGATAGCGAATTTCAATCCCCTCACGAAGGTAGTCCGCCATTTCATGATGGAGTTTCTGGCAGTAAAAACAGTCAACATCGGTAAACACATCGACCACATACTTGCGCTTGTCCTTTTCGGGAATAAAACGAATTTTGGTATCAAGCGCTACCGTTTCCATCAGCTTATGACGGCCCTGTGTGCGTCGCGCTTCAGTAAGATTATCCTGCGTCGTTAGATCAACCATATCGCCCTGGAACAGGTAACGACCATCCGCTGAGAGATAAAAAATATCCGAGCCGTAGACCACTTCAAATAGCCCTTTGTAACGACTCTCTTCAACCAGATCCGGTGTCTGACCGGGAATGATTCTGGATAGTGTTTTTCTCACAGCACTGTCGTCAAGCTGGCCAGCGGGTACAACGAAACGATCCTCAGGCGAATCAGCTATCGCAATAACACGCTGTTCCACCCCGCCAGACGCAGTGCCTTTGTCTGCAAAAACAGCACTTGAAATAGTGAGCAGTGAGGCCACTGCAGCTACCATCATTGTTTTCATCATATTTCCCACGGTTACCCAGCATTGCACAAGAGATTGTCATCATAGCAAAATTTGCCCCGTAACCGCGCCCTTATCCTCTTGGGTGATGAGCCGCATGCATCTCCTTAAGTCGTTCTCGCGCAATATGAGTATAAATCTGCGTGGTAGAGAGATCACTGTGACCGAGCAGCATCTGCAATACCCTCAAATCTGCACCATGATTAAGCAGGTGCGATGCAAAGGCGTGGCGCATGACATGAGGGGAGAGTGGCTTATTAATGCCAACATCCAGCGCATGACGTTTAATCAAATACCAGAATGCCTGGCGCGTCATCGAACCACCTCGTCGCGTCACAAAAAGCGCACTGCTTATTTTTCCTTTCAATAAATCAGGGCGTACCTCTGCCTGGTACTGTTCAATCCACTCCAACGCCTCTTCGCCCAGCGGCACCAAACGCTCCTTGCTGCCTTTACCGATGACCCGCACTACTCCCTGAGAGAGACTAACACGCGCAGTATCCAGTTCGACCAATTCTGAAACACGCAGTCCTGTGGCATAAAGTACTTCTAGCATCGCACGATCACGCAGGCCCAAATAGGTCGTCACATCAGGTGCATTTAATAAACGTTCTACCTCATCTTCAGTTAACGTTTTAGGCAATGGCCTGCCTAATTTAGGGGACTCGATCTGCGCACTTGGGTCTTCATTTAACTCGCCTTCTCGTACCAGGTATTGATACAGACGTCGCATCGTCGAAAGGATGCGCGCACTCGAACGCGCATGCATTCCTTTTGAAACACAATAAGCCAGATAGGCTAGCAGATCATTTCGCCCAACAGTCATCAAGCTATTTTTACTACTCGCCAGCCATAAGGCCAATTTTTTTAGATCAGAACGATAAGCCGCCAGGGTGTTTTTGCTCAGGCCACGCTCCATCCAGAGCGCATCGAGGAATCGATCAATCAGACTGCTATCCTGTTCTGATAGCACATTCATCGTAGCGGCATCGTTACTGCTTTTCATGATTCAGCAACCACTGCTTAAAATCTAATTCGGCACCATCGCGTTGCCCATTAAAACCACCCAGGCCATTCGCTGCAACGATTCGATGACACGGCACTACAATCGGTACTGGGTTACGGCGGCAGGCGCCACCGACTGCCCGTGCAGCACTCTTTAGTGCGGTTGCAGCATCACCATAAAGGCGTGTCTCACCAACTGGAATTGCACACATAAACTGCCAGACACGCTGTTGAAAGTCACTACCCTGTAATACCAGCGGTAGTGAAAACGGCCGTTGTGAGTCTTCAAAATAACACTGTAATTGATGCACAACCTCTTGTGACACCGCGTCAATCGGCACTTTAGTTTGCATATTCATTGAAAGCAGGTCAATGCTCGCCAGCTCATCTCCCACCACCAGAATACCAAGGCGTATCGAGTCAATAGGAGTAGCAATTACGGCATCATAACTTAGCGGGTCGGCAAGCATCTCTCATTCTCATATCAATAATTTTATTCATACCCAATTGTGCGCCAAAATTAGACTGGATAGAATCACCGTCAGATAAAATTTCACGAACAAAAAAGCCAGTGACCAACGTCACCGGCTTTTTCAATGCGCCAATCTCGCCAAAGACGAGATAAATAGCGAATTATCTTATTTCAATTTCTCTTTAATACGAGCAGCCTTACCACGTAGGTTACGCAGGTAGTAAAGCTTGGCGCGTCTTACATCACCGCGACGAATCACGGTAATCTCCTGAACATTCGGGCTGTAGGTCTGGAATACACGCTCTACCCCTTCGCCGTAAGAAATTTTACGTACGGTGAAAGCAGAGTTCAGGCCACGGTTACGCTTGGCGATCACCACACCCGCAAATGCCTGTAGACGCTCACGCTCGCCCTCTTTAACACGTACTTTTACTTCGATGGTGTCACCAGGTGAAAACGGTGGCACTTCACGACCCATCTGTTCTTCTTCGATCTGTTTAATGATATTGCTCACGTCTTACTCCTGCTATCACCAATGGTGTTTGATTAATGTCTAACTCTGTTCTTCATATTCCTGGATAAACGCATCCAGCAACTGCCGTTGTTCTTTATTCAACTCAACGCCCTCAAGTAGATCAGGACGCCTTAACCATGTTCTGCCCAACGCCTGCTGCTGCCGCCAGCGTGCAATCAGCTGATGGTTGCCACTGCGTAATACCGCCGGCACCGCCATCTCATCAACTTCTTCCGGCCGCGTGTAGTGCGGATAATCCAGCAATCCATCCACAAACGAGTCCTGTAACGCCGAGTCTACATGGCCTAACGCATCGGGTAAAAGTCGCGTCACCGCATCAATTACCACCATGGCTGCCAATTCACCGCCACTCAATACATAATCACCGATCGAAATTTCTTCGTCGATCTGCGATTCAATCAGACGTTCATCAATCCCTTCATAACGTCCTGCTACCAGAATCAGATTCGGCACCTGCGACAGTTCAGTCGCCAGCCGCTGATCTAGCCCTCGCCCCTGTGGCGACATATAAATCACTTTGCTCTCACCATTATCCAGATTTTTCTGGATTTCACGTGTTGCATTAATCGCATCACGTAACGGCGGCAACATCATCACCATACCAGGACCACCGCCATATGGCCGATCATCCACAGTTTGATGACGGTCAGTCGTAAAATCTCGTGGATTAGTCACAGCCAACTGTAATAAACCTCGCTCAATCGCCCTGCCGGTAATCCCATCCCGTGTTAACGCATCAAACATATGCGGAAACAACGAGATCACATCAATCCGCACCACTAAAACTCCGGATCCCAATCAACGATCATCAAACCCTTTTCAAGGTCGATATCGGTAATCACATCACCATGGACAAATGGGATCAAACGTTCTCGATCCCCCTTCACCACCACCACATCATTGGCGCCAGTATCAAACAGATGATCTATTTTACCCAGTAGTACGCCATCAACAGTCTCTACTTGCAAGCCAGCCAAGTCGGCCCAGTAGTACTCATCTTCATCGGCCTGTGGGAGTTGATCGCGATTGACCATTATATCAAGCCCAATCAGCGATCTCACCTCATCTCGATCATGAAATCCTTCGAGATGCGCCACAATTCCTTTACCTTGCGCACGACCAGTAACCACCTTCATGGTTCGCCATCCATCACCCTCAGAGCCCACTTGCCACGGCAAGTAACCAAGGATGTTTTCTCGCGGTTGGGTATAAGAAAAGACCTTTACCCAACCACGTACGCCATAAATGCCTGAAATACGGCCGACCAAAACCGCTGATCGATCACTCATATCAGACATTACCTAATAAATCAGGCGGCTTCCTGTGACTTAACCAGCTTTGCAACACGATCAGAAGGCTGCGCACCCTGAGAAACCCAGTAGTTTAGTCTGTCGTTGTCGAGTCTCAATTTTTCTTCGTTTCCCCGAGCCACTGGATTAAAAAACCCCAGACGCTCAATGAAACGACCGTCGCGGGCTCTACGGCTATCCGCTACCACGATGTGGTAGAAAGGACGCTTCTTGGCGCCACCACGTGCTAAACGTATCGTTACCATAAGTAACTTACTTCCTCTTGTTCTGTCTCAAATATGCCCCCAACTATTTATCTGAGGGCGGAAAAGCCCGGTATTTTACGTGAAATTAGCCACTTAGGAAAGCCTAATTTCATCATCCGGACGATTTAACATATTCACCTGGCAAAGAGAGCGCGACGATTAATGCAGTGCCACGCAATATAAACGATAAGCCATTGATTTTATTAAAAAGGCATCTGGCCTTTCAGGCCGCGCATCATTTTACCCATACCACCTTTGGCCATCTTCTTCATCATCTTCTGCATCTGAGTAAACTGCTTTAGCATGCGATTAAGCTCCTGCACCTGCACCCCGGAACCGGCCGCAATACGACGCTTGCGAGAGGCCTTGATGATATCCGGGCGGGCACGCTCATGTGGCGTCATTGAATTAATCATCGCCTCGACGCGATCAAACTGCTTATCGTCGATCTGTCCTTTAGCCTCTTTCGGGATATTAGAAAGCCCTGGAATCTTATCCATCAGACCAGCGACACCGCCCATGCTTTTCATCTGCTGCAGCTGATCTCGATAATCAGCCAGATCGAAGCCTTTGCCCTTTTTCATTTTTCTGGCAAGCTTCTCCGCCTTATCACGGTCAATCTTACCTTCTGCCTCTTCAACCAGCGTCAGTACATCACCCATGCCAAGAATACGAGAGGCAACACGATCAGGATGAAACAACTCTAATGCTTCATTTTTCTCACCAACGCCGAGGAACTTAATTGGCTTACCGGTAATCTGGCGGATCGAAAGCGCCGCACCACCACGTGCATCGCCATCGGTTTTAGTCAGCACCACGCCGGTCAACGGCAGCGTGTCATTAAAGGCCTTTGCGGTATTGGCAGCATCTTGCCCGGTCATACTATCGACAACAAAAAGCGTCTCAATCGGCTCGGCGACCGCGTGAATCTCTTTGATTTCATTCATCATTTCGTGATCGACATGCAGGCGACCCGCTGTATCGATGATCAAAACATCAATGTGCTGTTTCTTCGCATGTTTGATCGCTGCTTTGGCAATCTTAACCGGTTTTTGTGAGGGATCACTGGGGAAAAACTCAGCTTCCACTTCACCTGCTAACGCCTTTAGCTGCTCAATTGCAGCCGGACGATAGACATCAGCACTCACTACCATCACACTCTTTTTCTGCTTCTGTTTCAAAAAGCGCGCCAGCTTCGCAACCGTGGTGGTTTTACCCGCCCCCTGCAGGCCGGCCATCAAAATAACCGCTGGCGGCTGCATGCTTAGATTAAGCTGCTCGCACGCCTCACCCATGGTGGTGGTCAGTTCATCGCTCACGACCTTAATAAAGGCCTGACCGGGCGTCAGACTTAGCAATACTTCTTTGCCAACGGCACGCTCTTTAACGCGATCGATAAATTCACGCACCACCGGCAAGGCGACATCAGCCTCAAGCAGCGCCATACGCACTTCACGCAACGCATCTTTAATATTATCTTCGGTTAACCTGCCCTGACCTCGGACATTTTTAAGGGTACGACCCAGGCGATCACTTAAGCCATCAAACATCGAAAACTCTCTAAATTGATTGATTTTTATTACAGGCGGTCAATGATACACGTTTTCACCGACCAGAGAATTAAGCAGGCTGATGTCAGAACAGACAGCCTCATAAAGGGAAAAATTACAATTCAAACACCTGATTGCCGAGCAGACGCTTCAGATTACGCTCCGGCATCAACTGCTGACATTCATCAAAAATACGTTTTTCCTCACCCGGTTTATTGTGAGTCACAAAGATCTCTGGCGTGTGATTCAGTTTTTTCAGATCATCCGCCAGTAATGAAGGGCAATAATGACGTGCCTTAAGACTCAATTCTCTATCTTTATTACTAAATGCGGCCTCAACCAGCAGCAGATCAAGTCTCTCATGTGCATTTAATGCCGCCCAAAAGGTATCATTGGTCACCGTATCGCCGGTAAAAGCAAATACGCCGCTATCGCAAGCCACCCGATAACCGACTGCAGGCACAATATGATTAACGGGGATCATCTCTAGTGAACGTCCCTCTAGCTCACAGGTTTCCCCCGGCGAAAGCACATCATAGGCCATTACGGGAATTTCAGGTGTTGGCAACTTGGCAAAATCAGGCCAGATCGCCCAGTTAAAAATATGTTTTTTCAGCACCTCAATCGTCGGCGCTTGCGCATGAATGATGATCGGCTGTTTCAGTTGATCAAAAATACTATCCACCATCAATGGCAGGCAGGCAATATGATCCAGATGAGAATGGGTTACAAAGACATGGCGGATTTTCGCCATCTCTGCAAGCGTCAGCTCACCGATGCCTGTGCCAGCATCGATTAAAATATCGTCATCAATTAGCAGTGAAGTCGTTCGTAAACCATCTCCGATCCCACCGCTACAGCCCAGCACTCGCAATTTCATTCGATGCTTCCCGAATATACGCTCTCAGCACGCATAATTATGATAAATCCACCATCAGCAGACAATCTTCGTCACCCACATTGAAATACATTGTTGAATGTCATTCCACCATTTCACCTTCAAATCTACTTCAAAATCCCACGTATCGTCACGAACATGGCGCTAATATGGCATGTAACGAATCCCCGTAAAATCGTAACACTATCATATCTATCGACATTTTCATTTATCTTTTAAGCTAATTTTACCTATTCAGTTAAATATTTAACGAAAACACCTCTTCAATGACTTCACCGCTTGTGTCATCATCTTGTCTTAATGAAAAACCTGACTAAAATATGAGCAACACAATAATCAGCTTTGCTGCCATCGCCTGCTATCTCGCCACCGCGACACTGCTGGCCATGCGTCTAACAAAAAAAATTGAGATGGGCAACAAAACCAGGCTGATCCTGCTGGGTCTGGTTGCGATGGCAATGCACGCCACCGTATTAGCCTTCAATATGTTTACACCACAAGGGATTAACTTCGGTTTTTTCAATGCGGTATCACTTCTCTCGTGGCTTATCGCACTCATACTACTAACGGCAGCGCTCACCAAGCCAGTCGAAAACCTTGGCATTGTGCTCTTACCGCTCGCCGCTTTAGCAATTTCGCTTGGCCTGGTATTTCCATCTGAATATTACATCACCGAAGCTGGTAAAACACAGATTGGCGCGCACATTCTGATTTCAATTGTCGCCTACAGCTTATTAAGCATCGCGGCAGTACAGGCGATCCTGTTAGCGATACAGGACCGGCACCTGCACAACAAACATCCCGGCGGCTTTATTCGCACCCTGCCACCGCTACAGACAATGGAAACGCTGCTATTTCAGATGATCGGGCTTGGATTTATACTCTATAGCCTGTCACTTATCAGCGGTGCGCTGTTTATTGAGGATATGTTCGCACAACACCTGGCCCACAAAACTGTCTTTTCGATCACGGCATGGACAGTGTTTGCAATCTTACTGTGGGGCCGCTGGCGGCATGGCTGGCGCGGAAAAAAAGCAATTCGCTGGACGTTGGCAGGCTTTACTGCAGTACTGCTAGCCTACCTTGGCAGCAAGCTAGTGCTTGAAGTGGTACTCAAATAACCCAATGACGCCTCGCGTTATCACTCCAACCAATCGTGCTACAAACAGGATGACACCTCGTGGATGAGATTTCACTAACCACGCTGCTCGTGGTTCTCTTTGTGCTACTGCTGATCTCCGCATTTTTCTCAGCCTCTGAGACTGCCATGATGAGCCTTAACCGCTATCGTCTGCGCCACCTTGCTCAAACGGGACACTCAGGCGCAAAACGTGCGCAGAAATTGCTTGAGCGCCCAGACCGTTTAATTGGATTGATTCTGCTCGGCAACAACTTTGTTAACATCCTGGCCTCTTCGATCACCACCATCATTGCGCTCAAATATCTGGGCGAAGCCTGGATCGCGGCAGCAGCAGGCGTACTAACCCTCGTAATCCTGATTTTTGCAGAAGTTACCCCCAAAACAAAAGCGGCACTAAACCCAGAGCATATCGCCTTTCCAGCAACCATCATTCTCAAACCATTGCTGGTCATCTGTTACCCGATGGTCTGGATGATTAACATCATCGCCAACAACCTGCTTAAGCTACTCGGAGTTTCACCCAATAGTGGTGCCCTGCAACAACTAACACAAGAGGAACTGCGCACCGTCGTGAACGAAGCGGGCGCAATGATCCCACAACGTCATCAAAAAATGCTGCTCAACATCCTCGATCTTGAAAAGGTCACCATTGAAGACATCATGGTACCGCGCAACGAAATCATCGGCATCGACCTTGACGACGAACTCAATGAGATCATTCAATTACTAACTAACTGCCAGCACACGCGCCTTCCGCTCTATCGTGAAAACATTAATAATGTACTCGGCATTATGCATGTGCGCAATGTACTGCCTTTTATCCATAAAGAAGATTTCAGTAAAGAGACGCTTCTCGGCATCGCAAAAGAGCCTTATTTCATGCCGGAAGGAACAGCACTTAACACTCAACTATTGAATTTCCAACGCCAGAAACGGCGTATCGGCCTGGTGGTCGATGAATATGGCGATATCGAAGGATTGGTCACGTTAGAAGATATTCTGGAAGAGATTGTCGGTGAGTTCACCACTGACATTGCAACCGCTATTAAAGATATCCACCCACAGGAAGATGGCAGCTTTCTTGTGGATGGCAGTGCCAATTTGCGTGAGATCAACCGCACCATGCATTGGTCATTTCCAACAGATGGCCCTAAGACATTGAATGGCTTAATCACCGATTATCTGGAATCAATCCCCGTTCCAGGAACAAGCCTGCGCATTGCGGGCTACCCGATTGAGATTGTACAGATTGCAGACAATACCGTTAAAACAGCGCGGATCTATCCCGAGCTAAAGGTGGTAAACGAGGAAAAAGAAACGGATTAATGTGGCGATGACAGTTGGTTTAATCGCTCTAATCAGCAGCGCTATCACGTTTGGCGCGGCAACAACGATTACGCCCTTCTTCTTTCGCATCATAGAGTGCAGCATCTGCCAATGCTATCAAACTTGCGCAGTCATCCCCACATTGCGGTGGAATACCAGCCGCGCCTAATGAAATCGAAACAATATCAGCCACATCAGAGAACTCATGTTTAAGCGCCAGCTTCTCCACTGCAAGACGTAACTCTTCTGCGATCACCATCGCGCCATCAAGATCGGTATTCGGCAATACAACCGTAAACTCTTCACCACCATAACGCGCCACCATATCGGATGAACGACGCATCGTATCGGCTAAAGCACTCGCAACCTTTTGCAAACAATCATCCCCACCCTGATGACCATAACCATCATTATATTTTTTGAAGAAATCGATGTCGATCAATAGCAATGCCAGATTGGTCTCTTCGCGTACCGCTCGCCGCCATTCTTTAGTAATATATTCATCAAACGAACGACGGTTGGGAATACCTGTCAGGCCATCAATCGCAGAGAGACGTTGCAACTCAACGTTTTTGACTTCCAGCTCTTTTTGTAACTCATGTAACTCACGGAAAGCGGCATCACGCTGTTGCTGTGCCACATAACTACGAGAGTGTGCCCGAATACGAGCAATCAATTCAATTTGATCTGGCAGCTTAACAAGGTAATCACTAGCACCACAGCTAAAAGCCTCACTCTTATCTTTTGGGTCTTCCTTGCTCGACAATACAATGACTGGTGTGTTGTTCAATACTGGATGATTACGATAAAAACGCACCAATGTCATACCATCGATATCAGGCATCACAAGATCCTGCAAAATGGTAGTCGGCGCTATCTCAACCGCCATTTCGACAGCCTTTTTAGGCTCACTACAATAATGAAAAGTAATATTCGACTCACTAGCCAGCATACGGCGAATCGCTTCTGCAACCATCTGTTGATCATCTACCAGCAGCACGACAATCTCATCTGTCATACTGTTCTCATCTGATAATGCTTTACTCACGTTGCTCATATTAACTGCCCCATGCTCAATTTATCATCATGCATCATAGCGTTTAAGCAATACTGCTGAAATTTCATCCAGTGGAAGCACCTCTACCGCGGCATTCAGTGCCGCCGCCGCTTTAGGCATACCGTAAACGGCACACGAAGCCTCATCCTGTGCGATGGTATGCACTCCTTTTTGACGTAACGCTAACAGTCCAGCCGCCCCATCACGCCCCATTCCCGTTAACAACGCGGCCACTAACTTCCCGCTCCAATGCAGTGCAACACTTTCAAAAAAAACATCAACTGAGGGACGATAAACCATTCCTCTGGGTTCTTCAGTATATGTCAAACGCCCACCGGAAGACATGATCAAGTGATCATTCGTTGCGGCAAGATAGACAATTCCAGGGGAAATTTTTTCGCCCTCTTCCGCCATCTTTACCTTCATTTTACATTGCGTACTTAACCACTCAACCAACTCACATGCGAAATGCTCATCAATATGCTGAATGACAATAACACTGCCAGAAAAACCAATGGGGAAGTCAGCAAGCACTTTTGCGAGGGCGGGAGGACCGCCTGTGGAGGAACCCAGAATCACAAGCGATTGATTGCGTTGAGCAAGCGAACTTGAAGCACGCCGCACCACATTAACACAGCCACGAGGGACTCTTGATCTGGTTAACTTTTCAATCGTTTTAATTTTATCTAAAATCGTCAGCTCACCCTGAATGTCCCCGGAAGAATTCAGTACTGGCGTTTTAACAACATCCAGTGCGCCTGCCCCCATCGCCTCAAAAATCATCGTGCTATTACCTTCAACTGAAGAAGTCACAATCAAAATTGGGCAGGGTGTCTCACTCATTATTTTTCGGCTGGCTTCAACGCCATTCATCACTGGCATAATCAAATCCATTAGAATCAGATCAGGCAAGTCATTAGCACATTTATTAACCGCCTCTTCACCATTGATAGCAATCCATGCCAACTGATGATCTGTCACTGTCGATAAAATACGCTTTAGCCCTTCAACCGCCACCATCATGTCATTGACTATCGCCACCCTCATCTCGCCTCTCCAATCAAGTCAACCACCGCTTCGCGCAATGACTCATCATGAAAACCACCTTTTGTTAAATAATAGTCAGCACCCGCTTCAAGCCCCAGTAAGCGGTCCTCTTCTCGATCTTTATAAGAGACAACCATCACCGGGATACGTCGTAGTAATTCATCTTGTTTGATTAATTTTACCAGTTCAATACCATCCATTCTCGGCATATCAATATCTGTAATCACTAAACGATAATCACCGCTACGCACTGCATTCCAGCCATCCATCCCATCAACGGCAACATCAACTTCATAGCCATATGCTTCTAACATTTTACGTTCAACTTCTCGTACAGTGATCGAATCATCGACTACCAGCACTCGCCGGCGATCTTCATTTACACCCAGATTTTCACCACTCACCTTATCCAGATGCCCCTTTGATATCAGCTTAGCAATCGAGCGTGCCATATCATCAACATCAATAATCAATGTCGGCGATCCATCATCAAGTAACGCAGCAACACTCACGTCCTTAATTTTACCTAAACGCGGGTCTATCACCTGAACGGCCAACTCACGTTCACCCATGAATGCATCAACAATCACCCCATACTGGCCATGCCTGTCACTCAAAATTACCACATATAATTGCCTGTCATCTCTTGCAACTGGCGCCAGACCAAATACCTGAGACGCAGAAACCAGACCTATATGACTATCATTCCACGTCACATATTGATGATCCTCAACGAGCTCAATATCATCTACAGAGATCTTCAGTAGATGGTCAATTCGCGCTAGTGGAAAAGCGTAGCTTTCACCACCAATATCAACCAGCAATGTTCTAATAACCGACAGCGTCAGTGGCAACTGCATCTGGAAACGTGTCCCCCTTCCAGGCTTCGATGAAACCGTAACCACACCGCGCATCTCTTTAACTGAGTCATGAACGACATCCAGCCCCACCCCCCTTCCAGATATTTCGGTCACCTCACTTCGCGTACTAAAACTGGGCAAAAATAGAAATTCCAGCAGTTCGGCATCACCCATTTGTGACAACATCTCCTCGCTACTCAAGCCGCGCTCTAAAATTTTCTGTTTCAGCAATTCAAGATCAACACCACGACCATCCTCCTCAACGGTCACCAGTAACATGCCAGAACGATGGCGCGCATCAAGCTTCACGATTGCCTGAGCAGGCTTGCCATTTTCAATACGATCCGCTGGCATTTCAACACCATGATCCACCGCATTTCTCAACAGATGATTAAGTGGTGCTTTTACCATCTCCAATACATCGCGATCGACCTGTGTCGTTACACCAGTAATTTCAAGACGCGCATCTTTTCCAAGTGAACGTGCAACATCTCGTACCATTCGTTGAAAGCCATCAACTCCATCAGAAAAGGGCCTCATGCGGCTCGCCAATACTTCCCGATGTAATCTTCCCGCAAGATTTGCAGTGCGGTAATCAAAGTGCTCCAGATCAACTAATCGATCAGATAACGCCTCACGCTGCTTAACTGCTTTTCGCTGCAACTCTATCAGCGCCATCTCTACTGATGGATCAACATCGACCTCATTAAATTTCTCACGCAACCCATCTAACTCACTCACCAGATCGAACTGAAAACGCTTAAAGCGCTGCATCGCTTCAATATGTGGATGCAACCACCGCGCCTCAACCATCGCCTCACCAGCAAGTCCCAGCAGACGATCCATACGCTCAGTACTCACACGTAACACTCGTTCTTTGACTTCTGCCAGCGATACAGCTTTATCAGGCGGCGCCTCTACCACTTTGCTTTTATCAACATCAAGCGCACCATGTTCAGCAGGTGACTCAACAGATGCTGTTACTCCTCCCCCTCCATCAACAACAGAAACAGTGCTACCTTCAATCAGCACAACCGAACCCTGCAGCCGCTCCCCATTCAATATTCCTTGAAGCGCTAAAACAAGAGTATCTAACGTCGATCCATTCTGCTGATTCCACGATGGCAACTCCGATTCGTCCAACTTAGCGACCTGTCCCATCACATCAACGCCACTTAAAAGGACATCGATATCGCTACTCTTCAATGTCAGTTCATTCTTCTGCGCAGCTACGAAACAGTCTTCCATCACGTGAGCAATACGAACGATGGGGTCAATATCAACCATCCGCGCAGCACCCTTGATGGAGTGCGATGCGCGCATCATCGACTCAAGGTTCTCTGTTCCTGATGCGCTTTGCTCTAACACAAGTAAGCCATCAGTCAATAATAATAGCTGTCCTTCTGCCTCCGTTCTAAAGAGATCGAGCATTGAAAATCCACTGAGGTCATCATTCACACGAGGTTCCTCTGCAGTGAATTAAACAACAATTCCTCGTCTAGTAGCCCTACATTCCGTCCCTCAAGCTCAAACAGACCGGCAAGATGAGAATATATTGAATTAGCAGCCGTTGCAGGCACCTCACGGATATTTTCCCTCCAGATGCGGTGTGTGCCGATAATTTCACTCACAGGAAAAACAAATTGCTCTCCGTCTTTTACAAAAATCACTAATCGTTCAAGAAAGCTTTTACGTAATGCAAAAGTATCTGAGCCCCCCCCCTTATCGACAGATAACAATCGCCCCATTGAAACCCAGAGCTTCAGTTCACCACGTACATTAACCAAACCTTTTACTACCAGATTCTGGGAGTTTGGAATGCCATGTACCGGGCGAATTTCAGAGATCTCTTTGATCGTGATTGTCGGTAAACCAAGCCATTCATCACCCAGTCTAAACACCACAATTGATAGCGAATCATGGCTTTTTCTGGTTTTTTCTCTTGCCAGCAGAGAGGTCCAGTAATCCTGATAATCTTCAGGTATCGCACGGGTCAACAAGCTCCGGCCAGCATTTGAATATACATCACAGTTTCGGCAATGAAGTACATCATCTAAACGCGGACATTTCTCATCCTCAGCGCCCCACACACCAATAGTTGACCAACAGTTTTTTATCTGCTCATCCATTTAATCACCCATGAAAAACAATCTTCACTGACTCGCCCGCAAAGCACGTCGCCGCAGGCTTTGAGCCTCATTGCTATCCCCATTACGCTCAACATGTAGTGCAAGATGCACCAATGCCCTGGCATGGTCTGGCACTAAATATATGGTCTTCCTGAACATTGACTCTGCCATATCCTGTCTATTCGACGCCTCATAGACAAGGCCTAACAAATAATAGGCATCGGCATTACTAAAGCGCGCGATAAGATCAAGACAGAGGATTTCCGCTTCTTCAAGCGTTCCTTCATCAGCGAGTTCCTGCGCCTTTGATACAAGCGCCTCCTCGTGTTTTTTCGCCTCATAACTGCTGCTGGTGCTGGTGCTGGTGCCGCTGCCCATGTATGCAGAAAATGGCTTATTGCGATTGCTGCTTTTCGAAACCTGATCAGTACTGGCATGCTGACTATTCACAGGCAATATCGCACCATGTTTCTTTGAGAACTCATGAAAGCGCTTGTCGTAGTTACCTATAGAGCGATTTTCATCGCCATCTTTCTTAACAAATGCAAATGCACCACGCAGTCGTAATGACTCAAACAGACTATTTACATTATTATTTGCCTCAGCATGCCCAACAAACAACACGCCATCTGGTGCCAATAGATCATAAAGCTTATGAACTGCAATTTCCTGGTCTTTGCTATCAAAATAAATCAGCAAATTTCTACAAAAAACCACATCATAACAACCCTTCATCAAAGAAAAGTCATCTTTTAATAAATTTCCATGACGAAAATTCACTCGACTTCTTACCTTTTCTTTTAAACGATAACCACCTTCAACTTTGTTAAAATATGTCGACTGAAATGTCAGATCATCACTACGAAAAGAGTTATCTCGATAAACCCCAGTCATCGCCTTATCAATTGAAGCCTGACTAATGTCAATCGCATCTATCTGTACCCGGTCAGCTGGAAAAGCTAATTTATCAAGTGCCATAGCAATCGTGTATGGCTCCTCGCCAGTTGAGCAGGGAACACTTAACACTTTAAGCATTCGTGAATTTTCTCTGGGTATTAACCAGCCTGATTTAATATGACTAGAGAAAATATCGAAAGGAATATCATCTCTAAAAAACCAGGTTTCAGGGATGACGACCATTTCCACCAAACGCTTAAATTCAGCTTCAGAACTTAACAACGTCTTATAATATTGCCCAAGATCATCACAACCAGAATTCACTAAGCATCGTTTAATTGCATTTTTCACCGACGCTGTACCAACCGAACTGATATCAAGTCCAATTTTATCTTTTAATAATACTTCAATCTTCTCGCACATTACTCTTTCGGCTCAACAGGGCTACCGTACAGAACATCGCAATCGTGCCGAGATAGTAAGCGATCTACATCCACCCACTGAATGATGCCACTTTCATCTGTTATCATGTTTGAAACATAATTATTTTCTGAAGAGTGTTGCACCGAACGATGAAAACGCTCTATTTCCAGTGAAATAGTTTCTGTGGCGTGCTCTACAATCATTCCGAGATGATGTTCATGATCGTTATAGTCAGTATATTTAACTAGTAAAATCCGAGTACTCATCACCGCACGCGACATAATCCCATCAAGCAGGCAACGAATATCAATCACTGGTACTGGCACTGCTCGATAATTACACAGGCCCGCAACATAGTTAGCTGTATTAGGGAAATTACTCAATTTAACCAACGGCACAACTTCAATCACTTTTTTAGCATCGACCACATAACGATCATCACCAACATAAAAGATAACAAACAGCATCAGGAATCGATCTTGAATTGGGAGACACCACCTTGAAGGCCGTGCGCAGCATCATTAAGACGATCAATTGCACTATTGGATTGACGTAATGACTCTACCGTTTGTTGTGCAGATTCACTGAGTTGAATCATTGCCTGCTTAATCTGTTCTGCACCTTCAGATTGCATATGCATGCCTTCATGAACAATTTCAAAACGCGGTGTTAACGTCTGCACCTGATCTATAATTTGCGCAAGCTGTGCACCCACCTCTCGTACATCATCGACACTATTTTTTACCTCTTTCGAAAATTTCTCAACACTCATCACACCACCGGATACAGCTGATTGCATCTCTTTTACCATCTGCTCAATATCCAGTGTAGCGACAGCAGTTTGATCAGCCAGACGACGAATCTCAGTGGCCACGACAGCGAAACCAACACCATACTCCCCCGCCTTCTCAGCTTCGATAGCCGCATTAAGTGATAGTAAATTGGTTTGATCCGCCACTTTTGTAATCGTTGTTACCACAGAGTTAATATTGCCAGCTTTTTCACTTAATACCTCAAGCTTGGATGCGATCGCATTGGATGCATCAACCACAGAGTGCATCGTCTCTTCCATGCGGACCAGGCCAGTATGACCACTAGCGGCTGCCTCAGCAGTACCGGATGCAACACCCGCCACTTCGTCCATCGTATTGACCAGTTCTTTGCCGGTTGCTGAAATTTCAGTGGCCGTGGCTACAATTTCATTCACAGTTGCCGCCTGTTCGGCCACGGTTGCCTCTTGCTGTTTAGCTGAAGCGGCTATTTCAGTAGAAGATGATGTCACCTGAATACCTGACTGCTGAACCTGTGATACAAGACCATTAAGACTATTAATCATCGTCTGAATACCCTGAGCCATACGGCCAACAGCATCATCACCATCAATATCAATTTCGCCGGTCAAGTCACCCGCTGCGGCACGCTGGACTATCATTTGCATCTTACCCACTTTCTCTTCCAGGTCTTCCATTGCAATACGGCGATCTTCCATGAGCTCACTTAAATTATGAACCATTGATTGCAGACCAGAGCCAAGTGAACCGATGGCGTCGTCCCCAGAAAAAGTGACAATGCCGGTCAAATCACCTTCAGCAGCTCGATTAACCACGTCAAGTAATATATTGACCTTCTCTTTCAATACTTCAGCAGCATCATGCTCACGCTGTGCCTGAATCTGTTGTTGTTGACTCGCGCCATCCACATTATCAGCCATGGTGTTGAATGCCATACCAAGCTTACCAATTTCATCCTGAGAAGAGATAGAAATTCTCACAGATAAATCACCCTCGGCACGCTTATTAACCGTATCCATCACTCGTTTCAGTGGTGCAGAAAGCCATTTTCCCAATAAAAAATTAGCCAACAACAAACCAACGATTAACAATAAAATGTTTGCAATTATTTGCGTACGCACATCTTTAGCAATTGTTTCATCGATATGCTGTAACGAGTAACTCACTCGAATAGCACCATTAACTGAATTTTCCGGTACATTATGACAAGCTAAACAATTCACATCCCCTGGATTTTTCCCCGCAGTTGCTCGAAATGGTGTTAAGACAGTTAAAACTCGCCCATCAATTCCCTTATCAAAATCCGATCCCTGTTGTACTTCCATAATATCTTCGCCCTGCAGCGCACGCATATCCCATTCATCGACAGGGGCCTCTTCTGGAAAGCCAGGGCCATATTGCTGATTCACGGGTTCCCCACGAATAACCCTCGCATCAACAACATTATTACGCTTAAGAATCTTATTTCGCAGAATACTGCGCTGGTCCATGGTGTTCGTTAACATCATGGTATTGAGACTATCAAAATAGAATGTAGCCAGGTCTTTAGTGCGCTCTTCAGCATCATCCTGCGCGCGTTGTTTCTCTATAAATACGGTATAGCCTGTTACCATGCTAATGACAAAGACAAAGATGGTGGCGACAGTCAAATTGATCTTCACCCTGACGGATAGATGACCAAACAATGAACCACTCTCTTTTGATGCCATAAGAAACCCTCTGACCAACTCTGAAATGTGCAATTAAAAACACGTTCACAACTTCTATTTTCTACACCATAAAGTTGTCAAAGATTAAAACGGCTGAACATTTCAGAACTTTAATAAGTTCCTGGCTATGTTTAAGAAAAAATATAATACCGGGTGCGGAAGACCTGTCGTGAATAAAGCGCTCTTTCCGTGCCAGCTATAGACGCGATACTGGTACGAATACAGGCACCATGAGCTCCAATGTAATCCTTAGTATTATATTAAGCACAGTGAAAAAACTATTTACTACGCCTCTCTATTCTTTTTCTCTGAACAGAAAACTATCAAAAACATTTAAAATACTCGTCCTATTGAAAAGTTCATGACATCCATATCGCTCTTAGGTTGCTCAAACCCTGACACCACATCACTCTTAGCAAAACGGTAACTGTCATAAAGGAATTTGACATAAACCCCCTCGTCACCAGTCCTGCCTATCAACTGAAAACGGTATGAGAAAAAGAGAGAAGGCCTCTTTCCAGGCTTAAGCTCAAGAGAAAATGCATCAATAGTCTCATTAGTGTAAAAAGGGTATTTAATCCCAGCTCGCCATAAACTTCGCCAGATATCAGCCCTTTTTTCCATTCCTAGCGAAAACCGAGTAAACGCTATGTCAAAAACCTCCTCATAACCAGTAACTCTGTCCCCCTGCGAGCTAGTACCATTACCAATATCTCTGGACCACCTATCCAGCCCCACACCAGCAAGTAAATCTAATGAGCGTCCCCATTTATAATTCACCAGCCGATATCCTCCAGTCAATTCAGTTGCTGCCCCTAAATAATCAACACTTGCAGTGGCAAAACGACCTAAACGCTGTGTTTGACCGTCATAATCAACGACCCCACCATAGACAGAGGCATCCATTCGATAAAGCAGTCCACTAGTCAATCGCCCTTCATTATTATGAGAAAAGTTAAGACGTGCTCGAGGGCCTTGCTCGGTTAGCAGTCGCGTACCAGTCCGGCCAAACTCCTGCCAACGGAATAACTCAACACCAGCACTGACTTCTGTCACCCCATCATCTGCGAGCTCATCAGCAATCACGAGTGAATTGCCAAATATGAGCAATGTACTAAAAAAAACAAACACGGTAGTTTTTTTCATTCTAGCTGACACCTTACAATCAAATTAATTATTATGAGACCTTTGCACAATCCAGGCATGAAAGAAAAATGGGAGAATATTTTCCTGGTTGAGGCAAAAAGCATCGTTAATACCCAAAGGGGCACACCGTAGCGTGCTATTGACCCATTTTCTAACGAAAAGCAGGGATATATTAGCCATTGTTACCCGTGATTGTATCGTGCGAAGGTTTTATTATATACACAATGCCAGAGATGCTGTTTTTGGGCCAGCAGACTGTCGAACTCAGGGTGAATCTACTACGGACATGGTGCCCTTTGAGTAAAGGGCCATTTTGACCTATTTTCCGATCCTTTTCGTTAAATATGCGCCCCCTGGTACAAAATGGCTTTCCCTCGCCACGATCTACCCCTCCTAGAATGCAATCAATATGATAGCCATTACTACCGAATAAGAAAATTTAAATATGCTATATTGCCACACTATACACTCTGATGATTACAACAGGAATTAAGCTAATACAGCGATAGTCGAATTGAAGAGAACCTTCAAAGTTAATTAGATATATTGTTACTCACCACACGAAAAAGAGGTGAGAGACGTCAGTCCTCGTCCACAAGCCTAAAATCTATGTCGGATAGATCCCCTGACGAGTCCCACTCATTACCCCATTTATCTGCTGAAATGTAATCTTCAGCAAACTCCTCATTCATGTCTAAATCATCATCTTTTGGGCCGCTCATAAAAACACCCTCGCTTTACTATACTCGAATCCCATAAAGCCCCTATAAATACACAGAGGGGCCAGCCAAAGACAAATACAACTGCTATTGTGTATATCGGCCCAGACGAAGGAGACTTGATAAAGGAGATGTCAACTACTGCCGAGTAGTATTTCTATACCTCAACACTACAGGCAAAGCGATAATCTTTCGATGCACAAAACGACAGCCATTCAGAAAAAAATTGATTCACACGCCGCTTCTCAATCGGATAGCGTAGCTTGTTATTAGGGTAGGTATAGATGCGAGCAAAACCCGTTTTGTTTTGATAGGTCAACACTTCAGCAACTCGTGCGTCATTATAGACCTTCACTTTCAGATACATATCAGGAACGATTTCGTTATCGTCAAGGGCATGAAGAAAAACAATTGTTAACGTATATTTCCCGCGTTCCACTACATTCATCAGTAGATCCGGCAAACCACTGGATGATGAAAGTATTACCGTATCGACACCCATATCAGGCACCAGCCGAGCTAATGCCTGGTAGTTCTCTTCGTACATCACCATTAATGGTTTTTTATCTGGTATTAACATTAATTTATACAACCACACTTCAATATGTTTTATATATCGACCACACCAGGAAACAGTTGATGCATTATTAAGGACACCTCTATTTACACCACTCTCGCTGTAAACGATTCCGATTTAGAATCAACCACTGCAATGCAATAATAGGGCTAGCAGAGTTAATACGACCACTATTAAGCAGCAACACAGCCTCACCATAGGAAAATACACTCACTTTGATATCCTCCCCTTCATCAATAAGTCCATGCACGCCGCCTACTCCGGTGGTATCTACCTTGCCACAAAATAGCGCAGTTGACTCTGTCGCGCCACCAGGACTAACAAGATAATCACATACATGCTCTAACTGCTCAATTTTGCAGCCAGCCTCTTCAGCCATCTCTCTATGTGCCACGCCTTCAGCACTCTCACCCTCATCAATAATTCCTGCCACAATTTCAACCAACCAGGGGTCGGCAGAAAAATCTAACGCGCCGACTCGGAACTGCTCTATCAACACCACCTCATCACGTACCGGGTCATACGGTAATACAGCAACGGCATGCCCCCGCTCAAAGATCTCTCGCGTTAAAATATCACTCCATTCACCATCGTATTTTCGATACCTAAGGCGTAATCGGGCAATACTAAAAACCCCCTTATAACAGATCGTTTTCTCAATGATTTCAACGTTATCTACCGACACGCGCCACCCCTCATTCAATCACTGCTATTATAACAATAAAATACCAGACCTCTTTCAAGTTAAACGACTGACTATTACCAGGAATGAACAGACAATCGCAAAACCACCTATGGCCGCTGTTATTCGTCCTGCTGTTAGCCATTATTGCAGTTTTTTCACTAAAGGCTAAACAAGACGAAGCTAATAAACCAACATTCATTTCGGGGTGGAAAGATGCTGCGTCTTTTATTGAGCCAAGACGCGCACTAGCGGCAGTCACATACAATAACCATCTATATGTACTAGGCGGTATTGATGCCGGAAACCGTTACGTTCGCACAGTGGAATACACTAAAATTAGAGCTGATGGTAGCCTGGGAAAATGGCAAAAAACAAGCCGCCTGAATGAAGGCCGTTTTTACCTTGCAGCGGCGGCGAGCAATGGGTATCTGTTTGCAATTGGCGGAGCCAAAGGGGTGTTAGGCAAACATAACACCCCCGTTGCAACCGTAGAAAAGGCCAAAATCAACCCTGATGGCTCGCTTGGCAGGTGGGTGTTAACAGGTGATCTGACCACACCACGACGAGGCTTAACGGTCAATCAATACGGCAATCGTATTTATGCACTTGGCGGATATAACGGTATATTCCTACATTCAATCGAACAGACAACGGTGAACAAAAATGGACAGCTTAGCGAGTGGGCCCTCTCTCCTCAACAGTCAACAGTAGACCGCTACATTCATTCATCCGCAATCGCTGGTGAAAACCTGTACCTGCTCGCTGGCCACATGAAAAATAGCCAGACAGTCAGCTACGGTGATGTTGAATTAAGCCAGATAAGCGATAGTGGGGCACTATCACCCTGGCGCATTGAAAACACAATGCTACTGACCCCACGCTTTATCGCCTCTGCATTTTCACTGGGCAGTTACCTCTATCTTCTGGCAGGACATGATGGCGCGAAAAGACTGAGGAGCGTCGAGTTTACCCTCATCGATCAATCAGGGCATGTGGGGCGCTGGCAACGAACCGCGCCACTAAAAATTGCTCGTAGCGGTACAGCAACAGTCACCCACAACCAAAGGGTCTACGTACTGGGTGGCATTAGCCAGAACAAGGTCCTCAATCACGTGGAAACAGCCATTCAAATCGAAAATGGAAACTTAGGGAACTTCTCAGTGGTCATTCGTTAACATGACTCACTCAACATCTAATCTTTTTCAGTGTTATTACCAGTATCTTCCTGTTGCTTTCTTTCCAGCGCCAATGCCTCCTCTTTTTCTTCCTCTTCCCGAAGCTTTCGATTTTTTTTATCATCTAACGTTAAAAAAACTAAAAATGCGACAACCATCAATACGATGGCAATCTGTATGTATATCGCTAACATTCTAACCCCTTGATTTTCATTCGCTACGAACAATTCTAGCTACTAGGCACAAACTAAACAACCTCATTAATACCCACTCTGAGCCTGTTCGAAGATTTTTCAGCCCCAGACAACACCACATCATGCTCGCGCCGCCGTTGTTGACGGCGCTCGCGATGACAGCGCGTATCAAGTAGTGGTAAGTCATTTTTCTGACGACGCTCATGCTGGCGACGATCTCGTGATTCTACTTTACGGCGCTCATGCGCTATCACGGGGTATGGAATCGCCTTGCTGCCCGCCTGATCTCTGTCTCGATAGGCAACACTTTCCACTTCCTGTACTGATTCGGGCTTCGTCAGTAACAAGATCTTATTACGCTGCGTACCCACATCATCTGGGCGAACGTATTGAGGATCGAACATTAACATCAGGCAAATACCACTATCACTTCAGGATGTTCTGGATTATATCATGACCGATTTATCTGAAAAGCCTATTAAATCGGCATTAACCCTTTTGTTTCATGCGGATACCAACGGCCCATCATCAAACTCAGGGAGCCTCTGCGATGTACACCACTCGTTTTGGCGCTGGCAACCCTTCAATCGTCAGGGTTCCATCATCGGGATCAAGAAAATTGGGAAGTGAATCAAAGGTCATCCAGTCTGTACTACGCTGCTCATCAAGCGATGTCAGCGCAATATCGACCAGGCGAATATTCTTAAAGCCACAACGCACTAACCACCCTTCCAGTGCCAGTGGAGAGGGGATAAACCACACATTGCGCATTTTCGCATAACGCCCTTGTGGCACTAATACCGTATCAACATCACCATCAACCACTAATGTCTCCAGCACCAATTCACCACCAGAGCGTAACAGCGAACGCAATTCATAGAGATGATCCATCGGAGAGCGACGATGGTACAACACCCCCATCGAAAAAAGCGTATCAAAGCCATTCAATTTCCGTGGCAAATGCTCAATACCCAGTGGCAACACGTACACAGGCACTTGAGGCATATACTGCTGCAGGGCCTGATACTGCATCACAAACAACATGGTTGGATCAACACCCGCGACTAACTCTACCCCTTCGCCCGCCATACGCCAGGCGTGATAACCATTACCACAGCCCACATCCAGCACATAACGCCCCTTTAACGGCGAAATATGTTGCTGAAGCCGTCTCCATTTCCAGTCCGAACGCCACTCAGTGTCAATCTCAATACCAAATACCGAATAGGGGCCCTTTCGCCATGGGTGCATAATGCGCAGTTGACGCTCAATTTCTACCGCCGTCTCGGCATCGACATCATTGCCCCGACCGATCCTCACGCTATCAGAGGATAGATCAATCGATGATGGTTGAATATCTGGTAACCCATCAACCACTGCCTGCCATTTTGCAAGATCACCATGTCCACGCTCAAATGTAGCCGCCACCGTTGCAGGCAAACTATCAAGCCATAACGCTAGCGGCGAGTCAGCAAGCTGCTCATAAAGATGGTGATAAACAGTCATTTCACAGCAACAAACGAGACAAAATTAAGGCACTGGAACCACTGACGTACCTCATTAAAGCCAACATCTCGTAGGCGTGCCTCATGCTGCTCACGCGTGTCTGGCACTAGCACATTATCTAATGCCGCACGCTTTTGACTCACCTCTAACTCACTGTAACCGTTACTACGCTTGAAGGCATGATGCATTTCAGTAAAAAACCGAGCCTCAGCCTCATCACTAAATGCCAATTTTTCCGACAATAACAGCGCCCCCCCCGGTAGCATGCCAGCATAAATTTTTTCAATCATTGCCATACGATGAGAGGGTTTTATAAATTGCAACGTCAAATTCAAAACAACAACAGAGGCGCGCTCAATGGAAACATGCTGAATATCAACACATGCAAATTCAACCGGCACATCAACCGTATCAGCGCTCACATATTGGCGACAACGCGACAACATCGCCGCAGAATTATCAACGGCAAATAGACGGCAATCTGGTTGCGTTAACCGACGGCGCATCGATAACGTCACGGCTCCTAATGAACAGCCTAGATCATAGAGCTGGCTACCCGGCTGTGCATATTGAGATGATAAGACCCCTGCCATATTAATCAGTGTACTGTAACCCGGAACAGAGCGCTTAATCATATCGGGAAAAACATCAACTACCGTCTCATCAAAGCTAAAACTGACAATCTCATCGAGCGGCGCTGCATACAACTGATCCGATCCCGGTTTCTTCATTTCAAACACACCTTCATATCAATACGAACAACGTCATATACCATAAAATGTCATTATACCCCGAGCATCCGAGATCATGCCAAAACCATAAAAAAACCTGCCATTTCAGGCATAATTTTTTATCACTACAAATCTTGCCCAAAGTGACGATACAATCTAACAAGAATGCGATTTACCGTATGTAAACCAAATGAAAGATAACTGTAAGATACCATTGGAAAGCATGGAGGCTGACAATGAAACCATCACCTCTGACGATCACAACGTGTTTTATTGTCATATTGCCCACGTGTGCTAGTGGCAGCACCATCAGTGCACACCCTGGAGTCCACTCAGAAGTGATTAAACAGGTCACTGAAGCGTTACTCTCACTCAGCAACATGGTTCAAGGACAGCGCATGTTTAAAAAAACCCCTATCAGGAAAACTGGCGCCATCTCGATGAAAGATTACGCTTCGCTTAACAAGCTGGGGCTAGAAATACTTTATCAAGAACAGCATTAATTAAAGAATATCGACTCGATGGGCCTTCTAGGAAAATTACTGCTACCAATTTTAATTGGTATTTTTGGCTTTGCCATTGTCATTCATTTCTATTGGGGTGAGAGCCTGCAAAATGACAAGCAAGAAACAATCATATCGCAAGAAATAAGAGTACTTAAAACATTAGAGCCAGGCCTTGTCCGCTCTCTACTGGCAGGTGATCTTGTCGCTTTACACGGCAGCCTTTCACACACGCATCAAATCCATAAAAAACGCTGGAAACAGGTGGTACTAAGAAACCAGGACGGAGTTCAAATTTACCCCGTCAAAAAAGCTACCTCATTAGACAACAACCATTACATCACGCTGTCGCACCCATTGTTAGTAGACAACAAAAATGTTGGCCACATCCAGTTAATCATTGATGTCACACAAGAGCTTCAGATAGAAAAACAACGCATCTTCAATCTGGAATTAATCACACTTTTATTTTTTTCTATCGTTGGACTGGCTAGTGCCTTTTGGCAGAATGCGGTTATCCGCAAACCCGTCTTACGACTTGAAAAAGCGGCCAGCCGACTCGCTGGCGGTGATTATAAAATTCAATTACCGCACGAAGGTAACGACGAGATATCCAGCCTGACTGTCGCATTCAATACTCTGGGGGAAGAGCTTTGGCGCACAACCCACAGCCTTCAGGAATTGGCCCAAACCTCTCGCGCCAACGAAATCCGTATTTCAACAGTACTTAATAACATCGCAGATGGCATCATCACCATTGATGAAGCCGGTGTTATTGAATCTTTTACACTAGCAGCAAGCAAAATCTTCGGTTACACCGAGAAAGAAGTGAAAGGAAAAAATATCACACTATTAATGCCTATGACGTATAAAAAGGCTCATTCAAAGGGACTACAACAGTATGTCAAAAATGGCAACAAAACGATTATCGGCAAGCGGGTTGAAATTGAAGGACAACGAAAAAATGGAGAAATTTTTCCGCTTGAGCTCTCCATCAATGAAATGAAAATTGGCAACCAGCGCCTTTTCAGTGGTATAGCGCGTGATATTACCAAACGCAAGCGAGCAGAAAGGCTTAAAAATGAATTTATCTCCACCGTTAGTCACGAATTACGCACGCCACTCACCTCGATCAGCGGCTCATTGAAACTGATTAATGGCGGCGCTTTAGGTGACATATCTCCACAGGTCAAAAAAATGTTAATCGTCGCCAATAACAACACAGACCGACTCTTACTGTTAATCAATGACATTCTGGATATACAGCAAATCGAAGCGAATAAGATGACGTTTACTCTCAGTACAATGGAGGTTGCACCACTCATCAAGCAGGCAGTTGAAGTTAATCAGGCTTATGCCGAACAGTTCAGCATTAACCTGAAGATCATCAATAACCAGAAAAATATTCAAATCAATGCCGACTCAGATCGTCTGATGCAAGTACTCAGCAACTTAATTTCAAATGCGGTTAAATTTTCACCTACGGGAAACATTGTCAAACTTAATAGCATCATCATAGATGGGCACATCAACATCAGCGTTACCGATCACGGCACAGGTATCCCAGCCTCATTCCATAACAAACTATTTGAGAAGTTCACCCAGGCTGACTCCTCGAATACCCGCAAAACTGGCAGCACTGGATTGGGACTCCCCATCAGCAAGGCTATCATTGAAAAGCATGAAGGAGAAATAGGCTTCTCAACAGAAGAAGGAGTTGGAAGCTGTTTCTGGTTTAAATTACCTATCGTGCCCCACAAAGGAAAAAACGTTAAAAAAAGCGCCCCCAGTAGCGACTACAGTGAGTAGGCCGCCACTGACAACACCTTCTTTACGCAGCTGTCACGCTGATGTCTCCTTCACCTTTCTCAAAGCTCAGCTCACCATTATCCACTAATGCTATCTCAACAATATCACCAGCCAAATACTTCCCAGCAAGAATCTCCTGCGCCAGGCGGTTTTCCAACTTACTCTGAATTGCACGCTTCAGCGGTCGAGCACCATAGACAGGATCAAACCCCGCTTCACCCAGTTTATCCAATACGTCATCACTCAGTTGAAGAGCAATACCCCGCTCATGCAGTCGTTCACGTAGATAATCGATTTGAATATCGGTAATCGCACGAATCTGCGCCTGTGCCAACGGATGAAATACCACCACATCATCGATTCGATTGATAAACTCGGGACGAAAATGGGCACTGACACCCGCCATTACCGCCTCTTTCATCACCTCGTAATTCCCTTCACCAGCCATCTCCTGGATCACCTGCGAACCCAGATTCGATGTCATCACAATCACGGTATTGCGAAAATCAACGGTTCGCCCATGGCCATCGGTCAGGCGCCCATCATCCAATACCTGTAATAAAATATTAAAAACATCCGGATGTGCCTTCTCTATCTCATCAAGTAGCACTACCGAATAGGGCTTACGACGCACCGCTTCGGTCAGATAACCACCCTCTTCGTAACCAACATAGCCGGGAGGTGCGCCAATCAAACGTGCCACCGAATGCTTCTCCATAAATTCAGACATATCAATGCGCACTAGTGCCTCGTCAGTATCAAACAGAAATGATGCCAGCGTCTTGGTCAGCTCAGTTTTACCGACACCTGTTGGCCCTAGAAACAGAAACGAACCGTTAGGTCGACTGGGATCAGAAAGCCCTGCGCGCGAACGACGAATCGCATCAGAGACCACCTTCACCGCTTCGTCCTGACCAATCACACGTTGGTGTAACTCATCTTCCATGCGCAGCAGCTTTTCACGTTCGCCTTCCAACATCCGCGTCACCGGAATTCCGGTCCACTTTGACACAATCTCTGCAATCTCTTCCTCCGTAACGTTGTTACGCAGCAGTGTCATCTCCTGCATCTCGGCCTGCCCCGCCATATCGAGTTGCTTTTCTAATTCGGGAATACGGCCATACTGCAACTCCGACATCCGCGCCAGATCGCCTGCACGTCGCGCTGCCTCTAACTCCATGCGCGCACTTTCAAGCTCTTCCTTAATTTTCTGAGTCCCCTGCAAGGCAGCCTTTTCAGCCTTCCACACCTCTTCCAGATCCGCAAATTCAAGCCCTAGCCGGTTGATCTCATCATCCAAAATCGCGAGCCGCTTCTTTGAAGCCTCATCACTCTCTTTACGCAGCGCTTCACGCTCAATCTTAAGCTGAATCAAACGCCGTTCAAGCCGATCCATCGATTCAGGTTTAGAATCAATCTCAATTCGAATCCGGCTCGCCGCTTCATCAATCAGATCAATCGCCTTATCCGGCATCTGACGATCCGTAATATAACGATGTGAAAGGGTGGCCGCCGAAACAATCGCCGGATCGGTAATTTCAACCCCATGATGCACTTCATACTTCTCTTTCAGACCACGCAGGATCGCGATGGTATCTTCCACACTTGGCTCATCAACCAGCACCTTCTGAAAACGACGCTCCAGTGCGGCATCCTTTTCAATGTACTGTCGATACTCATCCAACGTCGTCGCCCCCACACAATGCAATTCACCTCGCGCCAGCGCTGGCTTTAACATATTGCCAGCATCCATCGCCCCTTCCGCCTTACCGGCTCCAACCATGGTGTGTAACTCATCGATAAAGAGGATCACTGAACCCTCCTGTTTTGCAAGATCATTCAACACCCCTTTGAGGCGTTCTTCAAACTCACCACGAAATTTTGCTCCTGCAATTAACGACCCCATGTCGAGTGACAAAAGGCGCTTACCCTTCAACCCTTCCGGCACCTCGCCATTCACGATACGTTGCGCTAATCCCTCTACAATAGCTGTCTTTCCAACACCTGGTTCACCGATCAATACTGGGTTATTTTTAGTGCGGCGCTGCAATACCTGAATGGTACGACGAATCTCATCATCACGCCCAATAACAGGATCAAGCTTGCCCTGCTCTGCACGCTCAGTCAGATCAATGGTGAATTTTTCAAGTGCCTGACGATGCTCTTCAGCATTAGGGTCATTAACGCTTTCACCACCTCGCAGCTCATCAATCGCCTTTTCCAGTGCACCTTTCACCGCACCCGCATGACGAAACGCATGACCAAGCGCATCTTTATCCTCAACCGCAGCCAACACAAACAGCTCGCTGGAGATAAATTGATCACCACGTTGCTGTGCCAGCTTATCGGTAACATTTAACAAACGTCCAAGATTATTCGAGATATGCAAATCACCATCGGCCCCCGCGACACTCGGCAGATGGTCAAGTACTTCACCCAACTGAGAACGCAATGCATTGACATTGATATCCGCACGATTCAGCAGTGGGCGAATCGTACCTCCCTGCTGATCAAGCAATGCAATCATCAAATGAGCCGGTTCAATAAATTGATGATCACGTCCAACCGCTAGACTCTGTGCGTCTGCTAGTGCCATCTGGAATTTGCTGGTCAATCGATCCATTCTCATAAAGAGTCCTCACTATCTTGGTTATCTCAGGATACTACTGATATAAGGGCCTGAAATCAGATTTCAAGCAGACGAAATAAAACCATTTTACTCAAGTATAAAACACCTCTTTTATCCAATCCTCATCACAAAATCATGTACAATCGGCTCAGTTGATCACGTTTTCCTTATTGAGCAAAATCGATACGAAATCGATTTAAAACGTCATCCCATAACATCAATACTGCGGTTCATCGTAAAAGCGCGCTAAAATCAGCTTAACCATAGAACATCATTATATTAAGGCCTCATTGACAGCGCCCTGGGAATCGTTTTAATGGCAACACTCACTCTACCGTCTGACATCAAAAAAACGGTTAAAGCGGCACTAAAAGAAGATATAGGCAAGGGAGACATCACCGCCTCACTGATCCCGCCACAGACCACCGCCACTGCCACCGTCATCACACGTGAAGCGGCAATTCTGTGTGGGCGCGAATGGTTTACCGAAACCATGCTGCAACTGAGCGATGAAATATCCATTAGCTGGCAAGCGCAAGATGGCGACCTGGTCAACGAAAACCAGACACTCTGTACCATTCAGGGGCCAGCCCGGGCCATCCTTAGCGCAGAACGTGTGGCACTCAATTTTCTGCAACTACTGTCCGGTATTGCAACCGAGTCACGCCGCTACGCAGATCGTGTCAAAGGGCTCAAAACCGCCATCCGCGACACCCGTAAAACCATCCCCGGCCTGCGCCTGGCACAAAAATATGCGGTGCGCTGCGGTGGATGCGAAAACCATCGTATCGGGCTTTACGATGGTGTTTTGATCAAAGAAAATCATATCCTCGCCTGTGGTTCAATCACCAGGGCAGTCGAACAGATCCGAGCCAGCCATCCCAAAATGCAGATCGAAGTCGAAGTGGAAAACCTTGAAGAGTTCCATGAAGCACTCGCAGCAAAGGCCGATATGTTGCTGCTCGATAATTTTGATCGCGCCATGCTGCAACGTGCAGTAATTCTCAACAAGGGACAGGCAAAACTGGAGGCCTCCGGCGGCATCACCTTCAATGAGATCCGCGGCCTCGCTGAAAGCGGTATCGATTACATCGCGATCGGCACCCTCACCAAAAACATTCAATCGATCGACCTCTCAATGCGCCTTACCACCACCTAAATACTCAATCAAGAGAAGCCTGATTTAGGCGGCATAAATCTGCTAACATCTGGCGCATTGTCAATATATTAACTTTAGGATTCCAATGCGCGCTTCAAAGTTCCTCTCAGCCACCCTTAAAGAGACCCCTGCCGATGCAGAGGTGATCAGCCACCAACTGATGCTGCGCGCGGGGATGATCCGCAAACTCGCTAGCGGCCTCTATAGCTGGCTACCGTTGGGCCTGCGCGTACTAAGAAAGGTTGAGAATGTGGTGCGTGAAGAGATGAATCACGCCGATGCCCAGGAGCTCTTAATGCCGGCGGTGCAACCCGCCGAATTATGGCAGGAAACAGAGCGCTGGGATCAGATGGGCGCCGAGATGCTGCGCCTCAAGGATCGGCACGGGCGTGACTTCTGCTTCGGCCCGACCCATGAAGAGGTCATTACCGATCTAATCCGTAACGAAATCCGCAGCTACAAACAGCTACCCGCCACCTTTTACCAGATACAGACCAAATTCCGTGATGAGCGCCGCCCACGCTTCGGCGTGATGCGCGCACGTGAATTCCTGATGAAGGATGCCTACTCATTCCACGCCACTGACGAGTCTCTGCAAGAAACCTACGACAAAATGTACGCGACCTATTCGCGCATCTTTGAAAGACTAGGACTCAACTTCCGTGCGGTACTCGCCGACACTGGCGCGATCGGCGGTAGCGCCTCACATGAGTTTCATGTGCTGGCCGACTCCGGTGAAGATGCCATCGCCTTTTCATCCGACAGTGATTACGCCGCCAACGTTGAACTAGCCGAAGCGATTGCACCGAAAGATAAACGCGCAGCACCAATCGTCGAAATCGCAACGGTTGACACACCCAACCAACAGAGCATTACCGAGGCCTCTGAATTCCTCAAAGTAGATGCAGAACAAACCCTTAAAACACTACTAGTAAAGGGTATTAAAGACTCTGTGGTTGCACTGGTAATACGTGGTGACCATGAACTAAATGTACTCAAGGCTGAAAAACTGGAGCAGGTTGAAACGCCACTCACCTTCGTCAGTATTGAGCAGGTAAAAGCAACGGCGGGTTGCGCACCTGGCTCAGTCGGACCAAAAAATTTAAACATCGACGTGATTGCCGATCACAGCGCCGCACACACGGCCAACTTTATCTGTGGCGCCAACAGCGATGGCCAGCATCTGACTGGCGTTAACTGGGGGCGCGACCTGCCAGAGCCGATCACCGCGGACATCCGTAACATCGTCGAAGGCGACGCCTCACCCGATGGCAACGGTACACTATCGATCCGTCGAGGTATTGAAGTCGGCCACATCTTCCAGCTGGGCCAAAAATACAGTAAAGCGATGAAGGCGACCTGTCTCAACGATCAGGGCAAAAGCGTGACGATGACGATGGGCTGTTATGGCATTGGGGTGTCACGCGTTGTCGCCGCGGCAATCGAGCAAAACAATGACGACGGCGGCATCATCTGGCCGGAAGCGATTGCACCGTTTCAGGTCGCACTGCTGCCACTCAACATGCACAAGTCACAGCGCCTACGTGAGGCGTGCGAGGCGCTCTATGACAAACTGACAACGGCTGGCATCGAAGTACTGTTCGAAGACCGCAAGGAGCGCCCCGGGGTGATGTTTGCCAATGTCGATCTAATCGGTATTCCCCATCGCCTGGTACTGGGCGAGCGCGGCCTCGACACTGGAATTGTCGAATACAAGCATCGCCGCGATGCTGATGCGAGAGAAATCCCACTGACCGAGATCGTTGAATACATCAAAAACTACGAATAAGCGCTAAAGCAAAAACACCCGCCTGACGATCTAATTAATAACATTATTGCAGCGGGTGTTTATGTTCAACCAGACCAGACAGACTCCTCTTTCGCCACTCAGACTTTTAACGCTAGCACTCTGTTGCCTGCTAACCACATCACCATTATTAGCAAAAGAGCGTGCAGCCGATTCAGAACTGCGCAATCTGCTTATCAGCGCCATCAATGATAGCAAAAGCTTTCAGGATCGCTTTGAGGCTGAAGTCTGGCTGCTGGATATGTCGCAACGCCTGCAACATCGCAACCGAAAGCAAGACCAGAAACACCAGATGCAACTGCTCAAATTAATCCATGCTGAAGCGATGCGGGCAGAACTAGCCCCTGAACTGGTACTGGCAGTCATTGAAGTAGAAAGTAATTTTGACCGCTGGGCGCTATCACACGCAGGCGCTCAGGGGTTAATGCAGGTGATGCCGTTCTGGCTCAAAGAGATCGGCAAACCGGGCGACAATTTGTTTCACGTGCAGACTAACCTACGGCTTGGCTGTACCATTCTGAAATACTATCTTGATAAAGAGGATGGCGACCTCACTCGCGGACTAGCGCGTTACAACGGCAGTCTGGGGCGAAACGTCTACCCCAACAAAGTATTTAATGCATTGCGAGAGCGTTGGTATCGACAATAATGCGAACAGCCGCAAACGCTAATATTCGCCTAAATAGTCTCGCGCAATTTCAACATGACGATGATAAGTTGAATTTCTGATAAAACTCTTACGAATTGTGCTCAGCCACGCCCGCTTAAAGTCACAGCTTGTCACCACCTCCTGCAACCTGATTTGCGCAACATCAAGGTCAATACGCATCAGGCACTGCTCATTAAATTTCGCCAATATCTGCGTCTCTGAGCGCCGCTGTATCTGCCAGCCTTCCAATAGCACAACACGCACCAGCTGCTCACTCACATTGAAATCGCTGGCTTTTAGTTGAGATAAATCGATGATCTCGATCTGGGGTGTATAGTCATCCGACTTTTCATACCATGCGGTCGCTGGCTGCAAAGCAAGAGTCAAAACAGCAAATAAAAACAAAGTCATGCGCATATTTCTATCTCAATAAAAAACTCAACAACAGGTTACGTCGTTAATACAATACAGCTAATATACCGGTGGTGTAGTCCCATTAACATACCATTTCCCTGCGACAATCTGTCACATTTACCCCCCCTTCAAGCTGCTAATATTAATTCTCCTGAAGACCTTTTACCCCCGTATTTAAGCGCTTTACTCAGGTAAAACACCAGCACGCTGCCAGCCACGTGTATTATCGTGCCGCAGCTCAAATGCAGGCCAGTATTGATTATCCAGTTTCAGCGTCAACATCGTCTCTTTACCATTCAGACTGAGCATCTTGACTCGTACAGAGGCCCTCCCTGCAATCTCATTAAGACGTGCCACAAAACCATCAAGATTACTAATCGCCACCCCTTCCAGCTCAGTCAAACGGCCCGAAGGATAGATCCCATAATGCGCGGCTGGACTCCCCTTCCAGATCCATGAGACATACAGCCCTTCATCATCCCGCCCCCGCTGAGCCGCTATTTCACGCTGCTGACGGTGGAAGATTGCCCCAGCCCAGCTCACGAATCGCTTCAAGCCCACACCATCAAGCGGCTCCGTCTGTAAATTTACTTCGATAATCTCACCGCCACGTAGCAGCGTGACTTTTAATTCAGCTTTTTGTGCCGCGCGCTCTACCTCAAGAAAGGTCGTCACGACATTACCATCAATCGCCAGCACAAGGTCTCCGCCTTCCAGCACGGCTGCCGCTGGGCTTCCAGCCTCCACACGTATCACCTGTAATACATGGCGCGTCTCTGGATTGTGCGCCTCCATGGTTAATGCCCATTCATTATCAAGGCCACGTTTACGCGCCTCATTCAACGGCACAAAATTCAACTCACTCGCAATCGTGCGCGTAATAACAGGCGAAACCGCCTGCTGCTGCCACCGCAATTGATCCTGCACCACCGCCGTCGGCACCCCAATCACCATGCTGCCAAATTTGTTATTTTGCTGATAACCAAAGCTTGACCATAATGCCTGCACTGCGCCATCTTTGTCTGTCAAGACCCCGCCTACCGTATTTGCCTGGCTGGTTAACGAAATAACGTCAAGATTCGTTGCCCGATAGCGCGGCACAGAGGGCATCGGCAAACTAAACATATCAATCTCAGCCACGGTCGTTTTGTGCGAGATTAATTTATGATTCATTTTAGAGCCAATCAACCAGACATCATCCCCCGGTGCTAGCGGTTCATCTGAAAAGGTGACATTACGCACAGGCGTATCGCCAATCAACGCAGGATCATAAGAGACCATTGCGATATTATGCTGCGGATGAATAAACTCAACATTGCCCGGCACTTCAAGTGAACCGGCAAAGATGATGGTGACATCACCTAATGTGGTTGGCACTGTGTCACGATCGACCAAAACCCAGCCACGATCAACATCAATCAATAATCCCGCCCCGATATAGCGTGTTTCGGTGATACCCTCAACGACATAAGGCATATCAAAGTTAACCATTACCAGCGATTGCGCCATCCGCTGCAGTGCCGGTGTTTCTGATGTCACAAAACGAGTGGAACTCGGCTGCGGCTTTGACACCCGCAGCTGCACGGGCCACTCTTCACACGGCCACACCCCATTCATATCATCACGATGGCAGCTTGATGCTGGAAACCAGCGTCGATCCATCGTCACCACACGTTGAATTTGCTGCCGAGGATTTACCAGCTGGAAAAAGCGTACTGAAAAACGCTCACCGTCACTAATCGTCTGCAACACAACCTCAGCTTCATCAACAGTATTGACCTCGTGGCCAGCAATAGAGGTGATGACGTTGCCACGCCCAATCAACTCATTACTCAACATATAACCGCCATACGCCACATAAAGCCCGGATACTGGGATATTAAAACTGCGTGCCTGCTGATATGAGAGGTCATGTAAAATCGCACCACCCACATCGATATAACGCGACGGGGTAATCTCATTAAGATCCTGTACCTTAAGCACCAGGGTTAGCGGCTTACCGGCACGCTCAATCACAACTGAAATATCATCACCCACATGCTGGTCAAGCATCGCCTCCAGTGAAATAAAATGACGCACCCATTCGTCGTTAATTTTCAACAAAATATCACCCGCTTCAAACAAACCATCAGCAGGCCCCTCTGGTACCAGATAGGCGACCGTTAACAGACCAATCGCAGCGGGATCCTGAGCACGTACCTGCTCCTCATTTTCATCACTCAAACCAAGACGTTTAAGCTCATCATATGGCTGGTATCGGAAGGTTGTCTGCAATGTGCCACGTTTAATCTCAATACCATTACGAATGCGCTCGAAGGCATGCACCACACGATCCAGCGGCAGATAAAAACTAGCCGCATTACGCATATTGGCACCCGCATTCAATGCGATCACATTGCCTTCAATATCAATCACTGGTGCACCAGATGAACCGCCACTGGTCGATGAAGCAGCCTGAATATAGAAGGTATTAAAATCATTAAAGTTGCCTCGACCATAAACGGGCGCGGGTCTATCGAGGCGTGCGATGGTACCACTTAGAATCGAAAGCTGTTCACCGCCATCATTACCCACCACTTTAATTTCACGCCCACGATGCACCGCTTCAGGTAACAGCTCTAATGCTTGAGGCTTGTTATAGGTCAGTGCCTCTGGATCATATTTAAAAAAAGCAAAATCATGAATAGGGTCTCGATAAATCGGTATTAATTTAATCTCTTCACGGTTCAGAAACACGCCTTTGGCAACCACTGGCCCCGGCTGCACCACATGGCGATTGGTCAGCACAATTCCCTGTTCCGCATCAACCACAAAACCGGTCGCCTGCACCGAATTATTGATGCCGGTATCAAATGAACGCGGTGCATCGACTCGAATCGCCAATACCGCCTGTGCAGCATGATCGATTGCCTGCTCCCAGCGTTGTTCTTCACTGGCATACAGTGGTGGTGTAACCGCTAATATCAACAACAATGGGGTAAGAAATTCAAACCTGAATGATGACAGCCTGAAGCTCATAAAATTGAATCGCATATTAAAATCGCTTTCCTGACTAGAAAATAGTCCACCGATTCTCTCATAAGTAAGCCGAAATAAGCAGCTCATCAGTCATGCTACACTGCCCAGTAAAAATTCAGGCCAAAACAACCACGACACCACATGAACAAGCTAAAACGCACCAAAATCTTCGAACGCCTGCGCGCAGAAAACCCTCACCCCACTACTGAATTAAACTACACCACCCCGTTTGAACTGTTAATCGCAGTCATTCTCTCTGCCCAGGCGACTGACAAAGGGGTTAACAAAGCAACTGATAAACTCTATCCCATTGCCAATACACCCACCACTATCCACGCACTGGGAGTGGATGGCCTTAAGGTCTACATTAAGACCATCGGGCTGTTCAACACTAAAGCGGCCAATGTGATTAAGACCTGCGCCATTCTCAGCGATCAGCATAACAACGAGGTGCCGCAAGATCGTGAAAGCCTTGAAGCCCTGCCTGGCGTGGGGCGTAAGACCGCCAATGTGATCCTCAACACCGCCTTTGGCCAGCCAACCATCGCGGTCGATACCCACATTTTCCGCGTCTCCAACCGCACCAGAATTGCCCCTGGAAAAACGGTACTGGCGGTGGAGCACAAGCTAATCAAATTCATCCCCGATGAATTCAAGCTCGATGCCCACCACTGGCTGATTCTGCACGGGCGTTATGTCTGTGTGGCACGCAAACCACGCTGTGGTGCCTGCGTCATTGAGGATTTGTGTGAATACAGACAAAAAGCGGTTGAATAGACTATAATTCTATAGACCACAAGCCGAGAATTAACCATGTTTTTTTCGAAAGATCGACACAAGATGCGCCAGTTTTTTTTTGATATCTGGCAAAAACAGCTCAACGGCACCACCCCGCTAGAACCGATGGAACAGATCATCACGGGCATTATCCAGCAGCACCCAGAGTACCACGCCCTGTTGTCAGATCCGGACGCGGTGATCGACAAGGATTTCACCCCCGAAATGGGCCAGAGCAACCCATTTTTGCATATGTCGATGCATATCGCGATCCAGGAGCAACTCGCCACTCAACGTCCTAAGGGCATTATCAACATCTACCAGGTGCTGATCAAAAAATGCAATGATCCACATGCCGCTGAGCACCAGATGATGGAGCCACTGGGTGATATGCTGATGCAGGCGCAACGTCGTAATACTGCCCCCGATGAGAAGTATTATTTAAAGGGACTACGTAAACTGCTTAAGAAATAAACAATCACAATCGATAGTTCATTGATTAAAAAGAAAAAAATAAGCACATACCAACTCAGAACCTACATGTTACTTACTACATCTAATCCATCGTCTGCCGCTATATATAAGTATAAGATGTATATTGGCAACATCACTCAGAGGGCCTGCATCGGCACTCGCACATACCCGGGCAATTCTCTTGTTTAATCACCTCACTCAACCAGATAGCAACGTACAGGCCCCCGCCCCACGGGCGTTAATGTTGTGGTTTTTACTGGCATCCCTGCTACCCTTTTGCCTGCATGCAGTACCAACCCAGTGGCAATGGGCCCATCCCACCCCGCACGGCAATCAGCACAATAGTGTTATCTGGGGTAACGATGAGTTTGTCGCCGTCGGCGAAGGTGGCAACATCACCACCAGTCAATCTGGCGGCAACGAAAGCTGGGTAGTAGAACCCTCAGATACAACGGAGAACCTGAATGATATTGCATGGAGTGGATCCCGTTACGTCAGCGTTGGAGACCAGGGAACCATTGTCAGCCGTACTAACAGCGGAAACTGGGACATTCGCACATCAACCATCACCCATAAATTAACCGATGTTATCTGGAATGGGGAACAGTTCCTCGCCATTGGAGAATACACGGCGTCCTTTACCCACCCAATCGATGGTGCACAAAACCGATCTGCTGCTGCTATTCTTACCAGCGCAACAGGTTCTGGCTGGCGACTTGAAAGCCCTGCCCTCAATCCAGACCGCTACAGTAACGTACCACCGCCCAGGCTTCGCGGTATCACCTGGGATGGCAGCTTATATGTCGCCAGCAGTGATGATGGCGCTATTTTAACCAGCCTTGATGGCATTGCCTGGCATACGCGCTCAATCAATAGTATTGCAAACAATGGTAAAGCAGGTTTGAATAAACGCTTTTTAGCCGTGGGGGATAACGGCTTAACACTTAGCAGCAGTGATGGCATCAGCTGGACAAAACGTGCGCCCGGCATTTCCGATAATCTACACGACGTCACCTGGGCAGAAGTACACTTTGTCGTGGTAGGTGCAAACGGCACGATTATTTCCACCAAAGACGACGACGGTATAACCTGGGAGACTGAAGCATCAGGCTCAACTGCGACATTACGCAGCATTACCTTCAATCAAACTTCAAGCGTTATCGCCGTGGGTGATAACGGCACGATTCTCACTCGTTCTCTATCGCCACTCACCTGGACTCACCAGGCAGTAGACGCAACCTCAGAGGATCTGCATAGTGTCGCCTGGTCTCTGAACAGTATTTTTAGTTATGTTATCGTCGGCAGCGGAGGCACAATACTGACTAGCGTTAATACCACCGACTGGGAAGCCGCAACAGATTCCCCCACAGGGTTCACCACCGACTTGCTACATGTGACAGGGGTTCGTAATTTAACATCGGCACCTGGGGATGAGTTTTTCCTTGCTACCGGCAAAAATGGCACACTGCTCACCACAACCAGTAACATCAACACATGGGTGCCACGCAGCAGCAACATCAGCGGCGAATGGCTATTCGATAGCACCTGGGATGGAACCAACCATATTGTGGTCGGTAGCAACGGCACCCTGATTACCAGCACTAGCCTCGATGGCAGCATTTGGACAACGCAGAATGCACAAACCAGTGAGCACCTTTTGAGCATCGCTATTGATAACACGACCACCTTGATTGGTGGTGAATTCAACCTCCAGATCTCCACCAGTGACCCGACCAACATCAGTCCTGCAGATATAATAATCGGCAGTGGTCGTATTACATCTCAGCACCTGAATGATATTCTCTTTGATAATGACAGATATGTCGCCATTGGTAACGCCGGTACTATTATCACTAGCGATGATGCCGACTACTGGACTACCCCCTCCTCTATCACCGATGGTGGTAGCAGCATCACCAACGATCTATTGAGCATTGGGATAGAAAATGCAACAGATGAGTTTCTTGTCACCGGCACCTGGGGCACGTTTCTACGCAGTAATGATTCAACAGGAGATACCTGGACATCCGAAGCAATCCCAGTAATCTCTGCTCCTGGCGCCAGTTTTTTCTACGGTGTTGCCTCATCAAACAATTCAATTGTAGCCATCGTAGGTAGCGGTGGCGACATCTATACCAGCTTTGACAGTGGTCTTGCCTGGAACCTCACTGCTGGTCCTCTCGAAACCCAGGAAACAATCAATGACCTTGTCAGAAGTGACACGCTACTGGTTGCCGTCGGCGATAACGGTACTATTTTAAACAGTAATAATGCAGGCGTGGGCTGGGAAGACCAGACTCCAACATCCTCCTGTGGCGCTAACCGCCTGCACGCCGTGACCTGGAGCGATGTTACCAATCGATTTGTCGCTGTCGGTGACATCGGCACCATCTGCTACAGCAATGATGGCTCGACGTGGGTACCGCCACCCGTTTCAGCGGATTTACCAGGCAACTCCAGCACCTTATACGGTATTACATGGGGTAAAGATCAATTTGTTGCCGTCGGTGGTTCAGCGGTCAACAGTGTTATTTATACCAGCCCATTCGGTGAGAAATGGACCCCCCGTGACTCAAGTGAGTCAAGCACACTGCGTGAGGTCGTCTGGAATGAAGATCACTTTATTGCCATCGGTGATGGCGGCACGATCACCACTAGCCCTAAAGGCATATCCTGGACAAGAAATAACAGCGGCAGCAGCATTAATCTAAACAGCATTGCAATTGGTGAAAACAGCATCATCGTCACTGGCACTTCCAGCTCACCTGCTAGCACCACCATATTAATAAATAGTGATGGTACATGGACCGGGGGGGATAGCCAGCCCGCATTCACTGGCATCCAGATCAATGATATTAGCTTTGGTGGTACTCAGTATGCTGCTGTTGCTCCATCAGGCACCATTATGGTTAGCCCTGACGGTGCAGCATGGACAAGGGTATTAACTGGCACAAACAGCTTATTCAAAACTGTTCTCTGGGACGAAGGAAAATTTATTGCCGCCGGCGCTGCCGCGCATATTCTGTTCTCAATAAATCCGGACCTGGTCATTAGCGGGGACTTTACCACCGAAAAAGTGCGGGAAGGTGAAACCGCCCGTTATATCTTGTCAATCACCAACAGAGGGTATGTAACCGCCGAACGAGCTCAGTATTCAGGGACATTGTCTCGAAACAGTCTCTTTTTATCGGCCACCACCACGCTTGGAAGCTGCGCAATGGGGGTTTCTTTAGTCTGTGATTTTGGCAACCTCACATCAGGTGAAACAGTCACTCTCACTGTTAATATTGTCACAACAGCCATTGGACTCCAGGGGTATACTGGAATCGTAAGTTCAAATGCAATAGATGACGGCGATGAAAGTAATAATAGTCTCGCAATAACCCTTGAGGTGACTCGCGGCAACCCCGATGGTGGTGGCGGTACGATGAGTTACTGGTGGCTAGCAAACATGCTAATCTTCCTGCTCGCCTACAGATACTATTTGAATCACCATTACCCCACTAGAAACAGATAACCATCTCATCGCAAGCACAACGCGGCTGAGCTGAACGCTATAAGACTCATTCAAATAACGAGGTATCTGGTCGCTTTCACTACTCCTTCCAAAGAATCACATCAGGTAGTCACCTCGGCGCTCACCTGGCGATTAATCAGTTCCTGCCTCCCGCACACAAAATCGAGAAATTCAGCATTTATTCAGGCCACTCAAGCGTGTAATCGAAAGGGATTGTATGGTGGTCAGCCCCACAGATAAAGTCAAATTCAAGCACCCAGTCACCACCCATTGAAAATTCACCACTATCAGCAGTATAAATTCCAACTTTAGCCTCATCAATCATCAGCACCAACACGTTATCAAGCGACATCTCATGCCCCGGCATGTATTGGCGAAAACGCACAGTACAACTGTCAACAGGCTGATTGATTCCATCTCTAATAGAAAATTCAATACTCGCTTTACTACCCACTTTTAAAGGCGCAGGATCACTTTTTAATTGCAACTGATAACCACCAACCGAACCCGTTTTGGCTGGTTGAAAATCAGCGCATGCGGTCAGCAACAAACAACCCACGACAGCCATGTAACTTACAGTTTTCATCTATTATTCACTCCAGTCAACACTTACTCATTTTTTCTGAATCAACTCAATTTTATAACCATCCGGATCTTCAACAAAAGCGATCACCGATGTCCCTCCTTTCATTGGCCCTGCATCACGCACCACATTGCCGCCACGAACACGAATCTCATCACAGGCACAATAGGCATCGTCAACTTCCAGTGCAATATGGCCAAAGGCATTCCCCAGCTCGTAGTTGTTCACATCCCAGTTATGGGTTAGTTCAATAACAGCCCCGACAGACTCATCGTCATAACCAACAAAAGCCAGCGTGAAATGCCCATCAGGGTAATCATTGCGCCGAAGCAGACGCATTCCAAGCACCTCAGTGTAAAAACTGATTGAAGCATCAAGGTCTGCCACACGAATCATAGTATGAAGTAGTCGCACAGGGCTCTCAATTATTTATCTTTAAATAGACTGACCAATGGCATTGGCTTCGCAATATAGAAGCCCTGTGCATAATCAATCCCCAAATTTTTGATACACTTGTAAATCTCATCATTTTCTACAAATTCGGCAATGGTTTTAATTTTCATCACATGGCCAATATGGTTGATCGACTCGACCATTGCACAATCAATCGGATTATCCACAATACTCCGAATAAAGCCACCATCAATTTTCAGGTAATCCACCGGTAAATTTTTGAGATAAGCAAATGATGACAGACCACTGCCAAAATCATCCAGCGAAAAGCGGCAACCAAGCATTTTAAGTTCAGAAATAAAATGAATCGCCTCGCTCAAATTTGAGATCGCGGCTGTTTCAGTGATTTCAAAAGAGATATTGTGTGGTAATACATCATAATTAGAAAATTGTTCACGCAGATAACCCATTAAACCAGCATCACTTAAGGAAGCGCCGGAAAGATTGATAGCATAAGTAATATCATCCCTGCCACTCGCTTCATAAAAAGCGAATAAATTACGAATCACCCAGCGATCAATCGCTGGCATTAAATCAAATCGTTCCGCAGCAGGAATAAATGCCATCGGAAAAATAAGCTTACCTACCTCATCCCGTAATCGCAGCAACACCTCAACATGCATCTTCTCATTGACATCTTTCAACGGCACAATCGGCTGGTAAAATAGCTCAAAACGGTTTTCTTCGAGTGCTTGATTGATGCGAGAAACCCACTGCATTTCACCATGACGCGCCACCAGCTCTTCATCATCGGGCTGATAAACGTAGACTCGATTACGCCCCTTATCCTTAGCAACATAACAAGCGGAGTCTGCAGCACTCAGCAAATCAGTCGTACCACTGCTACCAGCCTCAATCGCAACAAGCCCAATGCTGGCACCAATTTCGAAACTTTTATCTTGCCACACAAAACGAAACTCTTTTACCGTATGACAAAAATCCTCTGCAATCTCCTCGGCTTTGCCCAAATGGCAATTGCCAAGTAATATACCAAATTCATCACCGCCAAGCCTCGCCAGCGTGTCTCGCTCCCTCACCTGAGCCTGCAACAAAGCAGTCAACTGACGCAATAGCTCATCGCCAGCCACATGGCCACAGGTATCATTTACAATCTTGAACTGATCCAGATCGATATAACAGAGCGCATGTTCCTTGTCCTCCTGTCGAGCACTCTCCAGTAACAGTGCCAGACGACGTTCAAATTCACGGCGATTGATCAAGCCAGTTAATGCATCGTGTGTTGCCTGGTACGAAACCTTATTGGCAAGTCCGCGTAATTCAGTGACATCATGAAAAATGATCACCACACCAACAACCACGCTATCTCGATCCAGGATTGGGCTAGCCGTCACCTCTACCGCAAATTCTTTACCTGTAAACTGATTAACAATCACCTGTCCAGGCAGTGCCACCCTGCTACCCTTTTGCAAACAGACATTGATTGGACTTTCGATTGTTTTATGTGTCGTCTCATCAAAAACATTCAACACTTCATTTAACGAATGCCCTCGACATGCATCAAACTCAACCCCAGCTAACATCTCTGCACGGGGGTTCATATAGTCAACTAAACCAAGCGCATTAGTCGTAATCACACCATCACCAATCGCTTCAAGGGTAATTTGCGCTCTCTCCTTTTCTTTAAAGAGTGCGCGTTCAAGTCTTTTATGCTCTGTTACATCCGTTCTAATCGCCACATATTGATAAGGGCTCCCAGTCGAATCCACAAACGGCACAATCGTCGAGTCCACCCAGAAATAGTCACCATTTTTTTTCTGGCTTCTCATCTCACCATGCCATACATCACCCGCTGTAATGGTGGCCCATAAGTCATCAAAAAAAACATCGGAATGATAACCAGAGTTCATTACACGATGATTTTTTCCAATCAATTCATCCCGTTTAAATTGACTAACATCACTCAATTTATCATTAGCATAAGTAATCACCCCATCGCTATCCGCAATACTAACAATTGAGTGTTGATCCAGTGCAAATTTCTGATAATTAAGATCTCTCACCGTACGCCTTAATTTTGTCGCACTATTTTTCAGTTGCCACATAATAAACGCAACGTAAACCAGAAGTGAGACTGTAATAAGGTAGAGATACAGGCGATAAATATTAGTGCGCCGAACTAACTCTTCATGATTACGATTATATAATGCAGAAAGCAGGTCAACTTGCCGTACCATCGACGGTGAAGTCAAACTCAGAATCATCGCATCAACCACTTGTTTTTCGTTCACCACTACCTTGACATGTTGAACCAGACGAAGAACATCGTCCTGTAACAGCTGCGGAAAGCGATCCACAGAGCTTGTTACAAATTTATAATCATCAATCACATGAAGCCGAAGCGTTGCACTCGCATTGGTGTTATAACTGAGCACATCTCTCACCATATCACTCAGCACCACCACCACCGACATCTCTGCATTATGCTCTATCATCCTTGCCATTAATTGATCCATAAGCGCAGGTATGTAATGAACAGAATTTCTTAAAACAGCATTATGTGCTTTAAATGACTCCAGCTTCTCTTCCTTAGCAAGGATGATCGCCTGTATCGCATCAAGGTGTTGATCGATATCAATATCACCCTGATGATAAATACCATATGTCCCAGCAGTTATCTCAGCATGTTTCTCTCTCAGCTGCTGCATCCATAAAACCAATGGGTCATAGTGTGATAACAGCTCATTGCGAGAACGAAGCACATCACGACCAAGATTGGCATCAAGCTGTCGCAGGTGAGATAAATTATTTAATATTGAATTATAGCTCTTCCCTTCTACCGCTTGTGTCTTGACGTAAAGAAAGGTCATCAACAATACTGCAATAACCGCAACGATCAGCTGCTTCATATTAGATGAAGTCATCACTCATCACCATGCTGAACACCACTTAAAGAGTGGAGAAACTTCACAATTAACTGCGCATCATCGAGCGGAATAGGACGCCCCAGTTGAAAATTTGCCATGACCATCACAGCCTGCTCAAGTGTATCGGCAGTGCCGTCATGGAAATAAGGTGCAGTCAACGCCACATTGCGTAGACTTGGAACACGAAAACGATATTTGTCATCCTCCTTACCCGTCACATTAAAACGTCCCAGGTCGGCCTCTACAATCACTTTTCGGTCAGCAAAAAAATCCCCCATCACACCAAACAGCTGAAACATATTACCGCCAACATTACCGCCCTGGTGACAGGCAATACAACCATAAGATTTAAATAACTGGTAACCACGCCGCTGCTCTACACTGAGTGCTTGTTCATCGCCAAATAGATAACGATCAAACGCAGCGCCGGGTGTGACTAAGGAGCGCTCGAACTCAGCAAGCGCGTCAATCACATGTTCTTTTTGAATGCGGTTGGCTGGGTAAAGCTGAGAAAATAATTGCTGATATTCAGAAAGTGAAGCAAGCCGACTCAACACTTCATGCCACTCAGCACCCAACTCTGTCAGACTGGTAATAGACTCATCCACTTGTGCTTCAAGCGTCGTCGCTCGTCCATCCCAGTACCATCTAAAATTATTAGCACTATTGTAGATACTCGGGGTATTAATTCGTCCACGAGTAGCATCACCAGCAATCGCATGAGACTTACCATCCACACCGCCACGATTTAGCGCATGACAGGTATCACATGAAACGTTACCTTCAGGGGAGAGGCGCTTATCCTGAAACAGTTTATGCCCCAGCGCTACCTTATCATTATTGAGAACGCGAGGCTCCGTTACCGGTTGCAACGGCTCATGAATGAGTTCCTGTGCTGGCAACTTTGAAATATAAAAAGGATCGACATGAATAATCGTTGGAACAACATCATTTTCGTCATCATAGGCGAAATTCCCCAACATCCAGGGTAAGGATGTGAGAAACAACAACAGCAACACACCATAGATAACATTGCTTTTCATTTATACGCCCAACATCAGAACAAAAGGCCAATGGTCAGTGGCAATTAATCACCATTCACACTGGCCATTGTCGACCAGGCACAACAGTCACAGTATTATTTATAACTTCTTCGCCGCGATACGAAGGCGCAATGCGTTTAATTTAATGAAGCCTTCCGCATCCTGCTGGTTATAACTACCCGCATCATCTTCAAAGGTTGCAATATTGGCATCAAACAGGCTATCAAATTGTGATTGGCGTCCCACCACAATCACATTCCCCTTGTACAGCTTAATGCGCACAACACCATTCACACGTCGCTGAGAAACATCAATCATCGCCTGCATCATTTCACGCTCAGGGCTCCACCAGTAGCCGTTGTAAATCAGCGTTGCATAACGCGGCATCAACTCATCTTTCAGATGCGCCACTTCACGGTCAAGCGTGATCGACTCAATCGCGCGGTGCGCCTTCAACATAACCGTACCAGCGGGTGTTTCGTAACAACCACGAGACTTCATACCCACATAGCGGTTTTCAACGATATCATCACGACCCACCCCGTTTTCACCACCCACCTTGTTCAGATAACGCATCACATCAGCCGGGCTCATCTCTTTACCATCGATCGCGACGATATCGCCCGATTGATAAGTGAGTTCCAGATAGAGTGCCTGGTCTGGCGCTTGCTCTGGACTCACTGTCCAGCGCCACATGTCTGCCTCTGGCTCAGCCCATGGGTCTTCCAGAATATCGCCCTCATAAGAGATATGCAGCAAGTTAGCATCCATCGAATACGGTGATTTCTTACCACGCTTCTGCTCAACCGCAATGTTGTGCTGCTCGGCATAGGCCATCAACTTTTCACGTGAATTAAGATTCCATTCACGCCACGGCGCAATAATCTGCACATCCGGCTTCAGCGCATAAGCACCCAGTTCAAAGCGCACCTGATCATTCCCCTTACCTGTTGCGCCATGTGAGACTGCATCGGCACCTGTATCATTCGCAATTTCAATCAAGCGCTTAGCAATCAGTGGTCGCGCAATCGATGTACCGAGCAAGTATTCACCCTCATAAATAGCATTAGCACGAAACATCGGAAAAACATAGTCACGCGCATACTCTTCACAAAGATCCTCGATATAGATATCCTTAATCCCCATCGCTTCAGCCTTTAGCCGCGCTGGCTCCACCTCTTCACCCTGGCCGATATCGGCAGTAAAGGTCACCACTTCACAGTGATATTCATCCTGCAGCCACTTAGCGATAATTGAGGTATCGAGACCGCCAGAATAGGCCAGTACAACTTTTTTGACATCTGTATGCGACATTCAAATCAATCCTGTTAAATAACGTGGTATCTTCAAGTCAGATTATAGCGTAATTGACACTAAACAGCCGAAAATAACGCCATTTAGAAATCATTTTCAATAAGAAGACGCTTTTACACAAGTAGTAATTTTATTCTCTGACACCAACAGTAGGCGCTTTAGGCGAGGCAAAAGCGCACAGAACGAGGGCATTTATCACTAAAAATGGCCGGTTGAATACGCTTTTACCAACAGTAGCCGCTTTAGGCCACACCGCCAGAGGGCAAAAGAATGATCGTGCAAAGCTCCCCTGAAACCTTATTTTTAAAGTCAGAAATCACGTTAGTAAAACAGATTTCCGTAGACGAGCACACCACCATTTCACTGCCAGATTAGAAAATACAACACCGCTCGACAGCAACATCATTCGATAAATCCATTTACGCTCAACCTTGCAGACAACAGTCACATCCAACCAGTTCGACTGTTGCGAAAGCTGCGCCAACGTTTTAAGACCAATCAACATCGGCCACAATGCAGCGATACGCAGGCGCACACAACGCCGCGGCAGCGCAACCACATACTGCTCTGCTGCTGCATAATGGTCCAGCGTGCGGTGAATACCCTTAAGTAGCAGCGGACGAGCCGTTGCGCTATTAGTGGCATTCATTAAATCATCCGGCATCAGCGATACTTCATTCAGCCATGATTGCGGCAGATAACAGCGCCCGACTCTTAGGTCACGCGGTACATCCCGCAGGATATTGGTCAATTGCAGCCCTTTACCAAAGCGAACACCCAATTGCGAGTATTTTTTCTGGCTGGCCTGCCAACACTGAAGAGCATCAATGTGGGCGATCGAAATATCGGTCCAGAACTCTCCCACACACCCGGCCACCAGGTAGGTGTAGCAATCTAATTGATCACCACGTTCAAGTGCAATCGCTACAACCTCACCGCTATTTTTCGACACAGGAAAGCTTTCAAGGTCACTCACCATCCCTTCGGTTAGAGTCAATACAACCTTGCGAATCATCGTCCGGTCCGGTGCTGTCTGCCGTAGCAGCAATTCAAACAGCGGCGACAACATCACCAGCAGCTCATTTTCAAAGGCATGGTCAAGCTGCCCGGTAAAGCCCGTCTGTAGACGTTCCAGCACGGCATGAGACGGCACATCGGACTGCAACTGTCCACGCAGGTGGTTTAGCGCATCACAACGTTTACCAGCAGAAACTATCGCCGTATCAGCGATCGTATCAGCAGCTCGCGCCAGCAGGTAGGCAACACTGATTGGCTCACGCAATTGCGACGGCAACACACGCAATGTGAGATAAAAACTGCGCGACACACCTCGCAACAGGTCGGTTAATAAATAATTTTTTTGTACATCGTCGAGTGTTCTCGGTAGAAATGGGGCTGATTCAGGCAACATTTTTTCCCCCTTCCACAGCGCTCGACAGCAGATCCGAAAAGACAAAACTGTAGAACTCACCATTTTCACCACATGGATGAACACTGATCAAATGTGCACGCAATCCACCATCTATTTTCACCACTGCTCCAGGAGAGCAAATTCTTTTTTTCATGCTGTATTTTCCAAATAGCAAGAACGGCTCTCATTTAAACATCGAACGACTATTTGCCAGCCCTCACTAATCCACCAAGCCCCCGCTGTTCCAGTTTCTGCTCAAGATAGTCACGTATCGCCGCAGCATCATCATACTGTAATGCTTCATCCAATACTCTGCGTGCATCATTCATGGTAAAACTCCGAATCACTGATTTCACACGCGGCATGCTTGCCGCGCTCATACTCAAACCACTCACCCCCATGCCTAGTAACAACAATGTCGCCACAGGGTCACCCGCCACTTCGCCACAAATACTCACCGGTTTTCCCGCCAGGTTTGCTGCCGAAATAATTTGAATCAGCGCTCTCAGCACCGCAGGGTGCAACGAATCATACAGCGATGCTACCCGCGGGTTATTTCGGTCAATAGCCAGCAGGTATTGTGTCAGATCATTGGTACCGACCGAAAAGAAATCAACGCGCGAAGCAAGTACCTCCATCTGATAAATCACCGATGGTACCTCCACCATAATCCCAACCTGCGGCATCACTACTGACTCACCTGTCGCTAGCAACTCCTGGTGCGCACGCCCGATAAGCTGCAATGCGCGATCAACCTCAGCCACATTGCTGATCATCGGTAACATCAACCGCAGGTTATTCAAACCGATATTGGCTCGCATCATCGCGCGTAACTGAACTAAAAAAATATCGGGATGATCAAGCGTAATACGTATACCTCGCCAACCTAAAAAAGGGTTTTCCTCCACTATTGGAAAATAAGAGAGCGCCTTATCACCACCCACATCAAGCGTGCGTAACGTCACTGGTCGCGGCGCAAAGCCTTCCAGCACCTCACGATAAATCGCGCGCTGCTCTTCTTCACCCGGAAAGCATTCTCGTATCATAAAAGGAAATTCAGTACGATAAAGCCCAATCCCTTCTGCACCACTCTCAAGCGAAGGGGCAATATCTGACAACAGGCCCGTATTGGCAAAAAGTGGTAGACGCACCCCGTCCAGTGTTTCTGCTGGTAGCTCGCGCAATCCCTCTAAACCCGCAACCAGCTCCTCTTCTTCCTGCGCAAGGCGCGTATATTCACTGCGTACCGCCGGGGATGGCGATACAAAAATGCGTCCACGATAACCATCCACCACCAACTCACAGCCATCAACGCGCGCCACTGGCAGATCATCTGCGCCCACCACCGCCGGTACACCCATCGCATGTGCCAGAATCGCCACATGAGATGAGCCTGAACCGCGCGCAGAGACAATCCCAGCTAAACGCTCACGCGGCACCTCCGCCAGCATTGTCGCAGAAATTTCATCCCCCACCAGAATGGTTTGCTCAGGGTAATCAGGCTGCCGGCGCACTTCATCCTGTAGATGTGCCAAAATACGTCGCCCAAGGTCACGCACATCATCGGCACGTTCTCGCAGATAAGGATCGTCCATCAACTCAAACAGTTGCGCCTGCTCATTGATCGTATCTCGCCAAGCACCCGGCGCCCAACTGCCGTCACGAATACGTTTGATCGTCTTTTCAACCAACGTATCACTATTCAACATCAATAAATAAGCCTCAAACAACGCCCTGCTTTCGGCCCCCAGCTCAGGATGGATCGAGGCCTCAAGTGCTTTGATATTAGTGCGCACGGCCTCCAGTGCCAGCTCAAAAGCAAAAATCTCTGTCGCCGTATCTTTGGTTTTACGGTGCGGAACTGCATCAAGATCCGCTACCGGATAGACCACCACAGCAGTACCAATGCCGACGCCTGGCGCACCCGGTAACGCAACAATCGGACGGTTATCTTTACCGCCTGGTGTCTCTGTAAATGGTTGAATTTCACCGCGTGCATCAGCATGCGCAATCGCGCCTGCCAGCTGCGCCGCAATGGTCAACAGAAACGACACTTCATTTTCATCAAAACAACGCAGGCTGCGTTGTCGCACCACCAGCACCCCCATCACTTGGCGGCGGTGAATAATCGGCACCCCTAAAAAGCCATGAAAAGAGACCTCGCCGGTCTCGGCAATAAAACGATACCGCGGATGGTCTGGTGCATTATCGAGATTCAGCAACTCCTCTGTCTCACCCACAAGACTCACCAACCCTTCACCCTGTTTAAACCGAACAGTACCAATCGACTCAGGATTCAAACCATCACTGGCCATCAGAGTATATTGTTGCAGCCTCTGATCCAGCAGATAAACCGAACAAACGTCCGCCGACATCGACTGCTTCACCCTCGTCACAATAATGGAAGAGGCCTGCGTAAGATCATGCGCGGCATTAACCTCCTGTACAATGCGTCGTAACGTTTTCAGCATTGCGTCACCTTAACAGAGGTTCACATAAAAAAATAACCGTAGCGCTACGCCACCTGAGATTTAACACGCACTCCGAGCGGTCACCAGCGGCTCAAACTCCGCCAATGCATGTTCATAGACACCGCGTTTAAAAGAAACAATCTCTTCCAGTGGATCCCAGTAATCGACCCAACGCCAGTGATCAAACTCAGGCTCATCAGACACATCAAGCCTCACATCACTCTCATCACCTTTCAGCTCAAGCAGAAACCAGATCTGTTTTTGCCCGATGCATACCGGTTTACTTTGATGACGAACCAACTCCCTAGGCAGGCGATAGCGCAACCAGTCGCTAGTACGACCGAGGATAGTGACGTGACAGGGCTTCAGGCCAACCTCCTCTCGGAGTTCCCGGTACATCGCATCTTCTGGGGATTCATCAGGCTGGATACCACCCTGTGGGAATTGCCACGTCTCCTGACCAATACGGCGCGCCCACAGTAGCTTACCAACCTGATTATTCAGGATAATGCCGACATTAGCTCTATACCCGTCAAGATCAATCACTAGTCAGGCTCCATAAAACTGCTATAATTGTGACGATTGTCACATAAATTGGGCTTTAAGTGCAAATAAGACCCTGATATTATTTAATGTAACACCTGAAATAACCATCCCCCCCCCCGAAACTATTCGATAGTAGAACGATAGAGACTAGAAACATGAGCCTGGTCATTTTTGATCTTGATAACACCCTGATTGGCGGAGACAGTGACTATCTCTGGAGTCAATTCCTCACAGAAGAAGGTATTATTGGCCCTGAGCATCAACGCGAAAACCAGCGATTTTATGATGAATATGTCGCCGGCACACTCGATATCAATGCATTCCTAGCCTTCCAGCTAGCACCACTCGCCAAACACGAGATGCAGACATTACTCAACTGGCGGCAACGTTTCCTCAGCGAAAAGATAGCACCTATCATGCTGCCATCAGCTGAGAAACTCATCAAAAAGCACCACGACAATGGCGAAACACTCCTGATCATCACCGCCACCAACCGTTTTGTGACTGCGCCAATCGCTGAACACCTCGGGATTCCTCACCTGATCGCCACCGAACCAGAAATAAACAATGGCCAGTACACCGGTAAGGTGGCGGGCATTCCCAGCTTTAGAGAAGGAAAGGTAGAACGCTTAAATCTGTGGCTAAAAGAGACGGGCAACAACCTGGATGACAGCTGGTTTTATTCTGATTCTCATAATGACCTGCCACTACTAGGACTTGTCACTCACCCGGTTGCGGTCGATCCGGATAAGGTTTTACAACAACATGCCAAAGACAACCACTGGCCTGTAATCAGCCTACGTTGAGCACCCACAGGCACTATACAAAATCCGCTTTATTAGCCGCCTTCATTGCCGCATCTTGTTTGGTGATCAACCCTTTCTGAATCAACTCCTGCAGGTTTTGATCAAGCGTCTGCATCCCCAGCCCATGACCCGTTTGAATGGCTGAATACATCTGTGGGATTTTGTTTTCACGAATCAGATTTCGAATCGCCGGGGTACCAATCATGATTTCATGTGCCGCGATACGACCACCACCCACTTTTTTCAGCAGTGTCTGAGAGATCACCGCCTTTAATGATTCCGATAACATCGAACGAATCATCTCCTTTTCAGCCGCAGGAAATACATCAATCACACGATCAATCGTTTTAGCCGCCGAACTGGTATGCAACGTACCAAACACCAGATGACCCGTTTCCGCCGCGGATAACGCCAGACCAATTGTTTCAGGGTCACGCATTTCACCCACCAGAATAATATCGGGATCTTCACGCAGCGCCGAGCGCAGCGCCTCAGCAAAACCCAATGAATCGCGATGAATTTCACGCTGATTGACCAGACATTTTTTACTTTGGTGCACAAATTCGATCGGGTCTTCAAGCGTCAGAATATGACCATATTCAGTGTTATTTTTATAGTCCATCATCGCCGCAAGAGTGGTTGATTTACCTGAACCCGTTGGCCCCGTCACTAATACAATCCCACGCGGGGTATCCGCTATATCACCGAACACTGCTGGTGCACCCAACTCCTCTAACGAAAGGATCGTCGATGGAATCGTTCTAAACACCGCACCCACACCACGGTTATGGTTAAAAGCATTAACACGAAAACGCGCCAACCCTGGAATCTCAAATGAGAAATCATTTTCCCATTTTTCTTCAAACTCTTTGCGCTGCCCATCATTCATGATGTCATACACCATATTTTGAACAGTTTTGTTATCTAGCGCGGGAACATTGATTCGACGTATATCGCCATCAACACGAATCATCGGCGGTAACTCGGCTGACAGATGTAAATCCGATGCGTTACTTTTAACGCCAAAAGCGAGTAGCTCAGCAATATCCATTCAATTCTCCTCCAGAGATATTCAGTTCACCGCGATGAATAATAGAGGCAAGATAAACAACTCTTTTGCCTGCAGTCACTTAACGGCATTTTCATATACATCTTGAACAACCAGCCTTCTCTTCTAATCTCCATGAAAAACAGCAACATTGAGGCTGGACTCATCCACATAAACCACTAAAATAGACCCCACTATGCCAACCAACACCATCATCAAAGATAATATCGAACAAGCACGCAAGCGTATCGCTGCGGCTGAAACAAAGTTCAACAGAACAGCCAACAGTGTCTCGCTGCTTGCCGTTAGCAAGACACAGCCGACATCAGCAATACTAACGGCACTTGAACAACAACAATTCCATTTCGGGGAAAACTACCTGCAAGAAGCGTTCGATAAAATCGATACGCTTCAAGATCAGCCAATCATCTGGCATTACATCGGCGCTATTCAGTCCAATAAAACACGCCCCATCGCGGTACATTTTGACTGGGTGCATAGCGTCAGCAGCCTCAAAGTCGCCACCAGGCTAAGCTCTCAAAGACCCGAGACACTACCCGACCTTAATATCTGTTTACAATTCAATGTTAGCAATGAATCCAGCAAATCCGGCGCTTCATTAGAAGAACTCGCTATTTTAGCGACTGAGATTGCCGCTCTGCCGCGAATCAAGCTACGCGGGCTCATGGCAATCCCACAAAAAGCAGAAACCTTCGAGCAACAGCGCGCCATCTTTCACGCGGTGCAGCAGGCACAACAACACCTCATTGATACCGGCCACCCACTAGATACATTGTCACTGGGGATGTCTGCCGATCTTGAGGCCGCCATCGCCGAAGGCTCAACCATGGTACGTATTGGCACCGCTATTTTTGGCCCCCGCAAAACAGCCCCCTGATTAGATCATGGCGCAGACAACCAAATCCCAGTATATTCCTTAACTATGAACGAAAAACAATACACATTTATTGGCGGCGGCAACATGGCACGCAGTTTGATTGGCGGCATGATCAACGATGGCTGCAATCCTAAACACATCAACGTCGCTGATCCCGGCAACGAACAGCGCCAACAGCTCGCCGCTGCCTTTGGCATCAGGGCCTACGCATCAAACCTTGATGCACTGCAACTGGCCGATGTGGTTATCCTTGCCGTCAAGCCACAGGTAATCGAATCAGTCGCCACTGAAATAGCCACAATCATCCAGAAAAAACAGTGCCCCGTCATCTCCATTGCCGCCGGTATTCGCAGCAATGACCTGGAACACTGGCTAGGCGGTAATTGTGCGGTTATTCGCACCATGCCCAACACCCCGGCACTAGTGAGCAGCGGTGCTACTGCTCTGTTTGCCAACCAGACCACCAGCGCAGAACAGCGAGATCTCGCCGAATTTATCATGCGCGCGGTTGGGCTGACACTGTGGCTGGAGGATGAATCGCTAATGGATGCCGTTACCGCCGTTTCAGGCAGCGGCCCTGCCTATTTTTTTCTGTTAATGGAATCACTCGAAAATGCAGGGGTCAATGCGGGGCTGCCACGTGAGACCGCCCGCCTGCTGACCCTGCAGACCGCCTTTGGTGCCGCGAAGATGGCGCTGGAAAGTAGCGATGACAGCGCCACGTTAAGAAAATGCGTCACCTCACCCGGCGGCACCACGGAACGCGCCATTCAGGTGATGGAATCTGGTAACTACCAGGCGCTTATTGATAATGCGGTTCAGGGCGCAAAGGAACGCGCAAAGGAATTGGCCGACAGACCAGGAAACCATCACAATGGATAGTTCATACTTTAGTAATCCCGCACTCTACCTGATTGACGCCGTGTTTGGGCTATACCTCATTGCCGTTATGCTGCGTTTTCTTCTGCAGCTAGTACGGGCTAGCTTTCACAATCCAGTCTGCCAGTTTTTAGTCAAAATCACCAACCCACCATTAGTGCCTTTAAGGCGCATCATCCCTGGTTTTAAAGGCATCGATATCGCCTCGCTGTTTTTACTCTTCGCAATTCAGATGGCCTCCATTCTATTCAAGCTGCTGATTATCGGAAAATCATTCAGCATCATAGTCATCATTCCAGTCGCTGTTGCCGACCTACTATCACTGGCACTCAATGTTTTTATGGTCGCCATTCTGATTCAGGTGGTCTTAAGCTGGGTTGGACAAGGAATCCATAACCCCATCACCACCACCATCTATTCATTGACGGAGCCTGTTTTGCGCCCAGTACGCCGTCTAATCCCCCCAATTGCAGGAATGGATTTATCTCCACTGGTTGCCCTGCTCTCCATTCCACTCATTAAGATGCTAGTCATCAGTCCAATCTCGAATTTAGGTAACTTCCTGACATAAATATGAGACCCTTGCATGGGCAGTGATTTTGTTCTCTGGTAAGACAAAAGCACACGGAATGAGGAAGTTTATCGCTATAAATGAGCGATTGAAACCACTTTTAACACCGTCAGAGGACAAAAGAGCAATCGTGCAAAGGTCTCAATATAAATAGCCACATACAAGCCCTTGATAAGGGCAATCTTAAAAAATAACTTAAAAGTTATAAGTTAAAGCAATCATTTAACTCAAGCGAACCAACAATATGCTCGTCTATCAACGAAAGTTAAAAAAGACAGTACAGTTTTTTGAAATAAAACTCATGCATAGAGACAAAATTCCGATAGTAGACTGTAACTACAATAAATTTTAGCCCTAATTAGTCACTTAAGAGCAGACTGGAAAAAGGAAATATGTCCACAAACGCTTTGGATATCGACGAAACTCTACAGCAAGATCGCTTCAGCAGCCAGATGGAAGCATTTGCACAGTGGAAAACTGAGCTCGTCCAAACTATTAGAGATTACCAAGAATGGCTAATTCAGCACGATAAAAGCAGCTCCGAGATTGAGTTGCGCATTTTTGATGCACTCAAAGCCCTTGACTCAGACAACTTGAATATCGCCTTCGTAGCCGAATTTTCACGCGGTAAGACTGAATTAATCAATGCAATATTTTTTGCCAACTATGGTCGTCGTCTACTCCCCTCCGAAGCAGGCCGCACTACCATGTGCCCAACAGAGCTCTATTATGACAAGGCAAAAAACCAGTCGTTTATCAAATTGCTACCGATTGAAACACGTCTGAGTGATGCCAGTCTCTCAGAGCTCAAAAATGAAGAGAGCTACTGGACCTCTCTTCCACTGGATATAAACTCGCCCGACCAGATGGCTGAGGCCTTTAAAGAAGTTGTCAAAACCAAAGAGGTGCCAATGGAAGAGGCTGAAAAACTGGGCCTCTATTCCGAAGAAATTCACGCCAGTGACGATGGCTCTCCCGTCGCTAAACACATCGAAATCCCCATGTGGCGCCATGCCTTAATCAGCTTCCCGCACCCCTTGCTAAAACAAGGGTTAGTTATTCTGGATACACCGGGACTTAACGCACTTGGCAGTGAGCCTGAACTTACCCTCAACATGCTACCCAGTGCTCAAGCCGTACTCTTTATTCTTTCTGCAGATACTGGCGTCACTAAAAGTGATCTCGATATGTGGAAAAACCATATTATGGCTTTTCGTAATAAAAAACAGAGTGGCTTAGTCGCTGTATTAAATAAAATTGATATCCTCTGGGATGAAATGAAAAAACCATCAGAGGTGCTTGCATCCATCGAAGAGCAACGTAAAACAAGTGCATTAATGCTTGGCATTGATACTAGTAGTGTCTATCCCGTGTCTGCGCAGAAAGCGTTACTCGCCAAAACAAAAAAAGATGACCAGCTACTCAAAAAAAGCAACCTGCTCTCACTTGAATCACTGCTTGCAAATGAAATTCTGCCAACTAAACAACAGATGATCTGGGAGAGTGTTGTTGAAGGATTAAACCAGTCAATCAACAACACTTACGATCCAGTCGCAGGGCAACTGCAAGACATCAAAAAACAGTTAAAACAACTTGAAGCACTACGCGGAAAAAATGAAAATGTGGTGCAACAACTCTTACAAAAAGCGAAAGAACAGAAAGTCGCCTACTACGAAAGCGTTAAAAACTTTCAGGCAAGCCGTCGCCGCCTCGCCACCCAGGCCAAAGTCATGTTCAACACCCTTGGCATGGATGCCATTGATGTCATTATTGATAAAACACGTCACGACATGTCGGGCAGCTGGACGACAAATGGCATGAAAAATGGCATGACGCTATTTTTTGAGAGTTCTCGTGAAGCGATGCAGATAGCAGAACGTCATTCTGATGAAATCCATAAATTGATAGAAGGAATCTATAAGAAATTCCATGATGAACATGGCCTAAAAAGTCACGTCGCTCCAAAATTCAACATTCAACCTCACATTGCAGAACTGGACCAGCTGGCAATCAAAGCAGAAGAGTTTCGTAACAGCCCCATCTCAACCATGGCGGAACAGAGCTTTGTGGTGAAAAAGTTTTTCATCTCACTGGTCAGCCACGTACGCAATACCTTTGGTAATGCCAATCGCGAAGCGGATGCCTGGCTCAAAGAACTGATTAATCCTCTTGTAATCCAGATACAGGAAAAACGCACCAGTATCGATAAATACATGGCAACATTAAGTAAAATTAAAGAATCAAAAAATAATCTGGATGGCCAGCTCAAACAACTCAATGTAGAAGCATCTCAACTTGAAAAACAGGCAGAAGCGCTTGAAAACATGCGTAAAACCCTGCAAAATTGCACACCACCCGGCTAATTGAGCCACAGGTAACCTTCATCGCAGTTCTTTTCAGCCCCTCTCATGAGGGGCTTGCTTATTTATCCAATCAATCGTTTACCCCTACTAGCTCCACTGGGTACAATAGGCCCTGAGACCACAGAAGGATAATAAAATGCAGGATTTCCAGCGCGATTTTTTTGATTTTGTCATCGATAGTGGTGTACTCCGTTTTGGTGAGTTCACCCTCAAATCAGGCCGTATTAGCCCATATTTTTTCAACAGCGGGCTTTTCAACACAGGCGCTTCAATCTCCCGTCTGGGGCAATATTACGCAGCAGCCATTGTTAACGACAAGGTCGAAGTCGACATGCTCTACGGCCCTGCCTACAAAGGCATTCCTCTTGCCGTTGCCACCGTCATCGCACTTCAGGAAAAGCATCAGCGTGATATTCCCTTTGCCTTTAATCGCAAAGAAGCCAAAGATCACGGTGAGGGCGGCATGATTGTCGGTGCAGCCCTGGCGGGTAAAGTACTCGTCATTGACGACGTTATCTCGGCAGGCACATCGGTACGAGAGTCCGTAGCCATTATCGAAAATGCAGGGGCATCGATAGCCGGTGTCGCGATTGCACTGGATCGACAGGAGCGTGGCCAGGGCGAAACATCCGCTATTCAGGAGATCGAACAGCAGCAGGGTATCAAAGTCACTAGCATCGCAAACCTCTCAACGCTACTGACCTACCTCGAAGAAAAACCAGCGTTCGCCGACACACGGACCCACATTCGTGATTATCAAAAGCAATATGGTAGCGCATAACACTAGCATCTATGACCGTCGCAGACAGACTTCTACGTTTCGTCTCAGGCACTGCCTTCGGGTGGTGCCTACTGACAACCACCACGCTCCACGCGGACAATGAGATATCACTGCCCGCTTTCATCGCCCACTACGAACTACTGCGTAATGACAGCTTTAAACTTGGCGAGGTCAAACGCATCACCACCATCCAGTCAGATGGCACCATCAAGTTTGAATCACACTCAAAAACAACTGGACTTGCCGCACTGTTCATTAAAGACCAGATCGCTGAACACTCTATCTTTACCCTTAATCGAGATACCATTCAACCACTACACTACCTCTACGATCGTACGGGAGGTAAACGGACACGCACCACTAAACTCAACTTTGACTGGCCAACAAAAAGCATTACAAACGCCATCGATGATACAAAGTGGGAGACGGAGATAACACCAGGAACGCAGGATAAACTCTCTTATCAGCTTCAGTTGATGCTCGATTTACAGGCGGGCCTAACCACCTTCAGCTATCCTGTCGCGGATGATGGCATCTTAAAAGAGTATCGATTCACCTTACAGGGCGAAGAGACCATCAAGACATCAATCGGTGAAATAGAGACCATCAAACTCAAACGCGAGCGAGCAGCAGACAGCAAACGGAAATTAACCATCTGGTTTGCCAAATCGTTACGCTACCTGCCCGTGCGCATTAAACAGGGAAAAAATGACAAAGAATTTATCACGCTGGAGATCAAACAGACCCAGGGCATTCAACTTAAAAAACCGCAACCTTAAGTCTTAGGTAGTGTGACTCCCCGTTGTCCCTGATATTTTCCACCACGATCTTTATACGACACTTCACACACTTCATCCGACTCAAAAAATAACACCTGCGCAACCCCTTCGTTAGCATAAATCTTTGCCGGTAGTGGCGTGGTATTTGAGAATTCCAGTGTCACATGCCCTTCCCACTCCGGCTCAAACGGAGTGACGTTGACGATGATGCCGCAACGCGCATAGGTCGACTTGCCCAGGCAGATGGTTAACACGCTACGTGGAATACGGAAATACTCCACCGTGCGCGCCAGTGCAAAGGAATTAGGCGGAATGATGCAGACATCAGACTTCACATCAACAAAACTATTCGAGTCAAAGTTCTTCGGATCAACAATCGCAGAATTGATATTGGTAAAGATCTTAAACTCATCCGAACAGCGAATATCGTAGCCGTAGCTTGAGGTGCCGTAAGAGACAATACGACCATTTTCGTTCTCTCTCACTTGCCCCGGTTCATACGGCTCGATCATACCGTGCCCTTCAGCCATACGACGAATCCACTTATCGGATTTAATGCTCATCTCATTAGTCTCTGCTTTTTTAGTCCAAGGTATATCACGTTGCAAAAAGTGACCCGCTATTGTCTAGGTGTTTTTTATCACAATATTAGGGAATGCAGTACTATAGTCTTTACCCTGTTGCGATAAACCCGCCGCAACGCGACGCGCTATCTCACGGTAGTTCTGCGCAATCGCACCATCAGGGTCTGCCACTACTGTCGGCGTACCGACATCGACATTTTCACGAATGGTGATATCAAGCGGCAACGAACCGAGTAGCTGCACATCATAATCAGTCGCCATCTGCTCACCACCACCCGCACCAAAGATATGCTCTTCGTGACCACACTCAGAACAGATATGGGTACTCATATTTTCAATCACACCCAGCACCGGCACCTCAACCTTCTCAAACATTTTCAGTGCCTTGCGTGCATCCAGCAGTGCGATATCCTGCGGGGTCGTTACAATCACCGCCGCACTCACCGGAATCTTCTGTGCCAGGGTTAACTGCACATCACCAGTACCCGGCGGCAAGTCAATCACCAGATAGTCGAGGTTATCCCAGTTGGTATCTCGCAACAGCTGTTCCAACGCCTGCGTTACCATTGGGCCACGCCAGATCATCGGGTTATCTTCTTCGATCATATACCCGATCGACATTGACTGAATATCGTGACAGACTACCGGCAACATGGTTTTACCATCTTCCGTCTGCGGCCTGGCCGTCGCACCCAACATACGCGGCTGGCTTGGCCCATAGATATCCGCATCCAGAATCCCAACACGCGCGCCCTCGGCAACCAATGCCAGTGCCAGATTGACCGATGTAGTCGATTTACCGACACCGCCCTTACCCGAAGCAATCGCAATAATATTCTTGATATTGTCATGCGGTTTAATACCGCGTTGCACCGTGTGGCTGATAATCTTACTCGCGATCTCAATCACTACATCGGTAACACCATCGATCTTCGCGATCTGGTTACGCAACGCCTGCGCCAATGTTTCAACATAACCTTCAGCAGGAAATCCCAGTTCGACCTTCAGCGTCACTTTCGCGCCATCAATCGCGATATCCTTCACCGCCGAGGCGCTGACCAGATCACTGTTCAAGTAGGGGCATTGGTACCCTTTAACCGCCATTTCCACCTGTGATTGAGAAACTTCAGACATTTTAGTGCCACACTCCTTGAAAATTTGCTAAAAAAGAAAGTCGCATTCTACCCCAATTCGCCACGCTCATCAGCCCCAGAACTATGCGGGAATAGACCTCATAACAATTCACCTCCCCGATCTCATGATAGAAAAGCCTAAAATCGACAAAGCCCTGGCTGTATTAGCGTGAAAAACGTAGTTGGATCATAAAAGCCTGCATAGATGCTTAATACACCTAAAATATTTGAAAAATTATTCACCCAGATGTCCAGGTAATAACGGACTCCCGTTGCCGAGTTTACCCTCAGGTTTGACTACTGCTCTCTCGGCTAGATATTCAATAGATGGGACGGGGATCTTTCAATTCGCACCCACTGGTATGCTAACCAATTTCACCCCTTACCAGAGAATCCCGAAGCGCCAAATTGATCTCGGTACAAAGAACAATTTGTTATGCAGCTACACTTTTCACAATAATTAGAGCCCACCCACATCTTAAGCTATGGGTTATTTCTTTCTTTTAGTTTATGCCCTACAGCAACAATAGCCTCTATTGCAGGCTTTAACTCTAAACCCAGTTCCGTCAGGCTGTATTCAACTGAAGGGGGTGACGTTGGCATTACTTCACGATTTATAACACCATCTGCTTCCAGTTTTTTTAATCGTGTTGTTAGTACTTTTGCTGAAACACCCTGAATATCATCTTTTAATTCACTAAAGCGTCTGGGCGCTTCGCTTAAGTACCAAATAATAGCAGGAGCCCATCTTCCACCTATAACACCCATGCACCGATGTATAGGACATTCCTCTGGTGGTAAATTCACCTTGTTTTTCCTTCTTGGAAGCATCGTCTATCTCTCTTTTTGTAGTTACTTAATGGTAACTACAGATTCAGATAACTTTATCATAGTAGGTATACAAAAGTAACCAGCCCTGCGTAGAATGCTCCAGATTATTTAACTTAGCCAGGGAGATTAAAAAATGAAGTTGTATTACAAATCCGGTGCTTGCTCACTTGCATCACACATCATATTGAAAGAAATCGGTAAAGATTTTGAGATCGAAAATGTGGACACAGCCAAACAACTGACTGAGTCAGGTGAAGATTTTTCCAAAATTAATCCTAAAGGATATGTTCCTGTTCTCCGCCTCGACGACGGTCAATTTTTAACAGAAGGTACAGCTGTGCTTCAGTATCTTGCAGATCAAAATCCTGGTGCAGGCCTTGCACCAGCGTCCGGAACACTGGAACATGCCCGCTTACAGGAACACTTAAATTTTACTTCATCAGAACTACATAAAGCCTTTGGACCTTTTTTTACCCCGAACACCTCACATAAAGAAAAGCAAAACGCTAAGGAAAATGTTGGGAGAAAGATGGATCATTTTGAATCGGTTTTTAGCGACGAGCGAAAATATCTTTTAGGTGACAAATTTTCAATCGCTGATGCATATTTCTTCGTTGCCTCAAGCTGGACAGTGCCAACAGGCATTGGTCTGGATAAATGGCCTAAGATTGCCGCTTTTTCCAGGCGTGTTGCCGATCGGGAAAGCGTCCAGGATGCGATGCGTGCTGAAGGACTGCTGAATTAATGAATGTTAATAAAAAGCAGAGTATGAATACAGAATTTGTAGCAGTTACGAATGTTATATCAAACTATTTCGATGGCTTATATAACAGCGATACCGCTATCCTCTCGGAGGTATTTCATCCTCGGGCACATTATGTCTGCGCCACAGACGGCACCCTGCTTCATCTTAATATGGATGAATATTTTCCGATTGTTGATAAGCGCCCATCACCGGCCAGTCGAGGAGAAAAACAAAATGATCGCATATTATCAGTAGAATTTGCAGGCCCGGTCACGGCGTATGCACGGGTAGAATGTTCTATCGCGACGAAATTTTTCACAGATTTTCTGACGCTGATTTTCGTAGGAAAAAAATGGAAAATCATTTCAAAAGTTTTTCACTACGACATTATTGGATGAACTAAAAAGGCTTATAAACATACTATTTATCAACTTAATACTGAGAAGATATCAATGCCTTACGTAAACATCAAAATCACGCGAGAAGGAACAACGCCAGAGCAAAAGGCTGAACTGATAAAGGGGGCTACAGATCTTCTAGTTCACGTGCTCAATAAGACACCAGCAACGACATTTGTAGTGATTGATGAGGTCGACATGGAAGACTGGGGAGTTGGTGGTGTCCCCGTTGATGATTTTCGGAAGAGTCAACAATGAAAAAAATTGTTTTATTAAACCAGAGGCTGTCAATAATTCTGTGAAGTCAACGGAGTCAGTAGAATGTATGTTTTTCTCATTCCCACGCTTCTGCGTGGGTAAGATTAAATGCTATAAGTAAAGACTTGACCTCTTTATTTTTGTGGGTAATCCACGTGATGAGATGCCATCTGGATTAGCGTTTAAATTAACCGATTATCTTGAACTGGTGGATTGGAGTGGACGCATCCTTCGCAAGGGTAAGCGGGGAAGCATTGATAATCAATGCCCACCAATACTGGCGCGGTTAAATATTGAGCCTGACCATTGGAATTATTTGATCAATAATTTTGAAAGTCGCTTTAAGTCACTCGTTGGCTCGGCGTATAAATTGCAACAGGTTTCTCAGTCTTTGGGTTATCAGCGCACACCCGGCATTCGAAGTTGTGAGATTTATTTTTCTTAAGCCTGCTTAATTGAACTCGTTTTTTACCTCAATCGAAATACTGTCGAGGAACCTGCTTGCCTGATAGCGATAGTTATCCGTTTAATTCTGAAAATCACGCTTCAAAGCTACTGATTTCCAATAATCCCCCATGATTCTTTACCATTTTGAATTAAGTGCGAAGATCTGAATCTATTTTTTGCGCTGGATATTTTTATATTTTGGCTGTCCTGTTTTTTTTAATGTTTTTTTAAAATCCGTTGTATGTTGTTGTTATCCCTTAATTACCACCTATCTTCCGGCTAAATAAATGTTAATGGAGAAACGTGAAACTTTTTACTAATTTTTTTTATTTGATCCAGGTTTAGTTCCCTTTTTCCAGTTAATACTTCAGACACAACACCTTGGCTACCAATCTCTTGCAGATCGGATTGTTTTAAGCCGTGTTCTTGCATGAGATATTTTAATGCGTCTATTGGAGTAGATTCTTTTATAGTAAGATTTTGGTCTTCATAATTTTCGATCAAATTACCAATCGTTTCCATTGCAGGTGCCAATTTGTGATTTTGATTTTCACCAACTTCATCTACTAAATTATCTAATGTCTTAACTAGTGCTAAATATTCGCGTTCTGAATGAGGAACAGAAAAAATTGATTTAATACTTGGCCATACCTTGGATATGTTCTCTAATTGTTTATTCATGATTTTTTCCACTTTTCCTTATCATATTCTTTATGAGTTAGTACATGACGTATATATAAGCATTGTGTATTGTAGTGTATGGCTGCAATTAACCTTATCTTGTTGCCACCAATATTGAATACAGTTAAATCACCAACTTTATCGACACTTGGAAAAATTCCTTTTAATTTCGAGAAGTTGGATACTTCTGTGTGCTTGACTATTCGATACCAAGTATCTAATGAATTTGAGGGATTAGGGTGCTTTTTAGCAAAATCGAGCAATCGCTTTCGGGTAATAATGTGCATACGGCCAAGTATATCTCACTTTGAGATATTTGCAAGGTTTGATTTTAAGGCATAATGACCAAGCTGTGCGGCGCAAACCGGCGTCTCACCAACGGCCTGATGTAGTCCCTTTTCATCTTTTGGAACCAGGATCAAATGAACGTGGTTAGGCATCAAGCAATATGCCAACACCACTGTTTGGGCTTTTACACAAAATTCGGCAAATAACTCTTTATAATGTTGATAATCCGAATCCATGAAAAAGACTTTCTGGCGTCGATTACCTCTTTGTGTGATGTGATGAGCTATTCCCGGCACCACAACCCTTGCCATCCTGGCCATATCGCTCCTCCTGAGACTGATAGATTTTCTTACTGCTGTCGGATACTAGCAAGATATAAGTATCGTGTCCCCAGATACCCCCAGATACCCCGTAAACTTATGGGTAATAGAAAGGTGTTGGGGAAGCTGGGGGAGAGAAACCCCCGGCTATCCGATTAGGGCTTTTCATCCATCTTTTTAATTATCACATCTGCAATTTCATGAATTAAAACTGCTTGCCCCCAATCTTCAATGCTAAGTTTTACTGAGAAATATTTTTCCAGTGCCATATCAACTTCTGTGGCATCATCGCCATCGATATTAAAGTCTTTAATGATATGAGTATTTTCATTAACCATCTTTTTTTCATCGTCATTGAGAAAACCTATTACATCTATAAAAATAGCAATGACATCTTTTATAACTGATTTACGCCTTAATTCATCATTAGTCATTTTTGCATCCTAATTGTTCTTTTTATACACGCATTGGCCAATGCTAATAGCATCAAACACGGCTAATCCAACGGCTGCAAATGGTAGTGCTCGACCTATAATTCCAAAAACCCTAGTCGTGCCAAACACCCTTTTCGCAGCATTTGCAGATGCGGAACCAGATCGTAAATTTGTTCTAGGGAAAAATTTCAGGCCAATATGACTTGATAGGCTTGTGTATTTACTTGAGCCTGGATGAACCCTATAGCCTAATTTTATTTTGTTAATAGGAATTGATGCAGTCGCAAATAACCCTGTAGCCGCCGTTAACCCATAGTGTTCTTTTGTGCATTCCCATAAATCATCCACAGTCACGCCATCATCTTTGATGTCAGCTTCAGAAGCTGAATATTTAACTATTTCAAACCCCTTTTCGTTACTTGATGGCAATATTATTGTCCCGCCATATCGTCTTGAAATTAAAATCTCCCATGAAAGTGAATGTACATCAGGGTTGAAATCAGTACCGCAAAAATTTAATTCCCTTATCCCTGAATGAATAGCGCTATATCTATTGGTTTCTCTCATTTTATTCTCCTAATTTGATGATTATTTAGCCCTAACGAGGCTGTAGAAAAACCTCTGCCAATTAATTAGTCAAAAAATCGACTCCATGAGAAGCCTCCTAAGCCTTTATCTCCATGCAAGCAATGCATTTGATACCCCGAAATTCACATGTTTTTTAACTTCAGGGGTTTTCCTACAGCTTGAACGTTTTAACTTAGCTGCGACACACTGAACTGGCAGGAAACAAACTGCGACAAAGCCCGTCTGCTATAGTGCCTGGTTAGAGCCGGGGCACCGAAAATGTTCAAACAACCGAATGAACTTCCAGCCACTGGTGATTCGCTTTTGATTTTAGTTACAACCAATTCATTACCCGCCTCAGCTTCGCTTTAATATTCTGAGTATTGCACTATTCACTACAACTGACAGTTGTTTTTCATGACTACTGAACTTTCACTTGTTTAAAACAAATAGCCATGATATTTCTCACCACTGAACTTCCACTCTTACGATGAATTTGCATCGCTTGTGCCAAAGTAATAGTTTGGACTGATGCTCTAATTTCTCTTTATTTCAACTTACCCCGTTTCGTTTTATGCTTTTAAATCTGTGGCTCTAACGCCTACATCAGCGGTTGACGAAAGTGACGGTTTTTTGTGTAATAATGATCGTAGCGAATACACAAAAAAACGGCGCTTTCGGCAATCTGCTGTATGTTCTTGTTAGCACTATTCTATGTATTCAACTAGGTGATACTTGCGAACATATAAAACCTCAATAATGCTTATTGCTGCAATGATAAGTAGCACTATCGCAATAAAGACACTAGAAAAATATATAACATCTGTTGGCGGCCAGAGATAGTAGGCGGGAATAAAAGGTAGCGCCAAGCCCCACCCACCAAAAAATACTACCTCTCTCTTTCTTAAATCATACCGTAATATACTTCCACAAGAATTACATTTGATGCGGTTTGCCTTTCTAGCACCAGGCTTCATGTAATCCCATGCAGATATGATTGAATGGCATTTCGGGCATGAATTCTTGGACTTTTTGAATCCTTCGTGACTAGTTTTTGGTGATTCAACCATCCTAAGTTTTCCTTATAAGTGCTAACGTACAACATAACCGGACCTATTTTTCAATGGCTGAATTTATGTAAGAGTGAAACGATACATAAATTCAGCCATTGAAAAATAGGTCCGGTTGATGTGCATGTTAGATTGTTTTTTCTGGCTTGGGAATGATTAGGTACTTTCTAATCATTCCGGTTTTTCTATTAAACGGAAATGCCAGCATATACCCACTTCCATATTCACTTTCTATATTTTTAGGACCAACGAGATATGCTGGAAACTCATCGTATTCATAGTAAGCAGTAGATTTTCCCAGAAGGGACTGGATATCTTCAACTTTCATCTTTGTTACTTTATATTTGTGAAGCAGTGAAAATACCATCTTCCCTCGCTCTTCTTGGGAAGCATCTGCCCAAGCATCTTTGGAAAAGCTGTTGGTTCCAAGAACTTTTAAATCTTCCGGCGAGTTGGAAGAGCAGCCAAATATTCCAAATATAAACACGAAACTTACTAAAATAGTAATTTTCATGGTAGCACACTCGCTTTTTTAATAACTTTGAGTTTGCCATTAAGCAAAGCGGCCATGCAACGACCACTAAGATGATTATTATTGCCTCCAGTTCTACCAATAGATAATCCAATGGAATTGTTATGTAGATCCATCGCCTTTTCGTCGGGAAGGTTTCTTGGGTCGGATTCATGGGCATTGGTAAATTGCAGGGCATTTTGGTAGCCAAGTTCTCGGGCCAGAATAGCGGACCAAAAACAATGACGAAATGCATCTGATTTGTCGTTTCGACCGTTGATCCCAAAGTATTTTATGGTTTCCTCAAAAGCTTTTTCCTTTGATTGCTTTATTGACAAAGCGTGATGAGGGTGACTTCTGATGTACTGTTGTTCTTGTGGTGTAAGATTTCTGTACTGATCGTAAACTGAATTTGCCATAACATCTCCTTGTATTAATGAAAATCTAACGTTTAGCATGAGCCGATGGTTTTGGAACGCCAGTGACAAAACCAGTCGGTCTCTATGCGTTTGTTATACCTGTTTAGCATTGTGCCAATTCTATTAATGATTCATAGCCTTCTTTGTTGTGCT
>JAKISP010000025.1 GCA_021648525.1 Gammaproteobacteria bacterium
CGAAATCCAGCGCCAATCTGTATGGTTTAATTGAAACAGCCAAAGCCAACGGGCTAGAGCCTTACGCTTACCTTCGGCATGTTTTTAAAGTACTCCCTCAAGCGGCTAGTGTTGAGGATATCGAAGCGCTACTGCCCTGGAACGTGAACCTGGAATCAGCTGTTATTAAATGAATTTTGCTAGATGGGGTTTGTTGAGCGCTTACTCTGGATGGGCACTAACTTAAGGGTAATTATCATAGCTTGTTCAGTTACTTAACCCCTTTAGGTGCTTAAGCGCTTAAGGCAGCGCTTAAGGGGTCGGTGGTACATGAGAATATTTCTTATCCACATTTGCTCGCATGCTACCTCGTGGCTTTCCCTGGGAACAAACAGGTCAGCCTCATAAAAAAGTAAAGATTAAAATAGTGAATTAGTTAAAGCCAATAGCTATATACCCGCTAACCATTTAGCTCTAAGCCTATTCACCGTTTTCAGGTATACTGTGCGACCCTTTGATACCTATGGAGATATTATGACTGAAGAAAAAAACTCTACGAGTGTAGCCCGAGCATTGTTGGCTAAAAAATCTGAAATTGCTAGAAATCGAGATCAACCACGGTTCCCGACTTCTAAAAAGGGATTTCATAATAATGCGAAACATGCTGCGCGCAATTCTAAAGGCCAGCCTTAAACACAAGCGGAAATGCTTAATAATCTACTCATCTATCGAAATATCATTACGAACGGCATCACGGTGAAACTTATTTCTTTACCGATTAATCTGCCGGGGTAAGTTACAGTGATTGATCTTTGTTCGGCGCAATGCGCGTTGAGACTGTGAAAGTATTCAAAAATTTGCAGAATCAGTTAATACCCTAACTACTAAAACTAGAGATCGTTGCTCTCAGAGCTTCTGCATAAGCCCATTATTTCTAGAGTCAATGAAATTTGAATACTTTCACAGTCTCGTTGGTTATTGCGCCCTACAAAATATTTTGTTGTCTATAATCCTACGGAACCAGCGGTAGTGCCTTCTCTCTGGAAAGCCCACTTCGAGTATGAGTTCGCGCAGGATTACATGATCAAGCTGCGTGAGTTTCTAGAGGCCGAAAAACAAAACGGGCAGGTGATCTACCCGCCGAGTGATCTCTGGTTTAACGCTTTTTTACAGGCACCCTTTGATAAAATCAAAAAGTCAAAGGAATCAAAGTCAAAGGGGTCAAGTCTTTACTTATAGTATTTAATCTTATACCCTTCCCCATGTTATGACCGCTGAGAATAGAATACGGAAATGCCTATTACCAGGTCATGAATCGGGGCAGAGGGAACCCCAATATCCCCAGATGGATAGCAATGAAATTATCCCGGGGTCACACCGCGCAAACATTATAGAAGACAGGAAAACTATTTGGGGTCAGCAATTACTGCTCAGTGCCTCAGTCAATTTCGAGGCTAAAATTATTGGCAAGTAAAGTAAATTTTATTGCGGATTATTTAAATACTATAAGTAAAGACTTGCCCCCCCAATGACCTTGTTGTGGGTGGTTAGCAGCCTGTGTTGTTTGAGCCTGAGCAATGCGCTTTTTAATACTGGTATGCTTTGTGGTCTGACTCCTTTGGTTCCTGGGCTGATGAGAGAATTTACATCATAAGCCTATCTGCAAAGTTGTGCTTGCGACACCAATATTATTGTCCTCGTTGCTTTCCTCCTGTTGATTTCGGTCGTCAATGATAATCCCCAGATAATAAATGCCACTGTCCATATTGGAAGGGATGTTGATCCAGTTCCCCCGATCTTGGGACTCGTTCCCTTCCAAATCGTATTTGAATAAATTGCCTACTCGGCGATCCTCAGTGGTGATTGTGGCATCGCGGGAGAGATAAGCGCCCATGCTAAACCGTCGGGCACTAACAGGAGTGTCGCCCTGGTTACCAATAGTATATTCTACCCAAATACGGGAACCTGTATAAGCCTGACTATCCTGAATGCTTACTGAGTTGATGAATAAATCGATTCCCTTGGCCTTAATTTCTAAGGCTGTGCTTACCATTAAAACATTGTTGTTTTCGTTGCTCTCAACTATCTGATTTTCAGGATCGATGATAGCTCCCAGGTAGTAAGTACCATCAGTCAAATTGAGTGGAATGTAAATACCTCTGTAGGGCTCCCATGTGTAAGCCGTCCCCCCATACAATCTCAAGTTAATCCAGGATACACGGATATCCTCAGTGGTGATTGTGGCATCTCTGGAGAGGTAAATACTCACCTTAGGACGAGCATAAAAATCACCGCCGTTGCGGGCAGTAAGCTTCAGATCAATCCTTGCGCCTGCATAAGCTTGACTATCTGGGGTGGATATTTCAGTTACTACTAAATCTGTATCACGGAAATAAAGTTGTGCATCAACACGTTGGGTATATTGCCCGTCGGTAGCGGTAATTTTAAGGTAATAAAGCTTGGTCGGTGTTGCTATATCAGTATTAACAGTAAGAGTAGCAACAGCGGTTCCGTTGGGCTGTAAAACAACCTGAGCGGGAGACATATTCATCGCAATACTGGCGTGTGGAGCAATAGCGCTAATATCAAGTGTTGATGAAAATCGATCAATAGAGGTGAATACAAGGTCATATGTGGTTGAGTCCCCGGGATCAATCCGTTGTACCGACGGGGAGATCGAAATTTTAAGATCGGGACGCAAAATTTTCAATGTTACAACTATATTGTTGTAAAGCTGATCGGCTTCATCTGCGACTAAAATCCGTATAGGATAGGAGTCATCTGTAACATTGGCATCCGCGGTGACAGCAAAGGTTGTAGTGACCGAGCCACCCACGGGTGGGGTTAGCGAGGTATCTGCAAAAATGGCAGTGATACCAGCACCCAGGGAATCGAAACTAAGGTTCACCTGCTCTGTCGTATCACCTAAAGATGTAGCCGTTACAGTATAAGTAGCTATTTCTCCGGCTATCACGGCTTGTGATAATGTGACTTCAGTTGAAATTATATCGGTTGGGTTGATTGATGGTGTTCCCGTAGTACTACCAGTGATAGGAGATAGGCGAGTGATTACTGCATCATAGCCTCCATTGTAAGGAAGTACATTTCCATTGTGGTCAAACAACTCAGGAGCTCGAGGAGATGGCCTTGTAATACCCGTTAGTGTAATATTTTCAAAGCGGTCAACTGCTACGGAAGTATATCCACGTCCATTATGAGAAAAAGTCCAGCCATAACTTCCGTCTGCATTAATTTTTGTCACGTAAGACGAGCGGCGATCTTGCAGATCATAACCGTCAGGATCAAAATTGATTGGGTTATATGCATATCCTGATATATAAATATCACCTTGCTGATTAATCCCAATTCCTTTACTTTCCCCTTTCAAGATTCTGCTAATATGACTGATTCCTGCGTTTGCTGCAATTCCATGGAAAAGTTGAGAAACCCTTTTGCGGTAAGGGTTTAGCTGCAAACCGAAATAGTCACCGCTTCGAACAAGTTTGACTTTAGTTTGTCCTGAAGATTTTTTAGCTTCTGGAGCCATCCAAAGCACGCCTGGGTATTCTGATTCGCTCATTCGGATAAAACCAGAACGGAAAACGCCGTCGGTATTTACAATCTGAGAATTGCCAAGCAAACCTAAATTACTATCGTACACCTGAAAATTTAATGCCCCTTTATATGTAAATGCCAGCATTGGTCCTTCACCTGCAATGGCCGGTGCTGCAACACTAACGTCTTTTATCCGGGCATAATTATCTTCATATTCTTCAGTCTGCTCGTTATATACGCCAATCGATGACATGGATTTAGCCCATTCCAGGCGCTCTATACCGGAAGAGTCTCTAGAGGTTTTTGTTATTACAATGGCAGATCTTCCCTGTTCAAGCTGTACTTTTGCAACACCAGTACCGGGATCGAAGTCCAGGTCATAACTGTATTTATTTTTTACATAAGCTACGTAGATATTTTTATCAGAGTCAACAGCAATACTTACAGCAGGCATACGGTAGAATTGAGGTAAACGCACTGAAGAGATGAGATAGCCATGTGATGAATAGCTTGCGCGGAAGGAAACATAGTTATCCCAATATGATTTAATCAAAAATTCTTGTGCGTTGAGGTCCGGGTTTATGTCAATATTTCCTTTCTGATTTACCCAGCCAACTATGTGAAAAGAACCATCGGGTTCAACAAATAAATCAGTGACTTCTGTGCGGCTACTAATCCCCAGGCTTGCTGGTAGAGTTTTAGTCCATAGATAGTTACCATTGGCATCAAGTTTTTGAATGTATAGCCCGCTGCTAGTATTTTGAATATCTTCTCCAGGTGAAGCATCAAAGTCGATTGTTGAAGCTAAACGCGTGTGATATTTTGCATTGAAGTAACCAATCGAAATTGTATTACCTTCAGCGTCAGCCATAATTTTCACAGGGATTTCGTCGTTTTCTCCGCCAAAAACGCCCATAGAGACAGCTTCAACGACAGCAGGTCGAGGTTCAGGTAGCGCAAACGATTCCGCATCAGGATCGGTCAATAACCAGTATTGATTTTGGCTTCCTGATGGGTTAGACGCACGTACCAGAATTTGCCCGACTTCATTGATTGAATACGCATCAACAATCACCAGACCTGAATCACCGCTTGCGTAATCATTCAAGTCATACATAGTGCCATTTTCATACACAAAGGCATGTTTGGCTCCATCGGAGGTACTTGCCCATCCAACAATTGTTCCCGCGTTGTTTACTGAGCGAGCAACACTTTGGTTGCCTCCTAAAGTTCCAAGATCTTCTAAGCTACCATTTGGGCTATCCCATTTAAAAGCCCGCGTATTGTTACGCCATCCCATTAGGCCAACCACTAAATTTGAGTCATTAACATCAAAGCCTTCACTAACATATGAAGAGTCAGTGATGTCGTCTTGAACAACGTTTAATTTCCCATTAAGCCATGTATAGGCTTTTAATGAGCTGGGCTCATTAGATAAATAATCATCAATGTCATTCCAAAGAATTGCCCCAGTTACAAGATTATTTTCGTTCAATGCATGTGCGCGACTCTCTTGATATTTAATGCCGATATAATCCTGGTCACCGTCAATACTCACCAGGCCGTGGGCCAACCCATCTTGTGGCCCAGCGCCACCTGGTGTTATTCCTGTACCGACAACATTGGATTGATGATTAATATCTTCTATTTGAGATTGGGAAGGAGTGTAAGCACTAAGGGGGCGATCTATGATAGGAACATCATATTCTCCTGTGTTACCAGGCCACCAGGCCCTGCTTCGCTCAAAATAATTATCAACCGCTAATTTGTTGGTATTAGATGAGCCACCTACGTATCCTAGATTGTTAATCGCTAAGGCACGACTACCACACGCAGACGCATCGGCAACACCATCATCATCATCATCTATATCGCGGCATGAATTAAAAAAAGTAATATTTTTAGTAACCCCGTTTTCCCACACGGCAGCCTGGCTACTAGTGGGCCCTTTAATTAGCGGATGTGGTGAATTGGCAACATCGGTGCGACCGGCAATAAAACCGAAATCGTTTAATGATGGAAACTCCGTTACATAATATCCATAGTATGACGTAATGCCCCATCCGCCTGAATTATGGTTGTAAGTCATTGTTACTTTAGCGCCTGGCATGGGGTTTTGATCAACGCTATAGTTCGGAACAGCCAGTGATTGGTTAGATGTAAATATACATCCAAGCAGTGCTATTAGTTTTACCCTTGTATTCAAAATATATTCCTTTATCGAAGTTGGGGTGTTACATCCATTGTACAAACTTATAATTTTTACATATTACCTTGAAGAACTACTTACTCATCAAACGCAAATCTACGATACTGGTTGAAAACTAAAGGTATAATAGAAAAATTTCAAAATCAATCTTAATTAAACCTGCATTTTAATAAAAATTCGATTCTGAACAACCAATCGCGGCAACTGAATGGTCGGTTGATGAGATGATTCGTCGCTGACCTCCGCTCTTCGATACTGTGAATTAATGGCAATAAACAGCCATCAATTTCCCTCTATCTGTTAGAAAGTACCTTCATTCGATCAGTGTTTACCATGCTGCATAAGTGATGGACACTTTTGGAATATCATTTCGAATTTCTTTTTTATTATTACGGCTGTCCTTTTTGTGCTGTATTTTATTCTTAGAGGTCTTGCCATAATGGCAGTGCGATCCATTTAATGTGTTAAGTCAAGATTTGACCGCATGCCGTTTTCTGCAACCAATCTAAAGTAGCAGGGTCGGCATGCAATGAAAGATTAATTGTGCAGGACGGGAGGCCCGTCATGGTGGTGGTGAAAATCACCGAGTGGTGCGTATAAGGCTCATCCGAAATCGTATCATGCCATTCCGAGATTCGGAGGGGCTCATAGTACAGTCTCTAGTCCATAGTTGTTGAGTCATATTTTTTATTCCTTAATAGTAATTCTATGGTATCGCAAGCACAATCGACACCTTGTTCTAAATTAATTTTTTTACCAATTATTTGAGCTTGAATTTTATATTTTTTATTAACCAATAATTCTTTGATCACTGGAGTTGCTTCTTTTACAGTGTATTTTTTACGTGGTAAGTATTTACCTATACCCAGCTTTTCAATACGTTGTCCATTATCAAATTGATCAAAGCCAAATGGAACAATTAAGAGTGGATGTTGTGCTGCCATGCTGTGAGCTAATGTGCCAATTCCACCTTGATGGACAATGAGGCTGGCCTGAGGGAATATTTTTTCGTAAGACACATAGTTAATAAAAAACAAATCATTTCCTGGAGAAATATGTTCAATTGAATCATCGTGTTCTCCATATACCAACACAGCACGTTTGTTTAATTTTCGTGAAATATCGGCGCTAATGGAATAAAAATCATCTGCAATATTAACAGCAGACGAACCAAGGACAAAAACAATTGGTGCTTCACCAGCAGAAATGAATGCTTGTAGATTATCTAGTTTTTCATTAGTAGACATTTCAACCGAAAAAAGTGGAAACCCTGTTAACGTTGTATTTATAGGCCAATCTACCTGAGGTTCAGCGAAGTATTTTGAAAACATTGCGAGCGTACCATAGGGTGAATATTGCCCTTCAAAAAGAGGATTTCCATTCGGTGGCGGTATTTGATAATGGGAACATAATTTATTTAGCGGTTTTGTCCATTTTTTTGTCACACCTTTTAGCACGGAAAATAACAATCTATATGTAAAAGGACTGAGGCGATGAATTTTTTGTAGCCAGGGTGCAGGTGACATGATTGGAGGGTCATAAACAGAAAGAAAAAACATGGGAGCCAATATTGTTGACAACCAGGGGATATTTTTATCTCGGCAAACAATCGGGGTTACATAAGATAGGGGGTTAGATATTACAATATCATTTTTTTCAGTTGCTTTAAGAGTATCCAGATATGTGTCTTCAATATTTTCCATCATCTCATTGATCATGAGTTCTCCACCACGCACTGGATCAAATATTCGTTTCATAAAATTTCGAATCGCAGTTTGTGTCTCGTATTGATCCAGGCTGCTTCGCAAATGAATAAATTGTATTTTTTCTGATTCTATTTGCACCCTGAAGATAATGCTGCTGCCAATACTGACTTCATGTCCACGATCTTGTAGATTTTTTGCTAAAGCAATATAGGGATGAAGATCACCATACGAACCAAAACAAGTTATAAGAATGTTTGCCATTTATAGGGCCTTATTGAGTAAGTATTAAATTATTCCTGCTCCATCAATGAAACAATTCACCGCATTTGTTAGTTTTTTATCAAGTGAAAATGAATCTGGGTCAACAAACCACATTAAGCAGATAGCGGTGAAGTTAAGCATGATTTGGGTGGCAAGTTCGGTAGCTGTAACATCATTTCGAAGGTTGCGTTCATGTTGTCCAGCTTCAATAACAGCAGTGAGAAATATCACAAAATCATCAGGGATTTGTGGCTTCGAATTTTTGCCGATTTTCTGAAATTGATAACTAAAATGGATTCGAGCAAACTCTGTTTCACTCTTAAACCCTTCTGCAGCCGATAGAAACACAGCAAGTAGTCGACTGCGGGTATCCGGAAAGTTTTCCAGCAATAATGGAAGTTGGTTTTGATGGAGGTGTATATTGTTTAGCCAGTAAGCACTAACTAATGCTTCTTTCATGGGGAAATGGTGGTAGAGAGTACGCTTAGTTACATCCGCAGTACTGGCAATTTCTCCCATTGTAGTGTCATCAAAGCCCTTAGTTCTAAATAATTTCATTGCATATTGCATAAGATGTAGCTGCATATCTGCTTTTTTTCGTTCTTGTCGAGATTTTTTAGCCATATTTAGTGTAGCCAAGTATGCAATGGATATAAGTATACGATGTATACTTTATTTGTCTACCTAAAATTATTGAGTATTGAAAAAATCAAAGGGGTCAGATATCGTCTTGCTGGCCAGGCCGTTTTTAACGGCATCCCACAGTATGTTATTTAACGTGGAAATAACAAACAGGTCTGTTTTTTGCTGAGCAAATACTACTGCGTTGTTTTTTATATCTTCGTGCAAAAAGGTAGACTGAAAAAACGTATGGCGAGGTCAATAGGGGACGGCACAGGGGATGTGGACAAGGCATGCAAAAGCAATCCTCTATATAATAAACACGGCGACTGAGAGCGGTAATCACCTTAGTCCAACAGACATTTATGCGCCATACTGCGCACAGCGGATAATGCTTATAAATTATGTGCAACCATAAGATGGATATGGAAGAATGACTAGTCTTTAGCTGCCCGGATTTGAGGAATAAAAGCCACTGTGAAAAAGGCACAATTTTAAATAAAGACTACTTCACTCTCTTTAGGCTCATGTCATAGGTGATGAACGAAAACTTAAAAGGGAAAAACATGAATATTCACGCTGATGCAATACAAGATAATAAAAGCCAGTCGATTGCGAATACTGTGGTGCAAAAGCAGAGTGGTAGAGAATCTAATTTTCAGTTTGTAGATAATCGATCTGAAGGGCTTGCACAAAAAAAATTACAGGAGGTGGCGAATAATAGCCCTCAAGTTAGGCAGTTGAAGGTTGTTCAGGGAATGGCTAATAACCAGATAGTTCAACGAAAATACGATCACCTGTTTAATGATATCCCTAAAACATTGTCCAATTTACCTAAATCATTAAAATCACCTAAAATTGAGAAGATCCGAAGTTCATTAAACTCCTTGCGAGATGATCATGCTAATGGCGTTCAAGATCTCCATGTTGGGGATGATCAGAATGCAACAGATTTTGGTTTTGCTCAGCGTAGTTTTTTAACCGCTGCTTTGTCATACGCTGCATCTGGAGTTGATGAAAGAGGCATGAGAGAGGCAACATTTCTACTTTGGAAGTACAGCTCAGACAGTGACGTGGAAAGTAAGATTGGAAATGCTTCTCAAAAAATAAAACTTTGGAATTCTTTCGAAAAGAAAACATGGCAAGCACTAACTGAACATACAAGTGTTTTCGATTGAAAGGAATAGAAATGAACTTCCCTTTATGCAGCCGGTACTTTTAGCAAAGCTTTGTACAAAGCAAAATAGCATCACCCCTTCCCACGAACTACCGTCTGGATGAAATGCAGTGATTTTGATATCAACTCCTGTTCTGTCCTGAATGCGCTCATCAGGAAGCGCTTGAGATGCCTTGACAAATATCGGTTCCTGTCATCTCCTGCGACGGTTTGACAAGTAAAGAGACCTGATCATGTTACCCATAGGTTTTGTGGGTCACTTTCTATCTTCATTCCTTTCTTGACATCGCGCGCTCACCACATTATCTTCCCCCTCTTGTTTCAGGTGTCCCCCCGGGTATCCACCCATGGGATTAAACGGGAAGCTGGTGCGTGTTAGTGAATGCTACACAATCCCGGCGCTGCCCCCGCAACGGTAAGCGAGTGATAGCGAATCATACAGCCACTGCGTTTTTAAACGCGGGAAGGCGATTTTAGCTGGTAGAGATACCCCTCGCGAGTCCGGAGACCGGCCTGAAATAATTAGTTGGCATTGCGGAGGGCAATACGGCGGTTTGCAGACGATTGCCCTGATTCCGCCTTATTAATTAGCTTCTTACCTTTCCCCCCGCAGTCGCCGTTGTCTTATCAATTTGCGTGCGGGCGAGTGCGCTGTTAGGAAGTTAAAAATGAAAAAACGTGACATACTTTTAATAAGTCTGCTGTTGTTAAGCGCTCAGACGGCTTTGGCTACAACTGAACTTGATTCCATTATTGTCACCGCGACGCGTACTGCACAGACCGCCGATGAAACCCTTGCCTCAGTAACGGTCATTAGCCGCGAAGATATTGAACGCCAACAAGCACAATCGGTACAGGATATTTTGCGCGGTGTGCCCGGCATTAGCATCAGTAACAGTGGCGGTGCAGGCAAAGCTACCTCCCTGTTTATGCGTGGCACGGAATCTGATCACGTACTGGTGCTGATTGATGGCATCAAAGTTGGTTCAGCCACCCTTGGCTCAACCGCATTTCAGCACCTGCCCATTGAGCAGATTGAGCGTATTGAGGTTGTCCGAGGGCCACGTTCCAGCCTCTACGGCTCAGAGGCCATCGGTGGCGTTATTCAAATATTCACCCGCAAAGCCAGTAGCACAACCGCTAAACCCTTTTTGAGTATCGGTGGTGGAAGTTATGGCAGTTCCAATGTTTCCATGGGTGCATCAGGGCGAGGAGAAAACAGCTGGTTCAGCGTTAGCGCAAGTGGTCAGTCAACGGATGGTTTTAACGCCTGTAAAGGAAATTCAGGTGCCGCGTGTTTTACCATTGAACCTGACAAAGATAGTAACCAGAATCGATCAGGCTCGCTGCGCGCAGGTTATCAATTTGAAGACGGGCTTGAGGTTGATGGCCATGCACTGCGTTCTACCAATGAGACTGAGTTTGACGGCGGCTTTTCCAATGAGTCTAAATCGGTTCAACAGGTCGTTGGTGGCTCAGTGCGTCTATCGCCAATGGAGACCTGGCAGTTAATTTTTACTGGGGGCCGCAGCCTGGACGAATCTGATACATTTAAAGATGGTAATTTTCAGGGTCGTATTGACACCCAGCGCGATAGCGTCTCTTTGCAAAGTGATTTTTTCATCACAGACAACCATCTGCTCACCCTGGGTTCTGACTATCAAAATGATACTGTTGATAGCGATACCGCCTACGTGACAACGGCGCGTAATAATCGGGGGCTATTTGGCCAGTACCAGAGTTCGTTCGGCGCTAACGATATTGAAGTCAGTCTGCGTCGCGATGACAACGAGCAGTTTGATAAACGCAACACGGGTGGACTCGCCTGGGGTTACACTTTTGGTCAATATCTGCGCATTAACGCCTCTTACGGTACGGCCTTTAAAGCGCCAACATTTAATGAACTCTATTGGCCTGGTTTCGGCAACGCTGATCTAAAACCCGAGAAATCACGCAGTACCGAATTGGGCTTGAGAGGTAAGGGAAGGTGGGGACACTGGTCTTTCACGCTCTACGAAACGCGTATTGAGCAACTGATTGCTTTTGATTCCACTATTTTTGCCCCCGGCAACGTGGATCAGGTTCGCATCCAGGGTATGGAGACCACGCTTACAACACAAATTAAGGATTGGAACGTCAATGCCAATTTTTCCTGGCTTGATCCTGAAAACGAGTCAAGTGGTGCAAACAATGGCAAGGTATTGGCACGGCGAGCTAAACAATCAATTCGTTTCGATATCGACCGCAGCTTTGGAAAAATCAGCGCGGGTGCAACGTTATTCGTTGAAGGGCAACGTTACGATGATCTCGCCAATACACGAAAAATTAGCGGCTATGGTACCTCCGACCTACGGGCAGCATACGCTTTCGCAAAAGTGTGGCAGCTGCAAACGCGCATAGAAAACCTGTTGGATAAAGAGTACGAAACCGCTTCATTTTACAACCAGCCGGGGCGGAGTTTTTTTGTCACGCTACGCTATCAACCTTAAGGTTGATAGCTATTTAGCTGCAAAGGCGTTGGAAGAAAAATAGCGTTGTGATGTTTCGGCTTCTTTGTCATTAATTTTTGCATCAATTTTATACAGATCATAAGGAGGTAAAACATGCTGACCCTCTCCACTCGCAATCAACTCGCTATCGGCATCGCCTTAGCATTATTAATCATCATCACTCGCGGCCACCATTTTGCAAGCTTGCATAATCTACCGGGGGCCTCCTGGGCGGTGTTTTTCCTGGCGGGGGTTTACCTTCGCCCTGTTCTGGTTTTACCCGCTTTTTTGGCGTTAACCTGGACCCTCGATTTTATTGCGTTTCAGTGGGGCGGGGGCAGTAATTTTTGCTTCTCTCCTGCTTATATTTTGTTGTTACCCGCTTACAGCGCGCTTTGGTTGGCGGGCCGTTGGTATGCTAAACGCCATTGTTTTGAATGGCGTACCTTGTTGCCACTGACACTGGCGGCCTTTATTGGCGCCGTGATCTGCGAGCTATTTTCCAGCGGTGGGTTTTATCTTTTTTCCGGTCGTTTTCCTGACCCCAGCTGGGCTGAGTTTGCAGCTCGGCAGTTAAAATTTTCCCCGCCCTATTTACAATCACTCAGTTTTTATATCGCCATTGCGGCGCTGGTGCATGTTGCTTTTTCTTTTGCCCATAAGGTTGCTATGCAACACAAAACCGCATCATGAGTGCCACGGAAAAAGAAGCACGTCATCGCCAGCGAATGCAGCGTAAAAAAGCGGTTGTTGATGAGGCCATTGCTCACGCCGACCAGGACAAAGGCTTACTGCTGCTGCTTACCGGTAACGGCAAAGGAAAATCTAGCTCCGCCTTTGGGATGGTCGCGCGAGCACTGGGTCATGGCATGAAGATCGGTGTGGCGCAGTTTATCAAAGGGAATACAGACACGGGTGAAGAGGCTTTTTTCAAGCAGCAACCCAACATCACCTGGCATGTGCTGGGCGAAGGGTTTACCTGGGAGACCCAGAATCTTGCTCGTGATATCGACACCGCCCAACGTGGCTGGGCGGTGGTAAAAACGATGTTGATGGATGAGTCCATTAACCTTATTGTGCTCGATGAACTTACCTACCCGATCAAATACGGCTGGCTGGATATCGATACCGTGTTGGCTGATCTCAATGCCCGTCCCGCCATGCAACATGTTGTTATCACCGGCCGAGCTGCCCATAAAGCGCTCTACGAAGTCGCTGATACGGTGACTGAACTTGCCGATAAAAAACATGCTTTTCGTGCCGGTATCAGCGCCCAGAAAGGGGTGGACTTATAACACTGTGATCCTGGTTATCGCCCTCATGCTCGACGCTTGTTTTGGCGAACCGCGCCGCTATCACCCGCTGGTGGGGTTCGGGAATTTAGTGCAATGGTTAGAACGCCAGCTCTACGCAGATTCTCGCCTGCGTGGCCTGATTACGGTACTATTTGTACTCCTCCCTTTTACCCTGCTGGCCTACTGGTTTGCAGGGGAATTCATCATCGAAATAGTGTTGCTCTACCTTGCTATCGGTTGGCGCAGTCTGGAGCAGCACGCGCAAAATGTGCACCAGGCACTGGCGGACAATGACCTGCCCAAAGCCCGCCAACAGGTCGGCTTTATGGTCAGTCGCGATACCGCCACGCTTGATGTGGAAGGGGTTAGCAAAGCCACTCTGGAATCTGTATTAGAGAACGGTAACGATGCTATCTTCGGTGCTATTTTCTGGTTTGTGATCGCCGGTGCACCTGGGGTGGTGCTTTATCGTCTCGCCAACACACTTGATGCCATGTGGGGTTATCGCACCGAACGTTATCGCCATTTTGGTTGGGCTGCTGCTCGGCTGGATGACCTGTTAAATTTTATTCCTGCCCGCTTAACCGCGTTGAGTTACGCGTTGGCCGGTCACTGTTCGGTGGCTTTGCGTTGCTGGCGTCTCCAGGCAAAGCACTGGAAGAGCCCTAATGCTGGGCCCGTGATGGCCGCCGGTGCAGGTAGTCTCGACCTGCAACTGGGCGGTGCTGCGCAATATCATGGACAAAATCAACAACGGCCTACTTTAGGGGTAGGCCGTGTTGCACGAGCAGAGGATATTGAGCGCGCTTTGCGGCTTATTCGTTACAGCTTATTGATCTGGCTATTCATCCTTTTGTTGGCTGAGTGGTTTGTCTGACACCGCTCATTCAGGCACCACTCACTCAGGTGCGTTATTACACCACGGTGGCCGCCTGAGGCAGGTTGCGTTACGCTACGGCATTCCACTGACAGACTGGCTTGATCTTTCCACCGGCATCAACGCCAACGGTTGGCCTGTGGCCGATATTCCAGCCAGAGTCTGGAACCGACTACCCGAAGATGATGATGGCCTCGAGCTGGCTGCATGTGACTACTACGGTGCAAAACAACTTCTGCCAGTGGCTGGTTCACAAGCAGCGATTCAGGCCTTGCCCAAACTGCGCGCGCCTTGTCGTATCGGCATACTGAGTCCTGGTTATGCAGAACATGTCCATGCCTGGCGATCTGCTGGACACCACGTTATTCCCATTGCTGCTGAGCAAATTCCGGATCACATTAACGATGTCGATGTATTGCTCCTAACCCACCCCAATAACCCGACGGGTGCCTGTTTTTCATTAGCACAACAACTGCAATGGCATAAGCATCTTGCCACACGCAGTGGTTGGCTCATCATCGATGAAGCCTTTATGGATGCCACCCCCGAACAGAGTCTTGTTTCCTACAGTAACCGTGACGGCTTGATTGTGTTGCGCTCATTAGGCAAGTTTTTTGGTTTGGCGGGCGCACGGGTGGGATTTGTCTGCGCGACAGTTTCCTTGCTTGCCCAACTCCACGTGCTGCTTGGCCCCTGGACGGTCAATGCACCGGCGCGTTATATCGCCCAGGCAGCACTGCGCGATAAAAACTGGCAGCAACAGACCCGCGAACGCCTGTTAATAGAGGCCGAGCGCCTGCATACCCTGTTAACTCAGCACGGACTCAGACCCAGCGGTGGTTGCGTGTTATTCCAGTGGCGACAAACAACAAAGGCCAGGCGTTTGCACGACGACCTGGCTCAGCAAGCTATTTTTACTCGCTTGTTTGACGCGCCCAGCAGTCTGCGTTTTGGTTTGCCGGGTAATGAATCTGGCTGGCGTCGGCTGCACACGGCATTGGCGAACCGTGACGGATGACATCCCGCACCCTGATGGTTCAAGGCACCACCTCTGATGCAGGTAAAAGCTTGCTGGTCACGGCGCTGTGTCGCTGGTTGTTCAGACAAGGTCTGCGTGTCGCGCCTTTCAAGCCGCAAAACATGGCACTCAATAGCGCGGTGAGTTGTGATGGTGGTGAGATTGGCCGCGCTCAAGCGGTGCAGGCCCAGGCCTGCGGCTTAAAACCCCACACCGATATGAACCCTGTATTGCTCAAACCCACGACCGATATCGGTGCTCAGGTCATTATTCACGGCCATGCCATTGGCAATATGGATGCGGCTGGTTTTCATGACTACAAACGCATCGCCCTGGAAGCGGTACTGGCCTCTCACCAGCGGTTAAGTGACAATTATGAGATTGTAGTGGTTGAAGGCGCAGGCTCCCCGGCAGAGATTAATCTACGCGCCAATGACATCGCCAACATGGGCTTTGCCGAAGCGGTGGATTGCCCAGTGATTTTAGTGGCTGATATTGATCGCGGTGGTGTGTTTGCCCATCTGGTGGGCACCCTGGCGCTACTGAGCGAGAGCGAACAAGCACGTATTAAAGGTTTTGTAATCAATCGCTTTCGTGGTGATATTGCCTTATTGCAGTCAGGTTTAGACTGGTTAGAACAGCGCACCGGCAAACCTGTGTTAGGTGTGCTGCCCTATCTTCACGGCCTGCACCTGGAAGCTGAAGATGCTCTGCCTCGTGAGGTTGATATCAAGCCAGCAGCAGATAGCGCTCATCTGCGCGTCATTGTCCCTGCACTGCCCCGCATCAGCAATCACACTGACTTCGATCCGTTGCGGCTGCATCCGCAGGTGGATCTGCAATTCATCGCGCCCGATAGCTCTGTGCCCGCTGCTGATTTGATTATTCTGCCTGGATCAAAAAGCGTGGTGAATGACCTGGCATGGTTGCGTCAGCAAGGTTGGCAGGCGACGATTGAAAAACACCTGCGCTACGGCGGCAAACTCATCGGTATCTGTGGCGGTTTTCAGATGCTAGGCGAGGCGATTCATGACCCACTCGGTATAGAAGGTAGTATCAGTAGCACTAACGGGTTGGGTCTGTTGCGACTGGAAACCACGCTCACGGCAGACAAACAACTGCGTAATGTCAGCGGTAAATTGTTAATCGGCGAGGCTGATATCGGTGGTTATGAAATTCACGCCGGGGTAACACAGGGCGATGCGCTGAATAAACCAGCGATTGACCTGGGCAGACGCAAAGACGGTGCAATCAGCGACGATGGATTGATTATGGGGACTTATCTGCATGGGTTGTTTGAATACACCGATGCCTGTACAGCCTTGTTAAACTGGGCTGGATTAACGGATGTTAAAACCGAGGACTATCGTGCCTTGCGTGAAGCCGCCATCGAACGACTTGCCGATACGATAGAGGTACACCTTGATACCAGTCGTTTGCGTCAGTTGGTAATAAAATAATATGAAGAGCCTGATTCTGGGCGGTGTACGCTCCGGCAAAAGCCGCCTGGCAGCGCAATTGGCGATTAACAGCAACCTGCCTGTTACCTATATCGCCACCGCTACCGCGCAAGATGAGGAGATGCAAGTGCGCATTGCCACTCACCAGCGCGATCGCCCAGCTCATTGGTCTCTCATCGAAGAGCCCTTACACCTCGCTGCTGCGCTGCAAACACATGCCAGCCCCGATCGCTGTGTACTGGTGGATTGCCTCACACTCTGGCTCACCAATCTGCTGATGAATGACGATGAGACCTGTTTTAAAACCGAACGCAGTGCCTTGATCAAGGTATTGCCCGCTCTGCCAGGTAAGATCATTTTTGTTAGCAATGAAACCAGTATGGGCATTACGCCGCTGGGTGAACTCAGTCGGCGTTATTGCGACGAAGCAGGCTGGTTGCACCAGGACTTAGCGCTGGCTTGCCAGCGTGTTGTATTGACGGTTGCCGGATTGCCTCATACCTTAAAAGGGGAAAAAATATGACCATAGCATGGTTAAACCAACCGGTAGCCAGCCCTGATGAAAATGCTCGCCAGGCGGCTAAACTGCGCCAAAGCCAACTCACCAAACCTGATGGGGCATTGGGTCGTCTTGAAGCGGTGGCGATTCAGCTTGCTGCACTGCAGGGTCGAGAGCAACCACAGATCGAAAAGGTGCAGATCACTGTGTTTGTCGGTGATCACGGCGTGGCAGCCGAAAACGTATCTGCTTTTCCGCAAGCCGTTACTGCTGAGATGGTCAAAAACTTTGCACGTGGTGGTGCTGCCATCTGCGTCAGCGCTCGTGCCATTGGTGCAACACTTGACGTGATCAACCTCGGTACCGCGCACGACACCGGCTTGTTAGAAAACGTCAATAATATCAATCTTGGCCCTGGCACCGCTAACTTCACACAACAAGCTGCGATGACGCAACCGCAGTTGGCCCAGGCACTCGCTGTCGGCCAACAGGCTGCGCGTCAGACTGACGCTGATCTATTCATCGGCGGTGAAATGGGCATTGCCAATACCACCGTTGCTAGCACACTGGCTTGTGCTTTGCTCAAGGCTCCTGCTGCTCAGCTGGCAGGCCCAGGCACTGGCCTGGATCAGGTAGGCATTCAACATAAAACAGAGGTCATTCAACGTGCTCTTGAGCGACATCTGCCACAGATCAATTCGCCCCGGGAAGGCCTGCGTCGTCTGGGTGGTTTTGAAATCGCAGCGTTAACAGGGGCCTATATCGCCTGTGCCCAAAAACGGCTGCCGGTACTGGTTGATGGTTTTATTAGCTCTGTGGCTGCGCTGACCGCGGCACGACTTTGCGCGGGTACCGAGGCGTGGTTTTTGTTTGCCCATGCCTCCGCCGAGCCCGGTCACCGAAGTGTACTGGATGCCCTGAAAGCAAAACCGCTACTCGACCTGGGAATGCGCCTGGGCGAAGGCAGCGGTGCCGCTATCGCCGTGCCACTGTTACGTAGTGCCTGTGCGTTACACAATGAGATGGCGACCTTTGATGAAGCGGCTGTCTCCGAAAAACTGTCATGAGAATCGACCTGTTGCGTCACGGCGAAACCACCCACGGTAACCGTTTTCGCGGCAGCATCGACGATGCGTTGACAGCGCACGGCGAACAACAGATGTGGCAGGCTGTTGAACAAAACGCGACTCATTGGGATCGCATTATTAGCTCCCCGCTAAAACGCTGTGCCGACTTTGCCTGTGCGTTGAGCCAAAAACATAAGCGACCGCTGACGCTCGACAAACGATTTAAAGAGATGCATTTCGGGGCATGGGAAGGCCGATCTGCTGTTGAATTAATGAAAACTGATGCTGATGCCCTCAGTAATTTCTGGAACGACCCCGTTCAATATACGCCCCCTGAGGCTGAACCATTAATTGATTTTGAACGCCGTGTTGTCTCCGCCTGGCAAGAGATCATCAGTCGCTACGCTGGTGAAAATATGCTGTTGGTTACCCACGGTGGTGTGATTCGTCTGCTGCTCTGTCATGTTCTTCAATCCCCGATCAACCAACTCCTTAAATTTGAGGTTAAACATGCAGCGATAGAAAAAATTGCTATCTCTGGCAGACAGGCACGGCGTTTATAATGCGCCCCTTTCTCATCGCCCTGCAATTTTTAACCCGAATACCAGTGCGCCTGAATGGTCTTCCCAGTGATCAGGAGATCGGGCGATCACTTATTTATTATCCCATTGTGGGGTTGCTCATCGGTGTTGTGCTAACGCTACTTTTATGGTGCCTGGCCGATGTGCCAACGCTCATCAGCGCCGTGCTTTTGTTAACCGTCTGGGTCTTGCTCAGCGGTGGTTTGCATCTGGATGGCCTCGCAGACAGTGCCGACGCCTGGGCTGGTGGCCTGGGTAGCCGCGAGAGAACTCTTGCGATTATGAAAGATCCCAACTGTGGCCCTGCGGGGGTGGTCAGTTTAGTGCTGGTCTTGCTAATCAAATTCAGCGCCCTCCACGCCGCCATAGAGAGCGGCAACTGGGTCGTATTGTTACTCGCACCGCTACTGGGTCGAACCGCCCTGCCGCTGTTATTTCTCACCACCCCCTATGTGCGTGAACAAGGTCTGGGCACGGCACTGGCAAACCACCTGCCCCGTCGCCATCTTGCTGCTGTTATTGCGGTGGTATTGATCAGCCTTATCTTATTGCCAGGCAGCAATGCGTTATGGCTGATAGTAGTAATGCTATCTGTTTTTACCTTATTGCGAACATTCATGATGGCGCGTCTTGGCGGAACAACCGGTGACCTGGCCGGTGCATTGCTCGAGATAACTGAGGCCAGCATTTTGCTAACCCCAGCAGTCTTGTTCCTCGCTTTGTAGGAAGCCCGTAAGAATACTCTCTTTTGGTTTTTTCGGAATTTAGATTGGGTACTGATTGATCATATTTGTTAATCAAATAGCTGCTTTCTTCATTCTTTAGCTTTAGTGATTTTTCGAAGCTCAACATGTCAGTCGAGATAGTGGTAATCGCCGTTGGGCATCTTACATCAGCCTGGTCTACGAGCTGAATGGTGTGGATGGGCTTACAACTTCCAGCCCCAGAACGTCAAAAAATCTGCAAACGGCCACATATCCGACGCCTGTCGATTCCACGGTTTTAAACTGGTATAAAATACGGTTCCCGTTTCATCTTTATTCCCGAATGCTTTATCTTCCCCTACTCGCCAGTCTAGTGACCACCAGCTAACCAGCAGTCGCTCAAATGGTTTGTGTGACCCTTTGACATAACCTTTTCGACTACCGTCGGTTTCAAAAAATGAGGTGGTCTCATCACCAATGGGCAGTTTCATCAAATCATCAATCGGTGCAATGTTGAGTGTTTCACGCTGATACCGCTGCTCGATTGCGGTTTGAGTCAATAAGCTGATATCCATTACGCGGTGGGTTTCATTTTTTAGATAGATGACGATTCGGTTTTCATCATCAAATGGTTCTGGTAGTTCGAGCTGTGCTGGCAATGTCATGCCATATATCCATTGTGAATCACTGTTCCAGTCTTTTGGGTAGGCGGAGGTGGGCAGGTAACTAGTGGGCACAATCGCGAGGAAACAGCCGCAGGTATGAACCGTTGTGATCAACACAGGTCTGTTTTTTGCATTCAGTGTTACAACTGTCAACAAACCGTTGTTGTTGCCAGCGGTGATGTGAAATGGAAACAGACTAAAGGGTGTCTTTTCAAAATGGATGCGATAGATCAGGTTGGTGTAGCTGCCGTTAGTCGTGGCGAACGTCTGACGATCAACATAGACAAAAGAATGGTTGGGGGCGACATTAATCTGTTCGTCGCCTTTGTCATCCATGCGTGCACGTGGTTTGCCGATGCGATTAAATTTTTTTTCTGTCTGCTCAGTAATAAAAACAGGCGCGAAGCGGGAGAAATCGTTTTGCTGGTCGTTAACCACGTAAGCAGTGACGTGAGTGCTGCTGTCCTGGGGAGTATTGTGAGGAGGGCCAGAAGTGGCGCAGGCAGAGAGCAGTACCAACAGCAAAATCATGCCAGGTTTGTTCAACCCGTTCTTGAAATGCAATTTTTCCATGCCGCCACCATGTCGCTAATTCGAAGAGATCAGATAAATCTTAGCAGATACCTGTGGGATATGCGGCAATGACCGCATCATTTTTGTTAGAACAGATCGGCATGCCCAAAGACCCGACATCTGAAAATAAAATTTTACGCCACCGGCTGGATGAATTTGTCGCTGAGGCGCGTAAGAATGAGCGTAAGATGCGCCGCTTTCAGTCGCTGGAATTAAAATTGATCGGCCTGAGTTCAGTGAAAGACCTAATTGAGGCGGTGCTGGCACCCGATTATTCTACCTTTCGCTGGGACGAGGTGACGCTACTGCTGCTGGATCCTGAATACGAGATTCAACGAGCGCTGGAAGACGAAAGTGTTGAGCTGAGTTCAATACCCCACCTGATGTTTGCTTCATCGGATGACGACCTGAATGCCTATTATCAGATGTCTCTTTTTCCGACACTGGGCACGTATCGCGCGCGTCAACATGCCACCCTTTTTCCTGCGCGTCGTCGTACACCGAGGAGTGTTGCGTTGTTGCCACTGGTGCGTCAGGGCAAGCTGATCGGCAGTCTCAATGTCGGTAGTTACTCTGCAGAGCGTTTTGAGCGTGGTGTGCGAACTGATTTTTTTGAACATCTCTCTGCAATTGTTTCGATCTGCCTTGAAAATGCGGTTAACATTGAGCGCCTCAAACGACAGGGGTTGACGGATACACTGACGGCGATCAATAACCGTCGGTTTTTTGACCAGCGCCTTAAAGAAGAGGTGGGCTTAGCGAAGCGAAATAAGCGCCTGCTCTCCTGTATGTTGCTGGATGTCGATTTATTTAAGAATGTGAATGATACCTATGGCCATCAGGTGGGTGATCTGGTGTTGCGTGATGTTGCCGCGCTGATTCGAGCGCAGATGCGTGGTAGTGATGTGCTGTCGCGTTACGGTGGTGAAGAGTTCTCAGCGTTGTTGTCACAGGCGGATGAAGAGGAGGCGCTGGAAGTGGCTGAGCGTATTCGAGAAAGTATCGAGCAGCATATCTTTAGTGTCGATGGTCATGCGGATTTTAATGTCACCATCTCAATTGGAGTGACGACCTTTAATCCCACCACGAATGAGGAGGCGGTGATGCGGATAGAAGGTGAGTATCTGGTTGGTCAGGCTGACAAGGCGCTTTATGAGGCCAAAGCGAACGGGCGTAATCGGGTGGTGAGCGCGGGTGAGATTGAAGTTTAGGTTTGCGCTGCTATTGTCATCCCGACGGGTGTCGGCGTGGGCAACGGCTATATTTTATTGCTTAACATGTAGCCCACATTCTTTGTGATCTGGATCTTCCCACCACCAGCGCCCGGCACGAATATCTTCGCCGACCGAGATGGCGCGAGTGCAGGGTGCGCAGCCGATGCTGGCGTAATATTGGTCGTGTAGTTTGTTGTACGGCACCTCAAAGTGGTTGATATAAGCCCACACATCCTGGTTTTTCCAGCTACTTAGCGGGCTGAATTTCTGTAGGCCATTGCTTTCGTCCCACTCTGATTCGGGCAGTTCACCACGGCTCGGTGACTGTTCGGCACGCATGCCGGTGACCCATGCTTTTTTATCTTTTAGTGCGCGTTGCAGCGGCAGTACCTTGCGGATGCGGCAGCATTCTTTGCGCAGTTCGATTGAGTCATAAAATGCATCCGGGCCATTTTTACGAGAGTAGGCCTCAACGTCGCTGCTCTCTGGGGCGTAGATGGCAAACTCGCGTCCGTAGTGTTTCATCGCCTGTTGAATCACTGCATGGGTCTCCTGCGGCAGACGGCCGGTGTCAAGACTGAAGATCTCGATGTTGGGGGAGAACTTGCAGATCAGATCGGTGGTGACCATATCTTCGGCACCAAAGCTATTGGCGAAGGTGGCAGGCGAGTAGTCACTGGCGAGCTGGACCAGCAGTTGTCTGGCCTGTTCGATTTTGGCTTCTAACGCTGCGTCTAATCTCTGTTCTGAGCTCATATTTCATGTCCTCTTAAAATAAACTGGGTTGACTAAAAATTTAGCCAGCCCAAAAACAGCGACTATTTGATTGTTTTAAAAGAACTATTTTCAGTCCTTTTTTAAAGGCGGGTTAACCGGCCTTTTTAACCCGGATACGTGTCTTGCCATCCTGCGCTTCAGTTTCCAGGATTTCGTGGCCTTCGCTTGCAAGGCTGGAAGAGACCTGTTCCGATGGTTCACCGCTGGTAAACAGGAAGTCGATCACCTCGCCGGTCGAGAATTTACGCAGTTCGTTACGTGCCTTGATGTAGTGCAGTGGGCAGCCGAAGGTGCTGAGATCGATTACCTCTGCCGTCATTTTTTCAGCGGTGGCAGCGGGAATTGCCGCAACCGAGGCGCTCAGGTCGAGCTGCTGGTCTATGGTCTGGCAGGCGTTAGCGGCTTCAATGGTCCAGTGATCCATTGCTTGTGTCAGCTCTGCAAAGCTAGCGTCGTCGAACTCATTTTGCAGCTCGGCAATCAGCTCACCAAACTCCGCGACCTGCTGGCCAAGCGTGGCCTGTGCAGGCAGTGCGGTCTGTAACAATGCGCCAATCTCTAACAGGTCGTCGAGTGGTTTTTCACCGGCAAGGAACAGCAGTGATTGGCCAACACGGCGACCAACTTCTGCGGCACATTCCAGTGCGTCGTCATATTTACGCTGTAGTAGGAAGGCGTTGCGATAGGTGCGTTCGGTGGCCGCTTCTGAGAAGTTGGCGGCAACTGTCTCCTGTGCGGCTCCGGAACATTCACCACCACCGAGTTGCAGTACCTTAAAGTCGCTCTCGTCGCCGTGATCATTCATCACATCTGACATTTCGTGTTCTTCGATGGTTGCGATATCGTTGAGCAGTTCTTTAAAGTAGGCGGTGTCTTTGCCTTGCGCCCAGTTAAAAAAGCTCTCGTCACTACGATGATCGGACTGGTAGGTTGCTTTCACTTTTTCGATCGCAGATTCAATGCGCGCCGAAGGAACCGTGGGCCCTTTGATCGCAATCGCGCCGCCGTTACGACCATCACCCCCGAGGTACATCTGGTAATGTGGGATCAGCTTGCCGTGTTTACGTTTACCTTCACCGTAGATGCCGATGTCGCCGGTTTCTGGCTGCGCACAGCCGTTATGGCAACCGCTGACGCGGATGCGCAGGTCATCGTCGCCGCCGCTGAGTTTTGGCCCCAGAATGGTCGATGAGGTGATACCGAGGCGACAGGTTGAGGTGCCGGGGCAGGCGACGACGTCGTTACCGGTTTCTGGTTGTTTGAGTGAGAGTGCGGCGAGATCCGCACGAACGGCTGCGATTTTCTCATCGGGCACACCGACTAGCACCAGGTTTTGATCCTGTGTGGTGCGAACATCGACGATGCTGTGAGCGCGCATCAGCGCTGCGAGGCCACGCAGTTGTGCAACGGTGATGTCACCAATCGGCAATGCGATCGGGAAGATGTTCAGCCCATCCTGCTTCTGCGCCAGCACCGCGCGTGGTGCGCCCGGATTGTTGTAGCCGTTACCTGACTTAGGCTCGATCCACTCCGCCGCTGGCAGGGTTTTATCCGCCAGGGCTGTGGTAGTACGTGCCAGCTCTTCTTTGTATTTTTCGATAAAACCATCTTTGCCAAATTTGTCGACCAGAAACTTGATGCGAGATTTAGCGCGCATGCGACGGTTTGAGTAGCGGTTGTGCAGCGAGATGATTGCCTCCATTGAGGCCAGTAGCTGCTTCTCTGGGATAAACTCTTCAACCGTGATTGCGTGGCGTGGTTTATGACCGAGGCCACCGCCAGCAAGAACCTTAAAGCCTGGTACACCCTCTTTTCTGGTCGCCACGATGCCAACATCGTGAATCATTGCCTGCGAGCAATCAGACTCACAGCCTGAGAAACTCATCTTGAATTTACGTGGCAGATGCTGTGTCAGTGGATAGCGCAGAAAATGCTGTACCACATTGTTCAGAATCGGTGAGATATCGGTGTGTTCATGTGGGCAGACGCCAGCGAGTGGGCAGCCAGTGATGTTACGCACGGTGTTGTTACACGCTTCGCGTGAGGTCATGTTGGCTTTCGCTAACAGGCGAATCGCATCGGGTGTTTTTTCCAGTGGAATGTAATGCACCTGAATCGCCTGGCGGGTGGTGATGTGTGCAATGCCGCGCTGTGAAAACTCATCAACCACGTCAGCAATATGTTCCGCCTGCTCCGCATTGAACTGTCCCGCAGGCACTTTAATACGTACCATGTTGACGCCTTCCTGGCGCTGACCGTAGATTCCCTGTTGCAGGCGCATCGATTGAAAGCGATCATGGTCGATACGATCATCAAGGAATGCCTGTAGGGTCTCTTCGTAGCGAACAAGTTCTTCGTCATTGGTTAATGGTTTCGTTATAACCGCCATTGCTTCTCTCCTGCCCTGATTGCGGGCGATATTATTGTTCAGTTCTTTGTGTTTTTATGAAAACACAGCAAATTTAAGCCCGATCAGTAGCAGCATGGTTGCCAGGATCGGGCGCATTATTTTTTCCGGAACAACGGTGCTCATATGGCTACCGACAAAGATACCGGGCAGTGAGCCAGCGAGTAAATAGGCCAGCAGCGTGTAATCAACGGTGCCCATCTGCATATGTCCCATGCCTGCAACGGCAGTCAGGGGGACAGCGTGAGCCAGGTCGGTGCCAACAACGCGCATGGTGGGCAGTGATGGATACAAAAATAGCAGTATCGCTGCACCAAATGCACCTGCACCGATGGAGGTGATGGGTACCAGCACGCCTAATAGCACGCCAGCCAATATGGTAACGGGTGTGCGCCATTGTTTCCAGTTTGGTAGTAGTTTTTTAATCCCTTCACCAGAGTGCTGGATGGTGTTTTTGAGATAAAGGGCGAAGGCGGTTAAGATCAGTGCGACGCCCAACGAGGTGTTGACCAGTGTATCGATCTGGAAGTCAGGTGAATGAGTGAGTACGTTATCTAGCGCATAAACAGTCAGGATGGCGGTCGGCAGGCTGCCAAGTGCCATCCAGCCAACGATATTCCAGCAGATGGTGCCACGGCGGTTGTGCGAGATGATGCCACCGGTTTTGGTGATGGCGGCAAATAGCAGGTCAGTGCCAACGGCAACGATGGGTTGTACGTTAAAGGCAAAGATCATCAGGGGGGTCATCAGTGAGCCGCCGCCCACGCCAGTAAGACCGACGAGCACGCCAACGGCGAATCCCGAGATGATATAGATTAATTCCACTGTAGTTCGTCCGGTGCCTGCGGTGTAACCAGGTGATTTTTAAGGTGTCTTTATGTTGAGCTGTATTAGCAGAGGAGGTGATTCTAGCATAATTCAATAGTATCAATAATAACAAATAGTGCTATCTATAGAATTTTTAGTTATATAGAATGTTCGCCAATGGGTGATGAGGAGCGATCATGAATTTTCAGCAATTGCGATATATCCGTGAGGTTGAGCGTTGTGGTCTCAACATCTCAAACGCCGCTGAGGTGCTGCACACTGCCCAGCCGGGGGTGAGTCATCAGATTCGCCAGCTTGAAGAGGAGCTGAATGTGCAGATTTTTGAGCGCAACGGTAAGCGGCTGGTCGGCGTGACTCAGCCGGGGCGGGCGGTACTGGCAATGGCCGAGCGGGTGCTGCGCGAACTGGAGCATATCAAGCAGGTGGGTTTTGAATTTACCCATGAGGCGAGTGGTAGCCTTTCGATCGCGACGACTCACACCCAGGCCTGTTATGCGCTGCCGCCGGTGATCAAACGTTTTACCGAGTTATACCCCAATGTGCGCTTGCACCTGCATCAAGGCAGTCCGACGCAGATCGCGCAGCTTGCGGCATCGGGCGTGGCAGACATCGCAATCGCCACCGAAGGGATCGATCTCGATGAAGAGCTGGCGATGATGCCCTGTTTTCAGTGGAACCGCAGTGTGATTGCGCCCCTTGGGCACCCCATTCTGGCAACGGCGCCGTTGACGCTGGCGGCAATCGCCAGTTATCCGATTGTGACTTATGATTTTGCCTATGCAGGTCGAAGCAAGATTAATCGGGCATTTGAGGATGCGGGGTTAAGGCCCAATATGGTGTTGACCGCACTTGATGCGGATGTGATTAAGACCTATGTGAAATTAGGGTTAGGCATAGGGCTGTTGGCCTCAATGGCCTATGATCCTGAACGTGATAGTGCGCTGGGGGTGGTGGATGCAGCACATCTGTTTGAGGCGAGCACCACTCATATCGGGATTCGTCGTGGCAGCTATCTGCGCGGTTTTCACTATGCCTTTATTGAGATGTTTGCGCCGCACCTGGATCGTAGGGGGGTTGATGCCGCGATGTAGGTGCCCTCTGGATTGCGCTCAGAAAAGTTACTCCAGATTGTTAATGAACTTTTCGAGCCGGGGTATCCCAGCGAAGTCGTGTTGAATGGTTTGCAGGCTTATCAGGGTTTCATGGGCGAGTTGTTTATGACCGCTGAGCGCATAGGCGCTACCGAGCAAATAGACCAGGTGGGCGTCTTTTGGTAGTTGTTTTTCCGCTTTCTTAAAATATGATACTGCATCATCGAATCTACGATAGTGCATCATGATCTGTCCAGCCCACTTGTTACCGAGACCGCTGTTTTTTAACTTTAACGACTGCTTGATAAGTACCAGTGCCGGCTCGAACAGTGCTTGTTCCATGCGGTTTTTGGCGGCTAGAAGATAGTAACTGGCGTAATAGGGGGCGGCTTTAATCAGCGCCTGATATTCGCGAAATGCCAGCCCATGTTCGCCTGCTAGTTGGTAATGTTGTGCCATTTCGCTATGTGCCTGCACAAAGTTCAGCTCGTTTTTTTCTAGCTGGTAGGCAACCTCTTCCGCATAGGTGGCTGGCTGGAAATTATCGAAACCACTGCCTGATTCTGATGGCGGGGTGAATGGCCAATGATCCATTAGCTTCATGGTGCGCAACATCCCGATGGCACGGTCGAGGTCGGTAACCGGCCAGTTTTTCGCATAGTATGCAGGCGGTTTTATTCTTTCTGTCGGCCACTCTGCAGTGATCAATCGGTGTTGCTGCATGCTGTCAAAGAACGCGTTGGCAATTAACGCGTAGCCCTCTACGGTAGGATGCAGATGTTCCAGCATTAAGCTGGCGCCAATCAGGCCGTTCGGTGATGCCTTTTCAAAATAGGATTGCATCGGCACCACTGGCACATTAAATTTAGCAGCGGTTTCCCGAATGATTTTGTTAAACGCTTGCGGGGCGCGAAACCGCAGCGCATCCAGGTCTTTCGCGCGATAGTAGGCTGCGCGTGCCTGCGCATATTGACCTTCTGCCTCAAGCACCTGTGCCTGCTGAAAAATAATATCGGCAGGCGGGTAGCGATCGGTGGCGACTGAAACAAACGGTGCGTGGTCACGCACGTTACTTACGAGCTCACTGATAATAACGGGCACATTCGCGGCATGTGCCCGTTCGAAAATCTCTTCCAGGTTTTGCTGATAGTGTTGTTTGGCACGACGATACGTTGCACTATTGTAGACCACATTTTGCTCGCCAATCATCTCTCCCATCAGGGTAACGTACTCGCTATGTGCGGGCGCTGCCGAGCGTAATGTGGCGAGCCAGCGCTGGAAATCGCTAGTGACATCCCGAATCCATTGCACTGCCTTGAAATTTAACGCCGCCAGATAGCTTTTTATTATCCAGCGTGACGACCCCAGTGACTCTGTTGAGGCTGCTCCTAGCGCACCGTAAAACTCGTTATGCCCAGAATAAATCAGAATGGCATCGGGTTTCTGTTCAAGGACTTCATCCATAAAATCAAGCAGGCTGTGGCTATTTAATGCGGCGATGCCGGTGTTGACGACTTCAATCTGTTTACCGGGAAAAGTATCTGTGAGACGTTGGTTGAGCAGGCGAGACGATAGTACATTGTTTGAATAGGGCCACCCAGCGACCGTTGAACCACCCAGCATGAAGATACGATAACCGTTTGCAGGCTTGTTTTTCAGGAAGAAGGTGTTGACAGGGAGGGGAGTCCGACTCACTTGAGTAAAATAGCGTTTGGCAATACCCTGGTTGATGGCCAGGTATTCCGTGTCCGCGAAGTTATCCGGTGTCGGAACAAACAGGTTTAGATTATCACCGTAGTCGAAAAAACGCAGGCCGCCCTCCAGCAATACAAAGAAAAGCAGTGGAAAGAACAGCGTTAACAGCAGAAAGAGAGATCGTTTTTTTTTGCTGAGCGCTTTTTGCATCACCATATGTGGCTAGAATACTGGCGGTTCTGCATGATAGCAAGATCGATTGCAGCTTATCAGCCTTAACCACCGGCAATAGCACCATCACAATAATCCCTTGTAGAGTCCTGCTGTCAAAACCATTGCCACTATTCAGGCATCCATTGATTTTGATAAATTAATCACATCAGAGAGAAAATGCAGGTGAGCAGAGGGCTGTATATGGGGCTATACCTTAAAGGTATAAAATAAGCATATATTTTAATATTTTTTGTGAAGTTGCCGATACACTGTTTATGAGACAGATTCAGCGATATTTACAATTCCCCTGCTGGGCAAAAGCGGTTATGCAAAATATCACGGCGGCCGTGATGTTATTGCTGTTCTCTGCAGGTATCTCGACAGGCGCAGATTTTACCCTTGACTGGCAGAATGATGAAGTCGGCGGGGGCGTGTCGCGCATCAATAATGGTGGCCGTTTTTCTGCAACTTCATATACGGCCTGCAATATGTCGTACATTGCGAATTCAGGCTGTGCCGGCGGCGACTTTGGGTTTAACGATTTTTCTGGGCTTGCTGCAGAACATGATGACGGCAGCGCCTTTTTTCAGGAAGAGCTGTTTGATAGCAGTGACGGACAGCGTTATTTCCACGTGATTGTCGGTGACTATACCACCGATGATATGGTGTTAGAGTATTTCATTAAGGCAAATGCTAATAGTAATCAATGGGATAATGGTATTTTTGGCGTTTTTGGCAGTGGTAACATCAGTGCTTCATTCTCTCTGGGGCAGGCTGGTAACGGTGCGGCCGCTATTGACCAGCCGTATAGTGCAGACTCCAGTTTGACCGGCACTGGCTCAGCCAATCCCAACAGCATCATTATGCGCCAGTTAGTCAAAGATAGTGCCAGCCCCAGCTTTAGCATTGATTTCATCAAGGACCGCTTTCTTTACAAACCAAAGCTGATTCATACCAATGGGGGGGTGGATGGCTTTGAGGCCCTCACTGTCATCGACATGAGCAACTCGCTCTATACGGATATAACACCGGTTGATGAAAATGCGGATTTTGACAATATTCTTACACTAACAGACCCGCTCAAATATGAGACTGCGGGTGATTATAATGTCGACATTCCAAATCCAGAATATACAAGCACCATGACGGAAATTCGTGAGTTCACCGCAGGTGGTTTTACCTATACGCCTGGGAGTGGTACGGGTGGCAGTGGGGGTACCTATAACTATATCGACTCGGCAGATAATGCAAACCCCGCCTATAATCCGCTCAACACTGACTGGGTCTCTTTCTGTGACGTTTCGCAAAACGTCAATTGGAGCGGCAATGGAGCCTGTACAAATGGTGATGGGAGTGGTGGTGGTTGGGGTGGTGGTTGGGGTGGTGGTGGTTGGGGCGGCTGGCGATGAAGAGTGTGTTAACCCGGTTTTTGATCTCAGGGGAAACAGCGTTACAAATTTGGTGTTAAAAAGTCATTTGGGTTTAAGCAGCCGAACTTCCCCGATATAGAGTTCATCCATCGCTGTTTTCTGAAAGCAGTGGTATGCCTCTTCTGGTGTGCAGACGATCGGTTCTCCGCGCACATTGAACGATGTGTTCACTACTATGCCATAGCCGGTTAGTTGTTTGAAATGCTGAATGAGACGATGGTAGCGTGGGTTTGTTGCAGCATCGACTGTTTGGATACGTGCGGAGTGATCCACATGGGTTACTGCAGGGATATCCGACCTTGCGAGATTGACCCGCGCTAGTCCTGCTACCGAGCGCTCTTCAGTGGTGAGTTGACGCCATCGCGACTGGCACACTGGCGCGACCAGCAGCATATAGGGGCTATCACCCGCCAGCTCGAAATACTCCGAGGCATCTTCCGCAAGCACTGATGGCGCAAACGGTCGGAACGATTCGCGAAACTTGATCTTGAGATTCATCACTGCCTGGGTCTGCGCTGAGCGTGGGTCAGCGAGGATACTGCGTGCCCCAAGTGCGCGCGGGCCGAATTCCATTCGTCCCTGAAACCAGCCAATAACCTTGCCATCCGCCAGTGCCTGCGCGGCATGCTCAATCATGCTCTGCTCATCGAGTGCTTGATATTGCGCACCGAGTTTGTCGAGCCGCTGCATGATATCGGTATTATCGAATGATGGGCCAAGAAAACTACCCTGCATGCTATCGCCACCAAGGGCTGCATGAGTCGTTGTACGGGGTTTCTGGTGGTGCAGGTGATAGCCAGTGAGGGCTGCACCGATGGCGCCACCAGCATCCCCTGCCGCGGGCTGAATCCAGATGTTATCAAATATTTTTGACTGTAATAATTTGCCGTTAGCAACACTGTTTAGTGCAACACCCCCTGCCATGCAGAGGTGCTCGATACCGTACTCTTGTCTGAGCGCAGCAGCTAGTTTTAAGATTACCTCTTCTGTAACCACCTGGATTGATCGTGCCAGATTCATATCCATCTGTGTGATCTCGGATTCGGGCGCGCGTGGGCCGCGTCCGAAGAGGCGCTCGAAGTGACGGCTGGTCATGGTGAGTCCGGTGCAATAATTGAAATAGCGCATGTTGAGATGAAACGAGCCATCATCATGGATATCAATCAGGTGTTTGCGGATCAGGTCGGCGTAAACAGGTTTTCCATAGGGGGCAAGCCCCATCAATTTATATTCCCCTGAATTGACCTTGAAGCCGGTGAAGTAGGTGAAAGCCGAATAGAGCAGCCCCAGGGAATGAGGGAAGTGGATCTCCTTGAGCGGCTGGATAGTATTCCCTTCGCCGAGCATGACCGATGTTGTTGCCCATTCACCGACACCATCCATGATCAGGATCAGCGCCCTGTTAAACGGAGACGGGTAAAACGCTGATGCGGCGTGCGACAGATGGTGCTCTGAGAATAGCAGCTTTTCCGCTGAAAATTGCGGTGCTAATGTTTGCAGTTCACGTACTAGCAGCCGCTTCTGGAATAGTTTTTCTTTCAGCCAGATGGGCATGGCTGTCATAAATGAGCGAAAGCCCATTGGCGCGAATGCGTGGTAGGTCTCCAGCAGGCGTTCGAATTTCAGGAAGGGTTTATCATAAAAGACGACGTTGTCGATCTCATCAAGCGAGATCCCCGCCTCTGCAAGACAATATTGAGCTGCCTGTAGCGGAAAACCTGCATAGTGTTTTTGACGACAGAAGCGCTCTTCCTGCGCGGCGGCGACGACCTTGCCATCGTTGATTAGAGCGGCAGCACTATCGTGATAATAGGCAGAGATGCCTAGTATCCACACCTCAAAAAACCGTATAGATGAAAGGGGCGAGCGCGCTGCCCTGCACAAAGACAATCATCCCACCCAGTAGTAACAGTACGAGGATCACTGGCAGTAACCAGAATTTCTTGCGAGCCCTCATAAAGCCCCATAATTCACAAAGAAACGCCATTAATACTGATTCCGCAATGACTGCGGGGTGATAACCTCGTTGCGTACCACCCAGGCGCTATCACAGGCGTCATGTTGCAGTTTCAATGCATCGCGATGTAGTAGGCGGAATAGCAGTGCCATCGGCGTGATCAGTAGAAAAAAGATCACCACCAGTAGCAACCCGTTGTTGAGTTTTCCCAGCAGATGGCCGAGTGGCAGCCAGACCTTGAGCATGGGGCTAAATATTTGTGGTTTGAATATCGCAGATACGATGGCAACGGTGGCGATCAGCAATAACCCCCAGTGCGGCATCTCCCCTCCGTTTAACGGCCACAGGCCAATGGCGGCAACGATAACCCCGAGGGCGATGCCAAGTTCTTTTTCCTGTCGATAGCCATGTGTCATGATGATTTTACGCACCTTGCATACGCTGCTAAGACTCTTCAGTCGGGTTGCCTTCTTCATCGGCAGGCGCTGCGTAACCGCACTCTTTCTGCGGACACACCAGCTCAGTCCCTTTGCGCTTGGTGGTCTTAAGCGACAGGATTGGCCAGTCACAATCGGGGCAAGGCCGTGCAATCGGCCTGTTCCAGATGGCGTAACTGCAATCGGGGTAACCACTACAGGAGAAGAAAATTTTTCCGTAGCGCGACTTGCGTTGCAAGATCGTCCCTTTTTTACATTCGGGGCATTCCACCTCGGTGTCGGCCGGTTGCTCGATCGGTTCGATATGTTTGCACTTGGGGTAGTTGCTGCAACCGATAAATTTGCCGTAGCGCCCATGGCGGATGATGAGATCCGATTCACAATCCGGGCAGTTACGCCCTTCGACCTTCTCAGGCTCAGTGCTTTCGCCATCGTCGCCGAGGTTGCGGGTGTAGTCGCATTCGGGGAAGGCGGTGCAGCCGATAAAGCGGCCACGTCGTCCAAGACGGATCGAGAGAGGCTGTTCACATTTAGGGCATTTTTCATCCATCGCTTCCTGGGTGACGTCTTTGCGCTGTACGCTGGCCTCTTTGTCGACCACCAGTGCCTTGAAGGGGGTCCAGAAGTCCTTCAACAGCGGAATCCATTCTTTTTCGCCGCGTGAGATCGCATCGAGTTCATCTTCGAGGTTCGCGGTAAAATTGTAATCGACGTATTGGGTAAAGTGCTCGGTCAGAAATTTATTGACCACCCGGCCTACGTCGGTTGGCTTAAAGCGCTTCTTCTCCAGCTCAACATAGTCGCGCGCCTGTAGCGTTGAGATGATGCTCGCGTAGGTCGATGGTCGACCGATGCCGTGTTCTTCAAGCGTTTTCACCAGACTCGCTTCAGTGTAGCGCGGAGGTGGTTCAGTGAAATGCTGCTCGGGGCGAAGCTCAAGCAGTTTGACTTCATCGCCCTCTTTTAGCGGTGGCAGCAGTTTTTCATCATCGTTTTCTTTTTCTTTTTTATCATCCTGCCCTTCCTGGTAGACCGCCATAAAGCCGGGTTTGACGATGGTCGAACCAGTGGCGCGGAAAGTGTTGCCTTTGCCCGCGTTGAGATCGATGCCGACCATATTAATAGTGGCGTGAACCATCTGACAGGCAACGGTACGCTTCCAGATCAGGCTGTAGAGCTTGTATTGATCTGCACTCAGTTTATCTTTGATCGATTCAGGATCAAGCGAGACCACGGTGGGTCGAATCGCCTCATGCGCTTCCTGTGCATTTTTGGACTTTGTTTTGTAGGTTTTCGGTTCATCTGGCAGATTTTCTTTGCCGTAGCGCTCCGTGATCAATTCACGCAGTTGCTCAACCGCCTCATTCGCGAGGTTGACCGAATCGGTACGCATGTAGCTGATCAGGCCGATCGCTTCATTACCAATATCGATACCTTCATAGAGCTGCTGCGCGGTGCGCATCGTGCGCTGCGCAGTGAAGCCGATTTTACGCGACGCCTCCTGTTGCAGAGTCGAGGTGGTGAACGGTGCGGCCGGGTTGCGACGACGCTGCTTCTTTTCGACCTTCTCAACGGTCAATTTGCCCGCGGCCGCTTTGTCGATCGCCTTATGTGCTTTGGCGGCGGTTTTTTCATCGGTGATGCTGAACTGCTCTAGCTTCTCACCTTTATAGTGGGTCAGTTTAGCGCTGAAGAACTCTTTTTTCTTTTTGTTACTGGTTTGGAGGTCGGATTCCATGGTCCAGTATTCGCGTTTCTCAAAGCGCTCGATCTCATCTTCGCGTTCTGCAATCATGCGCAGTGCGGGGCTCTGTACGCGTCCGGCGGATAGTCCGCGACGAATTTTTTTCCACAGTAATGGTGAAAGATTAAAACCTACCAGATAATCAAGCGCGCGACGTGCCTGTTGCGCATTGACCATGTCAATCGAAAGTTCGCGAGGGTTGGCGACCGCATCGTTGACCGCCTTTTTGGTGATCTCATTAAAGGCGATACGATAAACGTTGATGCCTTTGAATGCTTTTTTCTTTTTCAGGATTTCCAGCAGGTGCCATGAAATTGCCTCACCTTCCCTGTCCGGATCGGTTGCGAGATAGAGGTTTTCAGCCTTTTTCAGTGCCTTGACGATGGCATCGGTATGTTTGGCATTCTTTTCGATGAGTTGATATTTCATCGCAAAGTCATTTTCAGGGTCGACAGCACCCTCTTTCGGTAGCAAGTCACGCACATGGCCATATGAGGCGAGGATTTCAAAATCCTTGCCTAAATATTTTTTAAGCGTCTTTGACTTTGCCGGTGATTCTACGATGACAAGGTTTTTGCTCATTCAGGTGCCGTACGTTATTAGGTTGATTGGTCGGTAAAAAACCGGGCTGATCACGCCGGATTACATATTATCCGGTTAGCGGCATGTTTCGCTGTGTGATTAAGTCGGACTTTAGTGGAGTGTGGTTTCCATGCCGTCGAAAACAATATCTTCCACCCAGCTATAGGCGGCTTCCTGGCCTGGCTGGTTGAAGAGCACCATTAAAACGATCCATTTCATATCGTCAATGTCGATGCTACTGGTTTCGAGGGCTAGCGCGCGATCTATAATCAGTTCGCGGGTGATTGGAGTCAATACACTGGTCTGTTCAAGGAAAAGTAAAAAACCGCGGCTTTCGGTTTCGAGCCGCTCAAGTTCGCTGGCGCTGTAGATGCGCATGGTGCCTGGAGTAGAGAGGATCTCTTTCTGTCCAAGGGCGCCTGCTTCGCGCTGATCAGAGAGATCTTCAAGCCAGCGAAAGGCCTTACCTATCTCGCTTTGAGAGAAGCCGGCCTCTTCGAGGCGAATTTTTAATGAATCATGGTCTGGGCTGACTTCTGACTCTTCATTTATATAGTGCTCGAAGAGGTACATCAGCACGTCCAGCATGTTTTCTTTCATCAAGTAGCCCTTAGTTCCCAATGTTCGTCCCGCTACGCACATAGTGGCCGCCGGGGGTCGTTTTTACATAGTTATGTAGTTCAAGGACTAGAAGGATGGCGGAAAGTTCCTCTGCAGTCAATTCGGTGCGTTCTACCAGGGTATCGATGGAGCCAGGATCAAAGCCGAGATGGCTTAAAACCTTCTGTTCATTGGGGTCTAAGGGCCGGGAAAAAAGCGGCAGGGTTGAAGGCTGTTCCGGGGTGGGTATGATACTGCCTAGTGCACCGAGTTCTTCGATGATATCTTGAGTATTTTCAACGAGTTTAGCGCCATCCCGCAGTAGCGAGTGGCACCCGCGTGCGAGCGGATTATGGATTGATCCGGGGATTGTAAAGACCTCTCGCCCCTGCTCCAGGGCGCTTCGAGCCGTGATTAAAGAGCCGCTACGCAGGGCGGCTTCTGTTACCAGTACCCCGAGGCTTATGCCGCTGATAATTCGGTTGCGGCGCGGAAAATTTTCAGCGAGTGGTGGCGTGCCGAGGGGGAACTCTGTCACAAGCGCACCATTTTGGAGGATCTTCTCCGCTAGCAGGCGGTTGCTTTTAGGGTATCGATGGTCGGGGCCAGTGCCCATTACCGCGATGGTAGTGCCATCGTTCGTGAGTGCGCCTTTGTGAGAGGCTGTATCGACTCCTAATGCCAGACCGCTGGTGATAGCGTAGCCGTGACGAGCGAGGTCGCGAGCAAAGGCGAAGGTGTTTTCAGTGCCGTCGGGGGTGGGGTTGCGGCTACCGACGATGGCAATCTGTTGTCGAGAGAGTGCTGCGACATTGCCTTGAATAAATAGCAGAGGTGGAGGATCGATTATTTCTTTTAATAAAGCGGGGTATAGCGGGTCGGTGCAGGTAACGATGTGGTTGCCAGGCTGCTGTTGCCAGTGGAGATGTTTTTCGACCTGAGGCCAGTCCGGCGTTGATAAATGCGATGCGACGTTTTTTGGGATGACCTTTTTATCAATAAGTTTTTTAGGGTTTGTATTAAGAATTTCCCGTGGAGAGCCAATATAGTTTAGCAGGGCTTGAAAGCGGCGAGTGCCGATACCGGGGGTGAGAAGTAGAGCCAGCCAGTAGGCAAGCTCATCTTCTGAAACAGAAATTCCTTTTTCTGGCTTCATCGTTTGAAACAGATGCAGGACACGAGTGATGCCGTGTTTGCGCTGTTCCCCTCTAAACTTTATATGGTTTAACCCACCTGGTGGTGAGTTATGGATTTCTCACCATATCATAGAGGCGAATGTCGCGCGATGCTTCCATGATCAGCGCGTAGCTGAAGCGATTCAGTGCGCGTACGATCATCATGATTCCCGCTCGTTCGTCGGGTAGCTGAATCATTTTGCGTGTCTCTGGATCACGTACCTGTCGGCCTTGCTGGAAGACAGCGAGGATATTGCCCGTTTTTAGTCCATCCACAGTGCCAATATTGACCACGGCAATCTGAAATTGTGAGACGCGTGTGATACCGGCGGGTACCGAGATAATTTGTCCACTCACTTGTTTGCTGGGTGCTTTAGGGTTGAAATTCTGGCTGATGGCCTGCTGTCGGCTAGGTACCAGACGGTCGCCGACAAGGACTTCTTTGGCCGAATGTTTAATTCGCAGTGTGGCAGGGTCACCAAATGCCTCGACTCTGGCGGTAGCGAGTTTGACTGCTTCATAACCAAGAATATCTTTTTTGCGTTTTGGATTGTTGTAGTAAGGGGTGCCTGGGCGAATGATGTCAAATTCAGAGTAGGTATTGGGAAGGCCTCGTACATAGATTTTATGATCATTGCCACTGATGAGTCGTCCCTCTTCACTGGCGGCGATATAGGCGGCATGTTCAACCTCGTCGGGCGTCATGATGAAGGGGTGATCAAGAAATTGATGTATTGCATCATACGGAATCATTGGAATGGCGTGATCCAGTTTGGAGATGCGTGGAAACGGCGAGAGGATTACCGTGTTTGAATCGCCCGTAGTTCTGGTTTCATCGCGATTCACTTTTAGCACAGGCTGGCCATCGACATAGCTGAGAAAAATAACATCGCCAGGGTAGATCAGGTGGGGATTTCCTAATTCAGGATTGACATCCCAGATCTCTGGCCACAGCCATGGGTCCCGCAGGAATTTTGCTGATATGTCCCATAGCGTGTCCCCTTTGACCACGGTATGTCGGTCTGGGTGCCCTTCCTTGATAGTGACAGTGTCTGCGATCGTCGCTGACGATGGCATCAGCAGCGTGAGCGCTAACAGGCTGGGTAAGATATATCCTTTAAACATGAACGCCTCTTTCATTATCAATGACTATCATCATGGCAACACCCTGTTTTCGACCGAGTTTAGCGGAAACCTTAATACACGCCAATATATAGCGTGAATGGGGTAAAATTCTGTATCATCACGCCCTTCGATCACTTTAAAATTAATGATATTTAACAGGTTAGCGGACAGTTCATGGCACTTCTTCACATTTTACGTTATCCCGATCCACGTTTGCGGCTGATTTCTACGCCGGTTGAGGTGGTGGATGATGAAATTCGCCAGCTGCTGGATGATATGCTGGAGACCATGTATGCCGCACCAGGTATTGGTTTGGCGGCACCTCAGGTGGATGTGACAAAGCGGATTATCACTGTTGATGTCTCGCCCAAAGGGGATGCGCCGGTCTGTTTGATTAATCCTGAAATTATTTCGCATGAAGGCAAAGAGGTGATGGAAGAAGGATGTCTCTCTGTGCCGGGGTTTCATGAAAACGTGGAGCGTGCGGACCAGATCAGGGTGAAGGCGCTGGATCGTGATGGGAAATCGATAGAGCTGGAGGCAGAGGGGTTGTTATCGGTCTGTATTCAGCATGAAACCGATCACCTTGACGGCAGGATGTTTGTAGACTATCTCAGTGAGATCAAGCGTAAACGCATTCAGAAGAAGATGGAAAAGCAGCGTCGCTTTTCGATGTAATCAGGTAAGTTGATCAGCCCGCGTGGTTGATGGAGAAGGCAGTTTGAAACCACTGAAAATTATTTTTGCCGGTACCCCAGCGTTTGCGGCGGTGGCACTGCATGCGCTGCTGGCGTCTGAGCATGAGGTTTGTGCGGTCTATACTCAGCCTGATCGTCCTGCTGGCCGAGGCCGTAAGCTGACCGCTGGACCAGTGAAGCAGGCAGCATTAGATAACGATGTGCCGGTCTACCAGCCATTGACGTTGCGCGATGCTGATGTGCAGGCAGAACTGGAGGCTCATGGCACGGATGTGATGGTGGTGGTCGCTTACGGCTTGATACTACCGGTTGAGGTGCTGCAGGCGCCGCGTTTTGGTTGCATCAATATTCATGCGTCATTGTTACCACGCTGGCGCGGTGCAGCACCGATTCAGCGCGCCATCATCGCCGGCGACACTGAAAGTGGTGTGACGATTATTCAGATGGATAAAGGGCTTGATACTGGTGCGATGCTAGAAAAACGCAGCTGTAAAATCACTGAGGATGAGAGTGGCGGCCAATTGCATGATCGCCTTGCCACACTGGGTGCTGAGGCAGTATTGAGTACATTGGTGAAACTCAGCGATGGCACCGTGAGTGCCGAGGCACAAGATGATGCACTATCGTGTTATGCCAGCAAGATCGATAAAAAAGAGGCATTGGTAGACTGGAGTCGTCCTGCGCTGGAAATTCGCCGTCAGGTCAGTGCTTTTAACCCGTGGCCAGTGGCCTATACGCTGTTGCCGGATGGACAACGTCTGCGGATTTGGCAGGCCGTCGCGATTTTTGCTGACAGTAATTCAGTGCCGGGTACAGTAGTCGAAGCCAGTAAAACAGGGATTGATATTGCTACTGGTGACGGATTATTGCGGTTGTTACAGGTACAGTTGCCGGGGGGGCGTCAGGTCAGCAGCGGTGATTTTTTGAATGCCTGTACGCTTAAGGTTAGCGCTCAGTTGGGTGAGTCACAACTGACGTGAAAAAACAGATGAAGGCGCGTGTGGTGGCAGTCAAAGTGCTGTTACGGGTGATGGTTGATGGCCGTTCACTCAGTGCATCGTTGCCTGAACAGCTGGCAACGCTTTCCGATCCAAATGAACGGCCACTGACGCAGGAACTCTGTTACGGCGTGATGCGTTATGGGGGGCGGCTGGAGGCAGTCGCGAAACAGCTGTTAAATAAACCGCTTAAACGCAAAGACCGTGATGTTGAATGTCTGATCCTGTTAGGCCTCTATCAATTAATCTATATGCGTATCCCGCCACACGCGGTGGTGGCCGAGACCGTTGAAGCGGTCAATGCGATAGGCAAATCGTGGGCCAAAGGGCTGGTCAATGCGGTGTTGCGAAATTTTCAGCGCGGTGAACAAAAGCTATTAGCGCAGGCGGATAGTACCCCGGCGGGGCAGTATGCCCATCCATCGTGGTTATTAAAGATGATTCAGGCATGTTGGCCTGATGAGTGGCAGTCGATTGTTGAAGGTAACAACCAATATCCACCGATGGTGTTACGTATTAATCCAGCGCATGGTTCGCGCGATGAGTACCAGCAGCGCCTGCAAGACGAAGGGATGGCAGCAACGGCGATGCCACATGTGTCGTCGGCCGTTATGCTGGAACAGTCGGTCGATGTGGAGCGATTGCCTGGTTTTAGCGACGGGCATACCTCTGTGCAGGATGGTGCGGCGCAGCTAGCGGGATGGTTGCTGGATCTTCAGCCGGGACAGCGTGTGCTTGATGCCTGTTCGGCTCCCGGCGGTAAGTGTTGTCATATTCTTGAGCAAGTGCCGCAGGTGACAGAAGTGGTGGCGATTGATATTGATGAGCAGCGTCTGCAAAGTGTGCGCGACAATCTGGCACGTCTTAAATTGCAGGCGAAGGTTGTTTGTGGTGATGCCAGTCGTCCCGATGAGTGGTGGGATGGTAAACCGTTTGATCGTATCCTGCTTGACGCCCCTTGTTCAGCATCGGGTGTGATCCGTCGTCATCCCGATATCAAATGGTTGCGCCGTGAAGAAGATATTGAGGCACTGATGACGTTACAGGGTGAAATCCTTGCCGCGATGTGGCCATTGCTGGCACCCGGTGGGCTATTACTCTATGCTACCTGCTCTATTTTTCCGCAGGAAAACCATCTTCAGATTGAAAGATTTCTGGAAACCCATCATGATGCAACGGCACAGAAAGTGCTGGCTTCGTGGGGGCGAGCTATGTCGGTGGGGCGGCAGATTCTGCCGGGAGATGGTGGCATGGATGGTTTTTACTATGCGCCACTGCGGAAAAACATTGGGTAGGGAATGTACTTAAGCGCTACAGTGAATCAGCAGGGGATGATTAGCCGACTATTGCGTCAGGTGGTGCCGGGTATTGCAGGTGTGCTGTTGTCGCTGTTTTCTCATGTTGCCTCGGCCGAGACGCGTTTTGATATCTCAGAGGTAAAAGTCAATCTGGTTGATAAGGTCTACTATCTCAGTGCGCGTATCGATTATGAATTAAGTGACAAGGTGTTAGAGGTGATGCACCGGGGCGTGCCGATCGTGGTGGCGCTTGATATTGAATTCCATCGTAGTCGAAAATTGATCTGGGATGAAGAGATTGCTCAATTGGTGCAGCGCTATCAACTTGAATATCACGCCCTGACACGGCAATACCTGGTGACAAATCTTAATAGTGGTTCGCAACATAGTTTTCCAACGTTGGAGGTGGCGCTTGCGCTGCTGGGGACAGTGGTTGATCTTCCGGTACTGGATAAGCAGCTGTTAGATAAAGATGGTCAGTATGTTGGTTCAATGCGGGCATCGGTGGATGTGGGTGAATTACCAACGCCGCTGCGTCTGCGCGCCTATTTTTCTGCCGACTGGCATTTAAGCAGTGAGTGGTATTCGTGGATATTACCAAACTGAAGCGGCTCGGTTTTGGAGCTCTTCCGGTAGCGTTGCTATCGATCCTGTTATTGTCGTCACTTTTCTTGATGAGTGCCGCAACGCAGAATTCAGAGCAGTTTGGCCGCCTTTATATGTTGCTACTGGTGGTCAATTTGCTTGGGCTGGTTGCACTATTGATGTTGATAACCTCCAATCTGTTACGCTTACGACGTCAGTATCGCAATCGGGCAACCGGTTCGCGCCTGACCGTACGCCTGATGTTGATGTTTGTTTTACTGGCGCTGGCGCCAGTGTCACTGGTTTATTACTTCTCTCTTGGTTTTATTCAGCGTGGTATTGATAGCTGGTTTGATGTGCGTGTTGAACGGACGCTCGAAGATGCACTGGAGCTAAGTCGCGCCTCATTAGAGACGCGTTCACGTGAATTGATGAAGCGCACCGAGCAGATGCGCAGTAAATTGCAGCTTTCCGCTGAGGCTGGATTGCCTCAGTTGCTTGATGAACTGCGAATGGGTGATGGTGCATCGGAATTAACACTCTTTATGGGCGGTGGGCATGTTGTTGCATCGAGCAGTATTAACCCTGCTGATATTGTACCGGATTTGCCAGATGAGTCAGTGATTCGCCAGGTACGGCAGAGTGGCACTGCCTATGTTTCGCTTGATCCTTTAAGTGATAGTGGACTCTATGTTCGAGTGGTAATACAGCTCCCTGCCGCAACGCCCTTGTTGGATACACGATTTTTACAGGCACTTTATCCTATTTCTGATCGAGTCAGCGTACTGGCAAACAGTGTTGAATCCGCTTACATGCAGTATCAACAGCTCTTGCTACTACGTGGCCCATTAAAAAATAGTTTTATTTTGATGTTATCGCTGGTGTTATTACTGGGTGTATTGATGGCAGTATGGCTCGCTTTTTTCTCTGCGCGTCGCCTGGTAACGCCGATTCGGGTATTGGCGATTGGTACCCGTGCGGTGGCAGCTGGTGACTATACCAAACGCCTACCGATGCATTCTTCTGATGAGCTTGGCTTTCTGGTGGAGTCATTTAATGATATGACACTTAAGATTGCCCAGGCGCAGGAAGATGTGCGTAATAGCCAGCAGCAGGCAGAGCAGGAGCGGGCTTATTTGTGGGCGGTGCTGGCACGTCTTTCATCGGGGGTGTTGACGCTCGATGTGAATCGCATGGTGTACACAGTGAATGTGGCGGCGGGACATATTCTCGGAGTGGAGTCAAAAGAGTGTATTGGTTATGAACTGGATGAAATTGTTGAGCGCTATGAATATCTAAAAAACTTTGCGAACGCAATCACCCCTCATCTGGCAGAACAAAGCAGTGATGCAAATGGTAAGAGTGACTGGCGTGAAGAGGTGATTTTTTATGGCGCGACGGGTCGTCAGGTGTTGATGTGTGGTGGCGCGGCGTTGCCGGGTGATGAGGGTGGTTATGTGATCGTCTTTGATGATATCACCAGTCTGGTGCAGGCGCAGCGCGATGCGGCATGGGGAGAAGTGGCGCGTCGTCTTGCGCATGAGATTAAAAACCCACTGACCCCCATCCAGTTATCTGCTGAACGGCTGCGCCATAAATATTTAAAGACGATGAAGCCGGAAGACGCGGTGGTGCTGGATAAATCAACCCATACGATTGTGCAGCAGGTTGAGGTGATGAAGGAGATGGTACAGGCCTTTTCAGAATATGCGCGGACTCCAAAATTAGAGTTACGTTTGCTGGCGCTTAATCATTTAATCGATGAGGTATTAGATCTTTATCGAAATAATCGTTTTGGTGTGATCATTGTGATGAATCTGCAAGACGACCTGCCGCTGGTGGCGGTAGATTCTGGCCGCATGCGGCAGCTATTACATAACCTGATAAAAAATGCACTGGAAGCGATGGTGAATGGTGAAATGAGAATTGAGTTGGTGACACGTGCGTTTAGTGAGCGTGGGGTTTCGATGGTTGAGTTACAGGTGTCCGATAGCGGGCCTGGTATTCCTGCGACGATTCTGGAAAATATTTTCGAGCCGTATGTCACCGCAAAGCCGAAGGGCAGTGGCCTGGGATTGGCAATTGTGAAGAAAATTGTTGAAGAACACAGTGGTGTGATCTGGGCAGAAAATATTGAAGATGGTGCCTGCCTGACAGTTCGTTTGCCTGTAGCGCAAAAGAGCCTGGAAGATGCAACGCCTGTGATGACAGAAACGCGTGATGAAGGGGGTATCGTGGTGGACGAAGTGACGCCATTTAAACAACAAAATGGTGAGAAGGTATGAGCGTACCCTATATTTTAGTGGTTGATGATGAGCGTGATATTCGTGAACTAGTCAAAGATATTCTTGAAGATGAAGGCTATGAGGTTAACCTTGCCGCCAACGGTGAGGAGGCGCGTAAGATGCGTCGTATGCGTCGCCCTAACCTTATCTTACTTGATGTATGGATGCCCGACATTGATGGTATTTCGCTGTTACGAGAATGGTCTACTGAGGGTGGCTCAGATATTCCGGTGATTATGATTTCAGGTCACGGCACAGTCGAAACGGCGGTTGAAGCGACGCGCCTTGGGGCCTATGACTTTATTGAAAAGCCATTGTCGCTGGCGAAACTCTTATTGGTGGTAGGGCGCGCACTAGAAGCTGACCGCCTACAACGTGAAAATATAGGCTTACGACGTAAAGTGCAGCCGCTGGGTAAACCAGTAGGGGATAGTAAAATCATTCGCGAGTTATGTGAGCGCACGGAGCGTATTGCAAAACACAGTGCCTGGGTGTTGATTAGCGGTGAAGCGGGCAGTGGCAAGGAGTTGTTTGCGCGCTATCTTCATGCGGGCAGTTCACGGGCGAATGAGCCATTCATCGATGTGAGTGTCGCCTCGGTGGCCAATACTAATTCCGCGGCGGAACTGTTTGGTAGCGAAGAGGGAGGTGCGATCCATTATGGTTGTATTGAGCAGGCAAATGGCGGCACGCTGTTTCTGAGCGAAATAGGAGACATGGAGCCAGGCGTGCAGGCGAAACTTTTTAGTACGCTAGAGAATAAGTCATTTTTGCGTGTTGGTGGGGTTGAGCCAGTGGCGTTTGATGTAAGAATTATTGCGGCCACCCATCGTGATTTAAAGCAGGCGGTAGCGGATGGGAAGTTCCGAGAAGATCTCTACTATCACCTGAACGTGGTACCACTTGATATCCCGCCGTTGCGTGATCACGCCGATGATGTGGTAGCACTGCTTGATTTTTATGCTGAGCAGTTTGCACAGAGTGAACATCTGGTGAAGCGCCGTTTCAGTGATGCCGCCGTGTTACGTTTAACGAACTATCCATGGAGAGGAAACGTGCGTGAGTTAAAAAACCTGGTGCAACGTTTGATGATTTTTGGGGGTAATAGTGAAGTGGATGTTGATGAAGTAGAGGCCTCGTTAGGGATTACCCTTGAGAAGAACGAGGTTCAATATCCGATTGAATTCGACTTACCTCTGCGGGGTGCGCGTCAGCAGTTTGAAAAAGCCTATTTTGAGTATCAACTACGTGCATTGCAGGGGAATCTGGGGCAGGTAGCACGTAAGGCCGGGATTGAAAGGACGCACCTTTACCGAAAATTTCGTGCGCTGGGTATCGATAAAAAGAAAGAGGCAGGTGGTAAGTAGCGATGAGTTATCGACTATTTTTCTGTTATCCTATGCGCGAAATAGCGTTTGATTTAAATCATTTTCTGCCTCCAATGGCAATTCTGGATGTAATGTCATGAAAATTATAGTGCTTGGTGCTGGTCAGGTTGGCGCTTCAGTTGCAGAAAACCTGGCCAGAGAGGCGAATGACATAACGGTTGTCGATGTGGACGCTAAGGCGTTGCATGATCTGCAGGATCGTTTTGATCTCCGCACGGTTGTCGGTCACGCTTCTCATCCTGATGTGTTGCGACGTGCGGGCGCTGAAGATGCGGATATGATACTGGCCGTCACCAATAGTGATGAGACCAATATGGTCGCCTGCCAGGTCGCCTATACCCTGTTTCACACGCCAACCAAGATTGCGCGGGTTCGGGCGCGTGAATATACTGCCTACTCGCAGCTTTTTACGCAGGAGGCGCTACCGATTGATATGCTGATCAGTCCAGAGCAAGTAGTGATTGATCATGTTCGGCGGTTGATTGAATACCCTGGAGCACTACAGGTGCTCGATTTTGCTGATGGCCTGGTGCGATTGGTAGCGGTAAAAGCCTACTACGGAGGGCCTCTGGTAGGGCATGAATTACGTGAACTAAAAGAGCACATGCCGGGGATTAAGTCACGTGTGGCGGCGATTTTTCGCCGCGGTACGCCGATCATTCCGCAGGGCGATACCGTTATTGAGGTCGATGACGAAGTCTTTTTCATTGCAGCGAAAGATGATATTCGTGCCGTGATGAGTGAGCTGCGTAAACTCGATAAACCAATCAAACGTATTATTTTAGTCGGCGGAGGTAATATTGGTAAAGGACTAGCCGCAGCACTGGAAGATCGCTATCAGGTTAAGTTGATCGATCACAACACTGAGCGCACCCAGCGAATTTGTGAAGAGCTCGATAAAACACTGGTATTGCTCGGTGATGCTGCTGATGAAGAACTGCTACTGGAAGAGAACATTGAGAGCACCGATATTTTTTGTGCGATGACTAATGATGACGAGGCCAACATTCTCTCTGCGATGTTAGCGAAACGACTCGGCGCCAAAAAGGTGATGACACTGATCAATCGCGCCGCCTATGTTGACCTGGTAGAGAGCGGTGAGATTGATATTGCGGTATCGCCGCACCAGGCGACCATCGGCGGGCTGCTGGCTCATGTGCGTCGCGGAGATGTGGTGGTGGTACATTCGTTGCGCCGCGGTGCGGCGGAAGCGATTGAAGCGATTGCGCATGGCGATAAAAATTCATCCAGGGTAGTGGGGCGATCGGTTGGAGAGATCAAATTACCGCGCGGTACCAGTATTAGCATTATTGTGCGTGGCGAAGAGGTGCTGGTGGCACATCATGACACGGTGATCGAAGCAGAGGATCATGTCATCCTGTTTTTGATTGATAAGAAGCGTATCACGGAAGTTGAGCGTCTCTTTCAGGTGGGTGTGACATTTCTTTGATGGTAAACCAATACGCGTTGACAGGTCTATGTTAATCACGATGAATATTTTCCTGTTTTTAGATGTTTATGCAATATAAAGCAATACAACGCATCATCGGTATACTGCTGGCACTGTTCAGTTTAACTATGCTGCCGCCTGCGGTGTTGGCCTGGATTTATGATGAGGCCTCGTTGCACGCCTTTCTTTATGCCTTTGCGCTAGTCATGATAACGGGTTTAATTTTTTGGTTACCAGTGCATTCGCATCGCAAAGAACTGCGCCTGCGTGATGGCTTTATTGTGGTGGTGATGTTCTGGGTGGTGCTGGGGATGTCCGGCTCCCTGCCTTTTATACTCAGTGCCAAACTCTCATTTGTCGATGCTGTCTTTGAATCGATTTCGGGGTTAACGACCACTGGTGCAACGGTGATCTTTGGCCTGGATGAGATGCCGTTATCGGTGCTTTATTATCGGCAGCAACTACAGTGGCTAGGCGGAATGGGTATTATTGTATTAGCGGTCGCCATTCTGCCGATGCTTGGAATTGGTGGTATGCAGCTTTACCGCGCTGAAACTCCCGGGCCAATGAAAGATAATAAATTAACGCCGCGCATTACCGAGACGGCAAAAGCGCTGTGGTATATCTATTTAGGATTGACGGTCGCCTGCGCAATCTCATATTGGTTGGCGGGGATGTCGCCGTTTGATGCGATTGCCCATAGCTTTTCAACCATTGCGATTGGTGGTTTCTCCACCCATGATGCGAGTATCGGTTATTTTAATAGCGCCTTGATTGAGTCGGTGGCGATCGTTTTCATGCTATTAGCGGGGGTTAACTTTGCACTTCATTTTTTGGCATGGCGTGGTTTGAGCTTGCGCCCTTATCTGAGTGACCCTGAGTTTAGATTTTATTTTATGATTTTATTGGTTGTTTCAGCGATCACCTCTTATTTTTTATATGCCAGCGGCACCTTTGATACGCCGGGTGGCGCTTTGCATCATGGAATTTTCCAGGCGGTTTCGATTGGTACGACAGCAGGCTTTACCACTGCTGAATATCATAACTGGCCACTTTTTTTACCGGTGTTATTATTGTTAACCAGCTTTATTGGTGGTTGTGCCGGCTCGACGGGCGGTGGGTTGAAGGTGATTCGCGTGTTGCTGCTGTTGAAACAGGGCGGTCGTGAAATCAAACGGCTAATTCACCCCAATGCACAGTTTGCAGTTAAAGTGGGTAATAAGCCATTGCCGAGTCGGGTGATTGATGCGGTGTGGGGGTTTTTTTCACTCTACGTGGTTTGCTTTTGTGTGATGTCAGTTGTGCTGGCCGCGACGGGGCTTGATTTTGTGACATCGTTTTCAGCGGTGGCTGCCTGCATGAATAATCTTGGCCCAGGGCTAGGGGATGTAGGGTTAAACTATGCCAGTATTAATGATACGGCTAAATGGGTGCTCTGTTTTGCAATGTTACTTGGCCGACTCGAGATTTTTACTCTATTGGTGTTGTTGACACCTGCGTTTTGGAGAAAATAGTGCGGTTTGTTTTAAGCGTGGTGTGAGGGTGTGATGGAAATTAGTGATACGCAAAAAAAATGGGATGCAATTTACCAAAAGGCAGCTGAAGGTGAGTATTCGGCGGTGCGGGTATTGCAGGAAAATCAGCATCTATTACCTAAAGGTGGTTGTGCGCTGGAGCTAGCCTGCGGTATGGCCGCCAATGCCGCATTTCTGGCGCAGCATGGCCTGTGTACAACGGCATGGGATATCTCTGAGGTGGTGATCGAGCGTTTGAAGGCATCGCCAGCTATGAAGGATTTGGCAATAACCTTTGAGGCGCGTGATATTGTGCGGCAACCACCACCAGCCGCATCATTTGACGTGATAACCGTGAGCTATTTCCTTGATCGCTCATTGGTTCCATATATTAAACGGGCGCTGAAGCCCCTGGGGTTGATTTTTTATCAAACATTTACACAAACTTATGTGAATGAAGGTGGTCCTCGTAGCCGTGATTTTCGTCTGGCAGATAATGAACTGCTGCAGTTATTTAGTGATTATCAGGTGTTGGTTTATCGAGAAGAGGGATGTGTTGGTGAACTTCAGCAGGGCTATCGAGATGAAGCATTGATTGTTGCTCAGAAACTGTAGGCTACTGACGAGTCAGTGTGTGATGAATTTCCTGTGCTTGTGTTGACATTGTTCGCAGGAGAATTCAGCCATTTTAAACTTCTGTAATAGTATGGTGATGCCCTTTTGTTGCGCTGTCTCTAATCGTTTAAGGCCATTTTTTCTACAATGATTGCACTTTGATTGATTCGAATGGCACCATTGAGCAGTTGTATGCTGCTTGAATATTCCACACTCAAGTGACCAGCCTAATGTTTCGTTGTGCCTACCTTATTTTTATTAATAGAGACCTCAGCTCGAACAGGGGGCTTGTTATGAAGGCAAAGGGAGTGAGGGGCTAATCGTATCATTTTGACGAATAAAACCACATTGAGCATGGGTGCAAAAAATTTAATGAATGATCAGTTTGAACGCTATATTCAGAGTGAAGTAGCCTTGATGACTACTTACAATGAATTAGTTAGTTGGGGTGGATGAAGCGAGGTGTATATGCACATGGAGAGGTGGTATTATTCTCAGCTTCAGAATAGAGCCTGATAACTGGGAAAACTTAGCAATCAGAAAAATAAATTGGTAGTCGTTAAAGTAGTATTTATTTGTAGGAATTGCTTTATTTCTTAACAGTATCGATTGCTGGTATTTAGGTAGCGATAAATGTTTCAACCTATGATATTTATATAATAATTAGATAGCTTATTAGAGGTAGGGGAATGAGTCTGCTTTTTCCAGAGATAGCGCCATACGTACAACATTCCATCAAGGTTGAGTCACCCCACGTGATTCATGTGGAGGAGTGTGGCAATCCCTCAGGAATACCTGTTTTGTTTGTGCATGGCGGACCGGGTGCTGGCTGTGAAGATTATCATCGACGTTTTTTTGATCCTGAATTATATCGAATAATCTTATTTGATCAGCGCGGTTGTGGCCGTTCTACGCCACATGCATCACTTGAAAACAATACGACCCAGGCATTGATCGCGGATATTGAAATGATTCGACAGCAGTTAGCTGTTGATCGCTGGATATTGTTTGGTGGCTCCTGGGGTTCAACCTTGAGCCTGGTTTATGCGCAGACCTACCCAGAACGTGTCAAAGGGTTAATTTTACGCGGTATCTTTTTATGTCGATCACGTGAAATTCAATGGTTTTATCAGAGTGGAGCAAGTCGACTGTTTCCTGATTTCTGGGAAGACTATGTCAGCATTATTCCTGAAGAAGAACGGGATGATATGGTTGCTGCCTATCACCGACGCCTGAATAGTGAGGATGAACTGGTGCGCATGGCGGCTGCCAGGGCGTGGTCGATATGGGAGGGAAAAACAGCGACACTGCGCCCACAGAAAAGTGTTATCAACCACCTCGGCAGTCCATTTACTGCGTTGAGCATGGCGCGCATTGAAAATCATTACTTTATGAATGATTCTTTTCTTGAGCCGAATCAGATTGTACGTAATGTAAGTTGTCTGAAGGGTATTGATGGGGTGATTGTACAGGGGCGGTATGACATCGTGTGCCCGATGGAAAGCGCCTGGGCTTTGCATCGGGCCTGGCCCGAGGCGGAACTTAAAGTGATCGATGATGCGGGGCACTCAGCCTCAGAGGAAGGCATAACGCGCGCATTGGTACAGGCGACGACAGCGATGGGGCGGCGATTGTTATGATAGGATTGATTCAACGTGTTAATCATGCAAGTGTGGTTGTGGATGGTGAGACAATTGCGAAGATTGGCTACGGCTTGCTGGTTTTTATTGCCGTTGAAAAACATGATACTGAAAATGAAGTAGATAAACTATTAAAGCGTATGCTGGGCTACCGTGTATTAACCGACCAATCAGGTAAGATGAACTGGGGGTTAAAAGATACGCGTTGTGAGCTACTGTTAGTACCGCAATTTACATTGGCGGCGATGCATACTCAGAAAAAAGGATTACGTCCCAGTTTTGATAAAGCGGCTTTGCCTGAGCATGGGGAGCAGCTATTTGATTATATGTATGAGCAGGCGATGAAAGCCCATCCTCATGTACAAAAGGGAAAATTTGGTGCTGATATGCAGGTGACGTTGACGAATGATGGCCCTGCAACTTTTGTCCTGCAGACCTCTCCTGAAGAGGAAGATGGTCGCAGTGTTGCCGCCAGGGCGAAGCTAAAAAGCAAAGGGCGACTTCGAAAGTAACCATGGCAACGTATGCAATTGGTGATGTACAGGGCTGTTTCGACGAGTTGCTTGAGCTGCTCAATAAAATAAAGTTTGATCAGGCGCAGGATTATTTATGGTTTGCCGGGGATCTGGTTAATCGCGGTGAAAAGTCACTAGAGGTGCTGCGTTTTGTTAAAAGCCTCGGGAGTCGGGCCATCACGGTACTCGGTAATCATGACCTGCATCTGCTCGCGGTAGTTCAGGGTAGACGCAAGCCACTCGCAAAAGACCGGATGGAAGCGATACTTAATGCGCCAGATCGTGATGAACTGTGTGACTGGCTGCGCCAACAGCCGTTAATGCATCGCGATAAGCAATTGGGGTATGTGATGTTGCATGCTGGATTACTGCCGCAATGGTCGCTTGATGACGCAATGGCCCGTGCGGCAGAAGTTGAGCAGGTGTTGCGTGGTGATGATTACGCTGAATTTATTAACCATATGTATGGCAATGAACCCGCTCAGTGGTCTGATCGTCTGAGTGGCTGGGAGCGGCTGCGTTTTATCACCAATTGTTTTACCCGCCTGCGTTTTTGTGATGAGCAGGGGCGACTCGAACTTAAAGAGAAAGGTGCGCCGGGTAACCAGCCTGCAGGTTATCAGCCATGGTTTGAACTACGCGCGACTCAGTGTGACCAGCAACAGATATTGTTTGGTCATTGGTCAACGTTGGGCATGCGGCAGCCTGACAATGTGTATGGACTCGATACCGGTTGTGTCTGGGGCGGTACGCTCTCTGCATTGCGTATTGATGTTGAGCCGCAGTGGTCGAATGTGGCGTGCCGTGCGATATGTGATCCTGGTGGATAATTAATTTGTTAGCCTGTTGTAATGGCCGATATAGTAGTTATTGAAAATGGTGATGGAGGTGTCTGGTGATGAAAAGCCGATTTGATGCATCCCGTAAAATCAAAGCTCCTACTGGCACCACACTGAGTGCTAAAAGCTGGCAGACTGAAGCGCCACTACGGATGCTAATGAACAACCTTGATGCCGAGGTTGCCGAATATCCAGAGCAGCTCATTATTTACGGTGGCATCGGGCGCGCAGCACGCGACTGGGACTGCTATGACAAGATCATTGAGACCCTCAAATGTTTAGAAAACGATGAAACCCTGCTGGTGCAGAGCGGTAAGCCGGTCGGGGTTTTTCGCACGCATGAAGAGGCCCCGCGTGTATTGATTGCCAATTCCAATCTTGTCCCTCACTGGGCAACCTGGGAGCACTTTAACGAACTCGATAAACAGGGCCTGATGATGTATGGACAGATGACGGCTGGTTCATGGATCTACATCGGTTCGCAGGGTATCGTGCAGGGAACCTATGAGACCTTCGGTGCCGTGGCCAGTAAACACTTCAGTGGTAAGGCTGAGGGCAAGTGGATTCTGACTGCAGGACTGGGTGGTATGGGTGGTGCGCAACCACTCGCGGCCACAATGGTCGGTTTTTCGATGCTGGTAGTTGAGGTTGATGAGAGCCGTATCGACCTTCGAATGAAGAGTGGTTATCTTGATAAAAAGGCGGCCACACTTGATGAAGCATTGACGATGATTAACGATGCTTGCGCCAATCAAAAAGCAATCAGTGTTGGTCTGCTGGCCAATGCCGCAGATATTTTTCCTGAATTAGTTTCGCGTAATATTACGCCGGATGTGGTGACGGATCAGACCAGTGCACATGATCCATTGAATGGTTATCTGCCCAAAGGGTGGTTGTTTAAAAAAGCTATTGAGATGCGCGAAAAAAACCAGGCAACTGTAGTTAAAGCAGCAAAGCAGTCGATAGCACTGCAGGTGACAGCCATGTTACAACTTCAACAACGCGGTGCTGCAACACTCGATTACGGCAATAACATTCGCCAGATGGCCTTTGATGAAGGTGTAAAAAGCGCCTTCGACTTTCCCGGTTTTGTGCCTGCCTATATTCGCCCGCTTTTTTGTGAAGGGATCGGCCCATTCCGTTGGGTGGCGCTTTCTGGTGATGCCGAAGATATCTATAAAACCGATGCGAAAGTGAAAGAGCTAATTCCTGACAACCCGCAGCTACACCGCTGGCTGGATATGGCGCGTGAGCGAATTCAGTTTCAGGGCTTGCCAGCGCGTATCTGTTGGATTGGCCTGAAAGATCGTGCGCGTGTCGGGCTTGCATTTAATCAGATGGTGGCGAATGGTGAACTAAAGGCACCGTTAGTGATCGGGCGAGATCATTTAGACTCGGGCTCAGTTGCGTCACCCAATCGCGAAACAGAAGCGATGATGGATGGATCCGATGCCGTTTCTGACTGGCCATTGCTGAATGCACTGTTGAGTACTGCCAGTGGCGCGACCTGGGTCAGTCTTCATCACGGTGGTGGAGTTGGCATGGGGTTTAGCCAGCACGCGGGGCTAGTGATTGTCTGTGACGGTAGCGATGCAGCAGCTAAACGGATAGAGCGTGTTTTGTGGAATGATCCTGCGACAGGTGTGATGCGACATGCCGATGCGGGTTATGAAATTGCCAGACAGTGTGCGAAAGAGAATAGATTAGACCTGCCGATGGTAGATGATGGCGATGAGAAATAATCCTTGTTATTCCGGCGTAGACCGGAACCTGGAGGTTCAGGCGCAAACTAAATTTATTGTATTTGATTGCGGTGACCTTGCTGTAATGAATAGAAATGCAGGTGAAACCGAGGGCAGTGGTTGCCTGGATCCCGGCCTGTCCCAGAGGGACTCCCGATGGTCGCGCGGGGATGACAGATTTTTAAGTCTGGATGGAACTGGCGTATGAACACCTTTGAAATAAAACCTGGGCAGTTAAGTTTCGAAGACCTTCGTCTATTGCATGATGAGGCATTAACCATTTCGTTTTCAAAAAAGAATGAGGTAGCGATCAATCGTGCGGCAGAGATCGTCGATGATGTGATTAAACAGGGCCGCACAGTTTACGGTATCAATACCGGCTTTGGCTTGCTGGCCAATACAAAAATCCCAGCCGATAAGCTTGAAACATTACAGCGTAGTATCGTCTTGTCGCATGCTGCGGGTGTGGGGCGTTTTATGGATGACGCTACGGTACGATTGATGATGGTGCTTAAGGTTAGCTCATTAGCGCGAGGCTTTTCTGGTATTCGACTGGAAGTGATCAATGCATTGATTGCGTTGCTGAACCATAAGGTCTATCCCTGTATTCCGATTAAAGGTTCAGTTGGTGCATCGGGCGATCTTGCACCGCTGGCGCACATGAGTGCGGTATTGTTGGGAGAGGGATACGCACGTCATAACGGTAAGCAGATCACAGCAGCGCAGGCGTTACTGGTTGCTGAGCTGCAGCCGGTAGTGCTGGCACCCAAAGAGGGATTAGCGTTATTGAACGGTACGCAGGCCTCAACAGCGCTGGCACTTGAAGGGCTGTTTTATGCTGATAATTTACTTGTATCCGCCACTGTAATTGGTGCGATGTCGGTCGAGGCGGCAAAGGGTTCGCGTGTACCGTTTGATGAGCGGCTGCATCGTGCGCAGGGGCATCAGTCGGTGGTCGACATCGGCGTTGCCTATCGGAGTCTGCTCAATCATTCACAGATCGAAGAGAGTCACCGCGATTGTGAGCGCGTTCAGGACCCTTATTCACTGCGTTGCCAGCCGCAGGTGATGGGTGCTTGCCTGCAGCAGATTAGAAATTCGGCACAGATTATTTTAACTGAAGCGAACGGTATCTCGGATAACCCACTGGTTTTTGCGGATGAGGGCGAGATACTTTCTGGTGGTAATTTTCATGCTGAAGCGATCGCCATGGCGGCGGATAATTTAGCGTTAGCGATCGCTGAGATCGGTGCGTTGTCAGAACGACGCATGGCATTGTTGATCGACTCCAGGCTCAGCGGTCTGCCGCCTTTTTTAGTTGAGAACGGCGGTATTAATTCTGGTTTTATGATGGCGCAGGTCACCGCGGCAGCCCTTGCCAGTGAAAATAAAACACTTGCCCATCCTGCCAGTGTTGATAGTTTGCCAACATCGGCTAATCAGGAAGACCACGTTTCGATGGCGACCTTCGCTGCGCGTAGGCTAAAAGAGATGAATGAAAATACGGTTAATATCCTGGCCATCGAATGGCTCGCCGCGAGTCAGGGACTGGACTTTCTCGTGCCGTTAAAGAGTTCTGCAACATTAGAAGAAGCGAAGGCATTGTTGCGTAGTGAAGTGCCATTTTATGATAAAGATCGTTACTTTTCGCCGGATATTGAGAAAGCAGCACGTCTGGTTGGCGATGGTGAACTAAAAACGTTTGTCGATAGTGATATGGTGTCTTCTATCGATATTGCCGGAGTAGGTACTTAATGCTACCGCTCATAGTAAAATAGATACAAAGTGTAAAAATATTATCGAAGGAACAAATTTCTCGGTATTGAATTTGTAAAAGTGTGGAAAAATTAAAAATATCATTGCTCCCAGGCATCTCAAGCCTGGAGTGTTCCGAAAAATAAGCATGGAACCGGGGAAAATGGCCAACACACTGAAAACAGTGTGCCGGAATTCAGTACTATACAGATAAAAAAATGGGCAGATATATCAACAGTGGGTTTTTCGCTTCGTTGAGCGCTACCTTAATTATCTTCGGTCTCTTTTCCTGGGCGCGGTCCAGAAGTTCCGAGGTGTTGGTGCAAAGGTTTCATTTTATAAATAATTTTTGACCTCTATTTTTTAGAAAAATTAAACATAAAGCGGAAAATTTTCCACTCGCCATGAACTTTTTTTAGTATAAAAAAAGCTCGGTAGCTCTCAGTGGATTTTTTCTCGCCATTAGCAAGCACCGTCAGATGTCCCAATGAACGTGACCTTACATACGTAAGCGCTCAACAAACCCCATCTAACATCCACACCAACCTCTTGCTATCGTCTTGATTTCAACATCATCAAGGCGAATCATATGAAATCAGTACAGAAAAAAGACTTCTGGCAGCAACACATTCAGGCGTGGAAACAAAGTAAGCTTCTGCAGAAGGTTTATTGCCAACAGAACAATATTTCCTATGCCAATTTTGGTTATTGGCGGACGCGCTTAAAGCGCCTGGAAAAGCCTGCCCAGAAACTGGTGCCAGTGACATTAACGCGACCTACGATGGTAATGATGACGCTATCAATGGGTATTCGTATTGAGGTGCCAACGAATGCACTAGCGGAGGTTTTATCGGTGGTTGTTCGCTGCCAGCAGGAGGTCAGTTGATGCTGCGTCCCGGTAATGAGATTCAGGTCTATCTGTACAGTGAGCCGGTTGATATGCGTAAGTCGATGAATGGTTTGTCGATCTTAGTTGAGCAGGAGATGGATCTGTCGCCGACCATGGACGCTCTGTTTGTCTTTTGTAATCGAGGCCGCGATAAGATCAAACTGCTGTGTTGGGAACGTAATGGCTTTATCGTTTGGTATAAGCGTCTGGAGAAACAACGCTTTCGTTGGCCCAGCGCGGGTGAGACCCTGAACGTGACGGGGCAGGAATTAAACTGGCTACTGGATGGCTTTGATATTGTTAATCATCCACCGCATTCAGCATTGCATTTTAGTTCGGTAGCTTGACCGTTCAATGGTAAAATACGCGCATGCGCGCGACAAAAAAACAGCTATTAGAATCACTTCCCTCTGACCCAGAAAAACTAAAATTAATCATCATGAAATTGTCTTCACGCGTTGCTGCGCTTGAAGAATATGTGCTGTTGGGACGCGCCAACAAATATGGGGCCAGTTCAGAAAAGTCAGTCGACCAACGTGAGATGTTTAACGAAGCGGAGTTGTCGGTGGTGGCTGAATCGGTGCTGGTTGAGCAGACCGCAGCACGCGAAGCGCAATCAAATACCATCGAAGATAACCCAAAAAAGAAGGCAGGCCGCAAACCCTTGCCCGATAGCTTGCCGCGCATTCGCATCGAACATCGCATACCGGAAGCCGAACAAGTGTGTGGTTGTGGCTGCCAACGAGTTGAGATCGGTGAAGTCACCAGCGAGCAATTAGATATTATTCCCGCCAAGGTGCAGGTCATCGTCAACGTACGCAAGAAATACGCCTGCCAGCAGTGTGAATCAGGGGTCATCACCGCACCCTTGCCCGCACAACCTATCCCTAAAAGCAATGCCAGCCCTGGTATGCTGGCTCATGTCGCCATCGCTAAGTATCAGGATGGTCTGCCAC
>JAKISP010000071.1 GCA_021648525.1 Gammaproteobacteria bacterium
CAGAATTCAACCCGTTTTCAAAGATAGGTATTGAAAATACGAAATACATGCAGGTATTAGTAATATCGCGAATGTGTTTATGGGTGGTTTTTTGAAAAGGGTCTATTTCTGGATGGGCACTAGTTAGTGGTCATTTACAGATTGAAATATCTTGTTATTCTGGATGATTTATACAGACTGATGGCCTTTGGCGAATAGATCGTGCAGGGTTAAACCATTGAGGTTAAAGCATCTGGCAGTGTGCATTACTGGTGAAGATGAGTAGTTTTTTTATAGTCCTGTTGGGCCAGATTTCTTTGATACCATTCTGATACATGTCGAGTTGGCCGCGATAATGCTCTGCTATTAAGAGGGTGTTGCGGGGATTGACATTACGATGTGTTTTGTAATCGATAATGATGACGCTGTCGTTGTTGATGACTAGTCGGTCAATAATCCCTGAAATTCTGCTTTTTCCTTTAGTAAAGTTTATCGTCATCTCATTGTGAGCTGAATGGTATTGCGTGGGGTCAAAGAGCCACTGGAGGGGAGGGGACTGAATCAGGGTGTAAGTCTCATCCAGCCATCTATTCAATAATTCAGGTGTAATGTCATATTCGTACTCTGCGTTAATAACTTGTGCGATTAATTGCCGACCTGGTCTACTTTCATTAGTAATGAGCTCTAGTATGCGGTGGATGATTTCGCCACGAGTGCTATGTTCATCTTCATCCAGGGCGGTAGTTTCAAGGTGTGTTCGATGACCTGTGTGATCTGCAACGGAAAAGTTGCTCGGGCTAATAGCATTGCTATCCATTGTGGATTGTTGAGGTGGATCGATAGAAACCTCGGCTGAGTGAGTGGATGGTATCTGTACCTCGACAGTTTTTTCTAATGCGGGTGCTTTTAAAGGTGTGCCGTTGCTCATTTCAAAGCCAGCGTTGTTCAAAATGGCCTCTTTTTCCATGAGTTGATGGGCAATCGCGCCGTACCAGCCTTTTTCCTTACCTTTTCCAGGCGTGCAGCCACTGATAATCAAGTGTTGTCTGGCGCGAGTGAGTGCGACATAAAGCAGATTGGCATCTTCGCGAGTCTCTTCCTGGTCGTCAACAGCAAGCAGAGCGGCTGTATCGCGGTCAATCGTATTCTTAGCGCCGCACAGGAAGAAGTGGCTTGGGTGTGGCGCTTCGGATGGCCAGCTCACAATCGCCTGGTGGGCGCGCTTACTATTCGTTGTGCGTGCTGCGTCGGCGATAAAAACCACGGGTGCCTCAAGTCCTTTGGCGGCATGGATTGTCATAATGCGAACGGCACCATCATTGCTGCTTGAGGCGGGTTCATCAATGCTGTCTGGTGCATACTCTTTGAGGCGCTTAAGGCGATTGATGAAATGTGGCAGGCCAGGGTAGCGGCCGCTGTCAATTTCGAGTGCCAGTTCAATAAAGCGTGTGAGATTACTTTCGATTCTCGCATGCAAGTGGGCAGGGAAGGCTGCGTGGTAGCGAGATTGAATGTCGCCTTCATGATAGATATGGTCTAGCAGGTCGTGAACCGGTAGCTCACCTGCATATGTTTGCCATTGGTGGATGAGCTGGTGAGCACGTTTGAGTCGGTTGTTATCTTCAAGCGAATTTTGCAATTCATTAAGTGCTGAGAACCATGATGGTGAAGCCTGGTGTTGTGTTGTTACTGAGGCAAGCAATGTTAGTGACTCGTCACTGCAATGAAAGAGTGGTGAGCGTAATACCTGAGCAAGTGCAAGGTTGTTGTGTGGTGAAATCAGTGTGTTCAGTAGCGCAATCATGTCCTGCGCTTCGAGCGTGTCGAGGATGGTACTTCTGGTGTTGCTGGTGTAGGCGATGTTGTGTTCGCGTAGTGCCATTTCGTACGCTGAGAGATGAGTGCGGCTGCGTAACAGGATAATCACATCATTGCGCTTGATCGGGTGTAATTCATCGCCTTTTTTGATCGCAGTCCCATCATTCATCATCGTATCAATACGCCTGGCAATCAGGTTGCCCTCGTCATAGTGCTGTTGCCAGGTATCGCCGGTTGTTACGCGCGGTTGATGTAATGGGTTTCTAAATGTGGCCGACGGTGGGGTTTCATCATCATGATTGACATCGATAAGTGGCAGTAGCTCGACTTTTCCCCAGAGTTGTTTTTGATGGGTGTCATGTTTCTGAAAGGCGGTTAGACGTTCACCGAGCGGGGTGTTGTCAAAAATGTGGTTTACAAAATCGATAATGGCGGGGGCTGAGCGCCATGAAATATCAAGCGGGCTGGTAGCTGCGTTGAGATGCTCGCCAAGCCACTGTTGTGCGGTGTCAAAGAGTCTCGGGTCGGCACGGCGGAAGCGATAGATTGACTGTTTACTGTCGCCAACTAGAAATACGCTGCGATTGCGACTATTTTCGCCGCTAGCGAGTTCTTGCAGGAGTGGAAGTAGTAGTCGCCACTGGGTGGGGTTGGTGTCCTGAAACTCATCAACGAGCAGATGGTTGATGCGCTGGTCAAGCTTATATTGAATCCAGTGGGCGTTATTGTGGTGGTTGAGTAGTTGGTAAGCGCGCCATTCAAGGTCTGCAAAATCAAGCAGGCGCTGTTCTTCTTTCATTGTCTGGTAGTGATGCAGCAGGCGTGTGCCTACCTGGTACCACGCTGCAGATCCACGGTAAAGCTGGTGTCGATTGAGTTGATCCTGTAGTGCTAATAGTGCTTCGCTAATGGTGTGATGTATCTCCAGGAATAAGGACTCTTCAGCACCCATTGATTTTTTTTGAGCCGCACTCTCCTTGCGCTTTCTGGGTTCGCCAGTCGTGGTTAAAAATACGTTACGAATTTTTGTTATACGCTGATGGGCTGAAAAGGTGTTGTCTTCAAGTATTTGCGTCAGCAGTGCTGCGTGAATTGCATTGTTTCTGGTCTTATGTTTACTTAGCAGTATTGAAAATTGCTCGCACTGTGTTAGCCGACAGGTAGTTAAAAAGTTAGCCTCAGGAGAGACCTTTTTATCTGCTGAAATCCCTAGTTGCGATAAGAGGGTCTTCTGGGCATGGACAAGTGGTTGTGCTTGTTTGTCCGTAAATGCCCACCAGTCACTGCGGTGCTGGAGAAACTGCTTGAGTGACGTTTCTGTGTTGCTAATACCGCCGCAGTGGCTCATCAATATTTCTAGTCCTCGTGCGGTACTGCCATCAGGCTGTTGTGTGGCTTCACTGAATAAAGCATCAAGCGCTCGTTTTTCTAGCAGCCCGCTGCTATCCAGGATTTCAAACCCCGGTGGGACATCGGCTTCAAGTGGAAAGCGTCGTAGAATTTCCTGACAAAAGGCATGAAAGGTAGTGATGCGCAGCGGTTGCTCACATCGGAGTAGACGCTCGTAAAGGGTTTGCGCTTTTAGCAACATGCTACTCGAGGGTGTCACCCCAATTGCCTGTAACGCTATGCTCAGAGTATCTGGCGTGAGTATCAGCAGGTCATGCAGGCGCTCAGTGATGCGCTGTTGCATTTCAGTCGCTGCTTTACGCGTAAAGGTGATGGCGAGAATTGTCTCGGGTGGCGCATCTGATAGTAACAATCGTAGTAATCGTGTGATTAACAGATAGGTTTTTCCAGTGCCAGCTGATGCTGTCACGGTGATGTTGCGTTGTGGGTCACTGGCTAGTTGAGTTTTATCCATGTTATTAGATTATTTTTGACTCTATTTTAGAGTATACCCTTTGTGCTTCCGGTGGTTATTTTGTAGGTTTTTTCTGAATAATTTGTCATGATTGTATACTTGAACGCGCGAATTGGGCTTTACGGTAGCGTTAGATTATATTTCAAGCGATTGATATATAATAACTTAATTGATTTCGATTTGTAATTAAATCTATTTTCTGGCTAAAAAACAGCTCGATCCTACGAAGAGATGGCTTATATGCCAGGAAAAGGTGACGCTATAATTGGAACGGATAAGGATGTTCGCCAAAATATATACCCAGGATGGGTGCAAGGATGGATGCTCTGCAAGGATTGCAATCAAGGATGGGGTGGAAATCGCAGGAGCGCATGTCAGGGATGGTATAGTACATGGCAGTAAGTGGCTGATGTCACAAACAAAAGGAAGGGCGGTTCAGTGTCAGCTGGATTGTCCTTTCTTTTTGTAATGTACAGAATTTTTTGTAGGATATTTCAGGTAATTAAGATAAGAAATATTCTTTCTACTGCGACATATAATATTTATTAATATTATTTAACTCCCCCTAACTATTTGTTATTTAGCGCTATTAATTTAGATATATTATTTAGTTGTGTTTATAGCTTAATTTAATAGTGTTTAGATATGGCAAATCACGAGCTTGTTTATTTGTGGTGAATGAGGATAGGTTGTCGGTGTTCCCTCGGTTACTGGATGTAACTCGATAAGGGTTACCAGTATCGATGATGGTGGCAAGGAAGCCACATGGATGACTGAAGATGACAGTGGAAGTTGAATGGGAACATTAAGAAGGCGGCTTAGGTCGCCTTCTTTTATGTGTGCGTTATATAAGGCGCTCTTAAATTAATATTTCGGTAAAAGTTGATATTTTATTGATAGCTTTTGGCGTTAAATATGGCAATTTTGTAACATAACTGTCATATAACTCGCTTATCCTTGCGCCATGAATAGCTCAGGTGATAATCAGACGGCTGGGCTTTTTACCAGCGAAGCATCCGCTAACCATCGTCGTCGACGTATGGTTAAAGATACTTTAACCCGCTATGCGGTTGGTGTGGGTGGTATTAGTGTCATCATCGCCATTGTATTAATTTTCTTTTATCTGCTGTTTGTTGTCTTGCCGCTTTTTCAGTCAGCTGATGTTGAAAAGCGGGCAAGCTATGGCGTGCCTGGCACTGCGCAAGATGAAACACTCTACCTGGCGATGGAAGAGCAGGCCGAGATTGGGGTGCGTTTTACTACCTCAGGCAAGGCGGTCTTTTTCGATCTAACCAATGGCAAGTTTATCCTTGATGAGCGTCTACCCATTCCTGAAGGGGTTTCAATCACCTCTTTTGCAAAAGGGCAGATGGACCAGGGAATCATTGCTCTAGGTCTCTCCAATGGACAGGCGCTTGTATTACGTCATATTTACCGAGTGACCTACCCGAATGATAAACGTCAAATTACCCCGCAGATTAAATACCCGCTAGGTGAGGCTCCTGTTGAAATTATTTCTGATGAGGTAGCCTTAACACAGATTGCCTTTCAAAGTAACGAAGAGCAAACGACCTTTGCGGTCGCCACCGATGATGGGCGATTGTTCCTTAGTGCATTCATTGCTGAAGAATCGATGTTTGACGATACACCTGAGCTTGAGCAGTTTACCACTGAGCTTGAATTATCAGACAGCCCAATCCTGAGGATTTTAATGGATCAGGATCACCAGAATCTCTATGTGGTGGATCAGAATAACACGCTTACCTATTTTGATATTAGCGATGCAGAGTCGCCTGAAAAACACTACCAGATTAATATTTCTGATGATGGGCGGAATGTCAGTTCGATTGAATTTTTAACCGGTACTATCTCGCTGATTGTTGGTTATGAAGATGGCCTCTTGGCTCAGTGGTTTCCTGTGCGGGATGCGACGGATCAAAAAGTGATGATTCGCATTCGTGATTTCGATCACCAGCAAGCGAGCGGAAACCCGATTACTTCGATCGCATCAGAGTTTGATCGAAAAGGTTTTTTGGTAGCAGACTCGCAGGGGCGTGTTGGTATCTACCACTCGACTGCTGAGCGCAACCTGGCGGTCACTGAACTTTCAGCTAATCCGATTAAACACCTTGCTATTGCACCCCGTGCTAACTGGATGCTGGCGGAAGAAGAAAGTGGACAGCTTCAGTTGTGGCATATCCATAACGACCACCCAGAGATCTCATGGAAATCACTGTGGGGCAAGGTGTGGTATGAGAGTTATCCAGAACCTGATTATATCTGGCAGTCATCATCGGCTTCGAATGATCACGAGCCAAAACTGAGCCTGGTACCACTTTCGTTTGGTACTTTAAAGGCTGCCTTTTATGCGATGTTACTGGCGGCACCACTCGCGATTCTTGGCGCAATTTTTACCGCCTATTTTATGGCGCCTAAAATGCGCAACGTGGTTAAACCAAGCATTGAAATTATGGAAGCGTTGCCGACCGTTATTCTCGGTTTTCTGGCGGGCCTGTGGTTGGCTCCATTGATTGAAACACACCTGCCTGGTACTTTTAGTATTTTGTTATTGATGCCAATCGGAATCTTATTGTGTGCATGGGGCTGGTGCCAGTTGCCGCGTAGTGTGCGTCATGTAATCCCTGACGGGTGGGAGGCGATGTTATTAATCCCGCTGGTGATCTTTGTTGGATGGGGTAGCCTGGCGATGAGCCCGACACTTGAGGCGATGTTGTTTGATGGCAACATGCGCTACTGGATGTCAGAAGAGATGGGGATTGGATTCGATCAGCGTAACTCAATCATTGTTGGGTTGGCGATGGGCTTTGCCGTGATCCCAACCATTTTTTCAATCGCGGAAGATGCAATTTATGGTGTGCCTCGTCACCTTTCCCAGGGTTCACTGGCACTTGGTGCAACCCCGTGGCAGACCATGATCTTTGTGGTACTACTGACTGCTAGCCCAGGTATATTTTCAGCATTGATGATTGGCATGGGGCGCGCAGTAGGAGAGACCATGATTGTCTTGATGGCGACCGGTAATACTGCGGTGATGGATTTCAGCATCTTTGAAGGGATGCGAACCTTATCGGCCAATATCTCGGTTGAAATGCCAGAGGCTGAAGTGGATAGCACGCACTATCGAGTATTGTTCCTCGCCGCACTGGTACTGTTTCTGTTTACCTTCTTTTTTAATACTATCGCAGAAATTGTTAGGCAGCGTCTGCGTAAGAAGTACAGCACGCTGTAATCCATTGAGTAATATAGAAAGCATATGTCTGTAAATAATACAAAAGTTGGCTGGTTCAGAAGCGGTACGCCGTGGGTCTGGATGAGTGCTAGTGCAGTCAGTATCAGTCTGGTGATGGTATTTGGTCTGCTGATCTTGATTGCAGCACGTGGGCTTGGCTATTTTTGGCCCGCTGACCTGGTGGCAATGGACTATACCGAACGTGATGGCACGGAAATTCGCGTGATGGGTGAGCAGCGAGAAACATCACTCGTCCCGTTAGAACGCTTATTGGATGCTGGATTTCATCTTGAAGGGCATCAGGGCGATGTTGAACGTCACCTGCTAAAAATTGGTAATCGTGATCTTTATGGCATTGATTTTCGCAGCGTGATTGAACCTGGGGTTAAAAATCGTACGACCCCTGAAGGGGTTATTGCGATCGAACGGCGTGAATGGGGGAACTTTTACGGTTTTCTTAATGAGGTAAAAGAAGCAGGCAATGTTATTGCTGAAGGTGATGCGGCGCATGCAGCTCTCGTAACTCGCCTTGAGCGCGCCCTGATACTGCATGATGAAATTAAGCATATTGAAAAAATTGAAATTGGTGCGATCAATTATCAGTTAGAACGCCTGCGCTTGAAGCAGCGTAAACTTGAACTGAATAACGCATTTGATGCACAGCATGAACAGGAGATAGCTGCTGAACGTGCAGAAGAAGAGAAGCGTTACGAAGTGCTGCAAAAGAAACTGATGGATCTATACGATCAGATGAACCGTGATAGCCTCACAGCTGTTTCTGTAGACGGTCGTCAGGTAGAAGTTAATCTGGCTAAAGTGGTGCGTATTTTTTATCCTAATGAGATGACGGTTGGCGATAAGCTACAGCACTACTTTATGAAGGTGTGGGAGTTCCTGAGTGATGAACCGCGTGAAGCCAACACCGAAGGCGGTATCTTTCCTGCGATTTTTGGTACGGTGTTGATGGTTATATTGATGGCGATTCTAGTGACACCATTTGGTGTGGTGGCAGCAATTTATCTGCGTGAATACGCCACGCAAGGGCCGGTGACTCGCGTGATTCGTATTGCCGTGAATAACCTGGCCGGTGTACCATCGGTTGTTTATGGGGTATTCGGACTTGGTTTTTTTGTTTATTTTCTTGGTGGCAATATTGACGCGCTGTTTTTTCCCGAAGCGGGCCCTGCGCCGACCTTTGGCACGCCTGGCATCCTCTGGTCATCATTAACGTTAGCGATTTTGACACTGCCGGTGGTGATTGTGGCGACAGAAGAGGGGCTTTCACGCATTCCGTTGGCAGTACGTGAAGGTAGCCTCGCACTAGGGGCGACAAAGGCAGAAACGTTGTGGCGTATTGTGATTCCAATGGCAAGCCCTGCATTGATGACCGGTTTGATACTTGCCGTGGCACGTGCGGCGGGTGAAGTTGCACCGTTGATGTTAGTGGGTGTGGTGAAACTGGCACCGTCGATGCCGTTGGATGGCAACTTCCCATTCCTGCATTTAGATCGTAAATTTATGCATTTGGGTTTTCATATCTATGATGTAGGCTTTCAGAGCCCTAATGTTGAAGCGGCACGTCCGCTGGTGTATGCCACTGCACTACTGTTAGTGTTGGTGATTGTGATACTTAATTTAGCAGCGATCCACATACGAAACCGTCTGCGTGAAAAATATCAGTCAGTATAAATAAGTGAGTCCAGTTTTGCTGGAACACAGGTAATTGAATCATGAATGACAATAAAGATAAAACACATGCCATCGACATGAGTGCCCTGGGGCGCAGTGATGCTGGTCTTAGTCTAGATAATGAAGAGATAGCGATCAGGGTCGATTCACTGACGCTTTTTTATGGTGACAAGCAGGCGCTTAATGGCGTTGATATGAAGATCCCTAAAAATCGTGTCACGGCATTTATCGGGCCTAGTGGTTGTGGTAAATCAACCTTATTACGTTGCTTTAACCGTATGAATGATCTGATTGATAGCTGCCGGGTTGAAGGTGAAGTTTCAATTGATGGTGAGAATATCTATGGCAAGGCGGTGGATGTAGTTGATCTGCGTCGCCGTGTTGGCATGGTGTTTCAGAAACCGAACCCATTTCCCAAATCGATTTATGAAAATGTTGCTTATGGGTTGCGTCTACAGGGAATCAAAGACCGTCGTGTGCTAGATGAAGTGATTGAGCATTCCCTAAAGGGTGCCGCCCTTTGGGATGAAGTAAAGGATCGTTTGAACGATAGTGGTATGGGGCTCTCGGGTGGTCAGCAACAGCGTTTGGTGATTGCTCGTGCAATTGCGGTTGAACCGCATGTATTATTGCTTGATGAACCAGCATCCGCGCTAGATCCGATCTCGACATTGAAGCTCGAAGAGTTAATCTATGAGTTAAAAGAAAAGTACACTATCGTGATCGTTACCCATAATATGCAGCAGGCGGCACGCGTTTCAGACTACACTGCCTTTATGTTTATGGGGGATCAGGTTGAATTTTCAGATACTGATACACTGTTCACTAATCCACGTGAAAAGCGCACAGAAGATTACATTACAGGGCGTTACGGTTAGTGGCTAGCTGACGGATAATTACAGAGGTCATCATATGGAAAACATGAATATAGGTCATCACATCTCACGTCAGTTTAATGAAGAGCTTGAGGATGTGCGTAATCAGGTGCTGATTATGGGCGGCCTGGTTGAACAGCAAGTCATTGATGCCGTTAAGTCTTTAGTCGAAGGTGATAGTCGCCTGGCGCAGGAAGTGATCGAAAATGACCGTAAGGTAAATGGCCTGGAAGTTGCTATTGATGAAGAGTGTACACAAATCCTTGCACGCCGGCAGCCGGCAGCGAGTGATCTGCGACTGGTGATTGCGGTGATTAAAACAATTACAGACCTGGAACGCATTGGTGACCAGGCAGAGAAGATTGCACGCATGGGGCTTCATCTGAACGAAATGGAGCGTCCTAAGGGACAGTATTATGAGGTGCGGAGTCTGGGTGAACGTGTGGCTAAAATGTTACATCAAACATTAGATTCTTTCGCGCGAATGGATGTGGATGCGGCGATTAAGGTGAGCCAGCAAGATGATATAATTGACCATGAGTATGATGGCATCTTGCGCAAGATGGTGACGTTTATGATGGAAGATCCTCGTTCAATTAAACGATCGCTGGACGTAATCTGGTCAGTGCGCGCGTTAGAACGAGTGGGTGATCACTCGCAGAATATCTGTGAATATGTTATCTATCTGGTGAAAGGGAAGGACATTCGACATACGGAATATATGAGAAAGGCAGTTAAAGACTGAGCGCGTTTAGTTTCTTTATAAATAGACACCCAGATAAAGCAGCCTTTTAAAAAATGGTGGTGCATCCTTGCACCATGCACGTCCATGAGCGTTGTACTGTCCAGTATCGCGTCATTTCCTGTTACTCGCCGCGTCTAGCACGTTGTCCATGTAAACCCGAAATGCGGCAGGAGAGGGGGGCTGCCGCATTATTATTATTTAGGGGCGAGTGAAATAATATTCAAGAGGAATAATGAAATTAATTTCATTAACACTTCAGTGTAGAATCTCGCCATGATTGATTATTTTGATTTCAAAAACCAGTTATTCGGCGATGTTGAGCAATGTCGTCGGATATTTCATGGCCGCGGTAGTGCTTATGAAGGGCTTGAGCATGTTGTGGTTGACTGGTTACCACCAGCGGCATTGATTAGGCTCTACAAAGAAGAAAGCGCTGCGTGGCTGCTCTCAATGGCGCAGATATTAGAGCGAAACTTGCCTGGCTGCACATCCGTGCAGGTGCAGTATCGCTGCCGAGCCAGAGCTCCGATTGAAATCGTATCAGGTGAAGAGCTCAGTGAGCTGGTAGTCGATGAATGCGGACTTAAATTTCATCTTCAATTAGGGCGCTCGCAGAATATAGGGCTATTTCTTGATATGCGCAATGCGCGGCATTGGGTAAAAGAGACTGCCACGGGTAAAAATGTACTCAACCTCTTTGCCTATACCTGTGCTTTCTCGGTTGCTGCAATGGCAGGTGGTGCAAAGCAGGTGGTGAATGTTGATCTCAGCAAGGCATCACTCAGTCGAGGGCGAGAAAACCATCGTCTGAATAGTCAGGATACCTCGAAGGTTATTTTTCAGGGTGTTGATATTTTCAAGTCATTTTCGCGTATTAAAAAACATGCGCCGTACGACCTGTTGATCTGCGATCCGCCAAATTTACAGAAAGGCAGTGTCAATGCCGAGCGGGATTATAAAAAAATCCTGCGACGTGTGTCGGAGTGGATGAGCCCAGGAGGACAGTTGATGTTGTGTCTTAACTCGCATCGACTGGATGAAGCATTTTTACATGAAATGGTGGCGGAGTATTGTCCTGGATTTCGGTTTGTTGAGGTGATTAAGCCGCCTGAAGTTTTTGTGGATGCGGTTGAGGAGAGTGGGTTGAAGGTGTTGGTTTTTGAGGGTGGATTAACTTAATTTAAATCTGTCTCTTGTAATGTCATGGTGCCTGTAACAACAGCGTGGCGTAAGCAGGACTCTATTTTATTGAAAATCATTCAGGCTAATGAAACCGTTCTCACCAAACAGTAGGGGAACGCGAAAAAATATTGAGTAGCCCGATGAGATGGTCTCCTCCCACCTCCTAATCGGCGTCATAATGCGCCATGATGGGAGTGTAGATTCCGTCAAACAGAAGCAGGAGGAGACCACATGAAGATTACTACGGTTGGGCTAGAC
>JAKISP010000026.1 GCA_021648525.1 Gammaproteobacteria bacterium
TTTCAATATTGCTCAGGTCAACCTTGCGATGGTGTGCTTCGCCATGCAACGAGCCGCCTTTTTCAAAAGCCTTCATCGTTACTGGCGTGTACGTTGCGCCTTTGGGCAGTGTGTCGGGCACAATACCCACCTGCATTTCGGATGGAAAATTCTTGCTGTCGGTAACGCCAGCACGCGCCTGAACAATCGCCAAACTGTCAAAGTGATGAATCATACTGTTGATCTGTTTGGTGTAAGTCACCGGCTCTTCAACAGGAAGATCATTCAGCCATGCACTACGGTAAGCAAACGATTGCGTACGCTCCTGTTCCGAGAGTTGCTCGTCGATGGTTCTGGCATACATCGCTTCACTGAGAATATTATTGGGAACACGCGCTGGCCAGAATGTCGGCAAATAAGGGTCGTAATCCGGTTCATAGCCATCACGGCAACTGGCGGTATCACAATGCCATGGGATAGCCATCCAGCGTGTGATGCCCCCGGCAACCTGCCCTCCCTTCAATGGCCCGGCAGGCAGGCTGATCACGTCGCTATTCATCAGTGGCCCATAATAGTGCCCGTTAGTGGGTTCAGTTGCACTACTGTGTTTGAGGCGAAACGGTGCCATATACATTTTAGCCGTACGCATAGGCCAGGTCATTTCACAACCGGGATGAAATGCATCCGCCAGACAAAACTCCATAGCAGCCCGGGTCAGCATATCCGGCTGTTGATCAACCGGTAACTGTTCAATAGCCGTAGATGCAGTCGCGTCAGGATCATAATCGGCATCAAAATCACCCTCGACCCACTGGTCGAGAAATGACAATTGCAAATCAGACAGGGTCGCATTTTGACGCACAGAGCCGGATGGCGGAATGCTCATCGCATCTCCATATATCCATGGCCACAGCTGCGCAGCTTGCGCACCGGGAATATCATCGCGACGAAAATTATTGGAAATAGTTCTGCGCATCTCGTAATAAGCCGATGATGGATCACCCAGTCTGGCTATCCACTCAGGCGTTGTGTAGTCGAACTGCCCTCCCCAGCCGAAGGCGGCAGAAAACCCGGCGTTCACCCACTGCAAGTCGGTCATGCGCTGAAAAATCGGCAGGATATCCTGTGTAAATGAAGGTCGGGGTGGACGATTTAACATGTGGTTGTTGATCGCGACATCGCGCATCAAATCCCACATGGTGCGCACCGATTTTTGCATCGGGGCAAAATCGGGCGGCGCACTGATCACCCATGCCGGCAATACGCGAAGCTCAACTCCTTCGTATTTTACGGTTGCGGTGACAGGACCATCAGCGATGTCGTCATACCAGCCTTCGTTGTTGGAAAACGTGACGGCGATGTCACCATTGATATTTTCTGCTTTCCCGTGGCCTCCCAGCATAACAAGCCTGCCGCATTCGTCGGTGCGCATTTCACCGAGATAGACCGGGGTGCCCATAAAGTTGCCGCGAAAACTAAGGCTGTCGTGATCACTGATAGAACGGCCCGACACCTGACACAGTCCACCATCAATGAGCAGCGCCTCCCGGTTGGTAACATTATTATTGCGTAGCAATGACGGTGGCGCATCAGCGGCTTCGGGAATATCCAGCGCCAGTTGAAACTCATACCAGGATGATTTTTGATTGGCCAGATGCGCAGACCACACTATTTCGGCATTATCCAGAGTCAGTTCCTTAACAGCTTTGCCTGCGGCATTAAAACCATATATTCGAAATTTCGCCGCCTGACGTTTGAGAGCACCGGTCTTATCCCGGTAAGGCGAATCACTGCAATCAGGCACGGGTTCGACAACTTCCGGACCAACAAAATAATCATCCGGACTATTGCCGACACGCATCACACCAACCGGAGGATAGATGCCAGCATAAACAATGCAGTCACTGCCGTCATCGGCATCATCTTCAAAGGGCGGATTGAGTTTGTCAGGCTCTTGCCCTGACAACCCGTTAGCCTGCTGACGAGCATTTGCACTGGCCGGGTAAACCACTTTCCGTGCAGCAGCGATACTGCCAAGTGGCTCGTGTGCATCGAGTGTACGCCAGATGTTAAAAGCAAGATTTTGACCAAACTCACTCTGACCAATGGCGCAAATATCCTGTTGCGGAAAACTTAATTCGGCAATGCGAATATAGGGACTCTCGGTTGTACTCCACACAGCACGCGCATCATCAATCGGCATATCGTCACAAGTACGCAACTGAATTTCGAAGCTGAATTTTGCGGGACCATTACGCAGCCGTTGCTGTAAATCAAGGGCCAGATAATCATTATTATCGAACGGTGCGCCACCCTCAGGGTTATCAGGTACCAATCGATATTTAACAACCTGCTTGCTACCCAATTTAAAAGGCAGGATTGCCCAATAGTTTGCCGTCAAACAACTGGCCTCGACTTTCTCCATTGCATTGAGTACGTCACCAAGCTCAGGGTGGTCAGTAATATATTGCGGATAATTCCGATTAATAACACCTGCCGTCGTAAATGCGCACATTTGTGTTGCATCCACTGCAAAAAAACGATCAATGTTTTGAAATATAAAGTCAGCAGTATCACCGTCTCCAAGCAGCATTTGACCTTTTACGTCAAACAGCTTTAAGCCGACACCTAATGTCGATTTCAGGTCAGGGTCGGTTGGCCCCGTATCGCTGGAAAAACGTACGACACATTGATAAGAATCACCTGCAAAAATACCGACTCTAAATGCAGGATCTATCTTCGGATCAATATTGAACTCACCATAAACGATGCCATGCTGTTTTTTGAACACTGCACGCCTTGCTGGAATGGCACCACCGGCGATGCCATGTTTCTGCCCCAGCTCAACAAACATTTCTTTGAGTCGTTCGGCAGTAGAATCCTTATTCCAGCAGCTGACGTTGTTTGCTGAAGGTTCTTGCCCGTCATCCTTTTTGTCTGTCATGTGTTTATCCCTGACTGAAGTTTATGTTGCGCCGCTCACATCGTTATCGATATGAACCCGAATAAAAACCGTTTTTCTACGGAAAAACAAATCAGGTGATGGAAGAAAATGCCCTGATCTATCCTTGATCAACCGGTTGTGAATTGTTGATAATCCTATAAAATAGTGCAAAAAAGAATGAATGACACACTGACTGTAAAAAAAATTCTCCATGCGTAATACTCTGCTAACGCACATTTTTATCGTCAGGCAGTTTTTTATTTCCATCCCCTTTGTTTTTCATAGCATTTACTATTTTTTGGTCATATATCGTTCAATTCGGATCGCCACTTTCGCGCTTTTGTGATTGAAGAACGAGCACCAACAACAGGGTGCGTTATTTCATACATGCTCCTTAAGGAACATATGCTTTTGACTGCGCTCGCACCCCACTCTGTTAAGATTAGCCTATGTATCAACATCACAAAATAATCACCCGCAAACGCCTGCTGATACTCTCCGTTATGCTGCTGACCGGCTTTCTGGTCAACGAAATTTTGATCTCACAATTTGTGATGAAAGATATACCGGCATCCATCCAGTCTGATCTGGCTATTGCCGCACAAAGTGAGCCGGTGGGCTGGGAAAACCAGGTAAAACCAGTGCTGGAGCGACGCTGCGTTGTGTGTCACGGCTGTTACGACGCGCCCTGCCAATTGAAACTCTCGTCCCCTGAGGGCCTGCTACGTGGCGCAAGTACCGAAAGTATTTACGATCCGTCACGGGTAACGCCCATGCAGCCGACCCGCTTGCTCATTGACGCCCAAAATACTGCCCAGTGGCGCTCCCGTGATTTCCACCCGGTGGTCAACGAAAGTCTGCAAAATGACCCGGAAGCCAATCTGAAAAATTCGGTGCTTTATCATCTGTTACGACTGAAACAACAACACCCGCAACCTGATATAGATACATTTTCCGATAGCTTCACTCTGGGACTGAACCGCGAGCAAACCTGCCCGACACTGGATTCCATGGATGAATTTGCCCGCAAGCGCCCTTTGTGGGGTATGCCCTATGCCATGCCCAATCTGCAAGAACAGGAATATCAAACACTGATTTCCTGGCTGGCCCAAGGTACACCGACACCGGCACCGCCCACTCCCTCCGCCACAGTGCAACCACAAATCAAACACTGGGAGCTGTTTCTCAACGGAACCAGCAACAAGCAACGGCTGGTCAACCGTTATCTCTACGAACATCTGTTCCACGCACACATTCACTTTGCCGATTCACCACAGCGGGAATTCTACCGGCTGGTGCGCTCACACACCCCGCCCGGACAGGCCATCGATGAAATCCCCACCACACTCCCCTTTGACGACCCGGGTAGTACACCTTTTTATTATCGCCTGCTGCGCTATCACCCCAGCATCGTGGCGAAAAACCATATCGTCTATGAATTTTCCGCACGCCGTATGGAACGGTATCAAGAGTTGTTTCTAAAACCGAAATACTCCGTAGAGACACTGCCCTCATACCAGCCAGAACTGGCCTCCAATCCTTTCAAAGTCTTTGCCGCCCTGCCCACAACATCGCGTTATCGTTTTTTGCTGGACGACGCGCGTTTTTTTATCGAAGGCTTTATCAAAGGGCCAGTCTGTCGTGGACAGATTGCCCTGAATGTTATCGAAGATCAGTTTTGGGTGATGTTCTTTGATCCCGACCAGCCGGTGATTACCAACAAGGCACGTTTTATTGACGAAATGAGCAATGATTTACAACTCCCTGCCGATGGCGGCAGCAACCTGGACCTACTGCGCATCTGGACCGACTACTGGCAGGGACAGCGACGTTACATGGAGCGTAAACAAGCCTGGTTCAAAACCATTGGCACACACGATATCGGCCATGCCCTGAACTACATCTGGGATGGTGATGGCAACAACCCCAATGCGGCTTTGACTGTTTTCCGGCATTTTGACAGTGGCTCGGTTGCCTACGGACTGGTGGGCGAAAACCCGGAAACCGCCTGGGTTATCGACTATCCGTTATTTGAACGCATTCACTATTTACTGGTGGCGGGTTTCAATGTGTACGGCAATCTGGGACATCGCATGAGCACCCGGATCTACATGGATTTTCTGCGTATGGAAGGAGAAGATTATTTTCTGGCCTTTCTGCCCGTAAGCCAACGCAAAGCCATACGTGACAGCTGGTATATGGGTCAGAGGGAAAGTGTCGAAAAACTGTTTTCTGCGCCCCAGGAATGGCTGAACACAGAAGCTGTCAATGGCTACCGCACCGATGACCCACAGAAAGAACTGTATAAATTTCTGAAAATCCGTCTTGCAGGTGCAACACGGCAGACACAGAATCTGAATCGCTGTAGCCTAACGAATAATTGCAAAAGCTCCCTGCCCATCGATGTCGAAACCCGGGTGGACAAAGCCATGAACGCAATTGCTCGTTTACAAGGTGAAAACCTGCATGCCTTTCCCGATGTGTCCTTTGTGCGGGTCAAGACTGGCACAGAGGAGCAAGACCTCGCCTACACCCTGATTCGTAACAAAGCCTATAAAAATGTCACCTCTTTTCTGGCTGATGAACATGAACGGGATCGTGCGGATATCGAACAGGATACGATGACCGTGGTGAACTGGCTGGAAGGCTCTTATCCCAACTTCTTTCTCTCTGTGGCCTTGTCAGAAATTGATGAATTCAGCCAACGCTGCGCCAATATTCGCAGTGCTGAAGATTATGCAGCGTTTATTGAGCGTTATGGTGTGAGCCGTACCAATCCCGCATTTTGGGAACAGGCTGACTGGTTTCAGGATAAATTCCGGGATAACAAACCGGTACAGGCAGGGTTGTTTGATTTGAACCGGTATCAGGCTCATTAGTCGCCTCAGAAAAGCGAATTTGTGGTGAAAGCAAAGGAAGTGCTTTGGAGATGTGTGGTGTTATTAACGCAGAGTACGCAGAGGCGCAAAGGGCGCAGAGAAAAAACCTTTTTACTGCTATTTGTATTTTCCACTGGCAAAGCAAGATTGCTGAAAGACTATATTGAAGTAACTTCGCGACACTGCCGATAACACTGGCCCATATTTAGTGAAACCCGATAAAAACACTATTCTCGCCGTCCTTCTTTTGGATCAGACATAAATAGCCTCTTGCTTTACATAGGGGCGTAATTTAGGCCGCAGCGCTTTTTCTGTCACCAAATCAATAGAGACACCAAACAGATCCTCCAGATAAAACTGGATGCCAAAATAACGTTTCGATGTGGCCGGTCCATCAAAATCGACAAGAATATCAATATCGCTATCCAGCTTGGCTACGTCTCTGGCTGTGGAACCGAACAGTGCCAGCGCAGTGACACCAAACTGTTTTGTCAGGTGAGTCTTGTGTGCATTCAATAATGCCAGGGCTTCATCTCTTTTCATTTTCAATAACTCAATGTGCTGCAACACTGCAAGGACTCCGTTCCGCTTCGGTTCTCCATGGTTGCCATCAATGATGGCGTTTCATACGAATATTGCCAGTATTGACAGCACATTGTGTTATTTCGCGATGGGTATATTTACCAGATTACTATTGGAAGCTTCCAGTCAGAAAGATACTCATCATTTTTTTGTCCGCATATGCGGAAACAGCAGCACGTCACGAATAGAAGGTGAATCAGTAAACAACATCACCAACCGGTCAATACCGATGCCTTCACCTGCGGTGGGTGGCATACCGTGTTCCAGAGCGGTGATGTAATCAGCATCGTAATGCATGGCTTCGTCATCACCGGCTTCTTTTTCTTCCACTTGCTTGCGGAAGCGTTCGGCCTGATCTTCGGCATCATTCAATTCAGAAAAACCATTGGCCAGTTCTCGACCACCGACAAAAAATTCAAAACGGTCGGTAACAAAAGGGTCTTCATCACTACGTCGTGCAAGTGGTGACACTTCAGTGGGATACGCGGTAATAAAAGTGGGGTCTTTGAGTTTATGCTCAACGGTTTTTTCAAAAATTTCGATTTGCACCTTGCCCAGACCGTAACTGTCTTTCAACGGGATTTTAAGTGCTTCGGCTATTTGACGGGCAGCGTCTAGCGTTTGCAAATTTTCCAGCTGCAAATCGGGATTGAAGTGCAAAATGGATTCCACAATCGTCATACGCGCAAAAGGCTTGCCGAAGTCGAATTCTTCACCTTGATAAGGCAACACGGTAGTACCATGAATTTCCTGCGCCATACCGCGTAGCATTTCTTCAGTGAGGTCCATCAAGTCTTTATAATCAGCATAGGCTTGATAAAATTCCACCATGGTGAATTCGGGATTGTGGCGAGTCGATAAACCTTCGTTACGAAAGTTGCGATTGATTTCAAACACTCGCTCAAAACCACCCACCACCAAACGCTTTAAATACAGTTCCGGTGCAACACGTAAATACAGACCCATGTCCAAAGCATTATGATGCGTCACAAATGGACGTGCTGTGGCACCACCGGGAATAACGTGCATCATGGGCGTTTCCACTTCCATGAAATCACGCTCCAGTAAAAACCGGCGCATATAATCCACCACCTGTGAACGCACCCGGAATGTGGTTCGTGTGACCTCGTTCATAATGAGGTCCACATAACGTTGCCGATATTTGGTTTCCTGATCTGCAAGGCCGTGCCATTTTTCCGGTAGCGGGCGCAGAGATTTGGTGAGCAAACGAATATCATCCACACGCACTGACAATTCATCAGTCTGGGTTTTGAACAATACGCCTTCGGCACCGATGATGTCGCCGATATCCCATTTTTTAAATTGCTGGTTGTAAAAATTTTCGGGCAGATCATCACGGGTCACAAATAATTGCATCTTGCCCGACATGTCCTGCACATGAGCGAAGCTGGCTTTACCCATGACGCGGCGGCTCATCATACGCCCCGCTATTTTCACACGCAGCGGATTGTCTGCCAGCTCTTCTTTCGTTTTTTCGCCGTATTCGGCGTGTAATTCACCGGCCATTACATCACGACGAAAATCATTGGGGAAAGCGTTGCCGGTTTCCCGCAATGCGGACAATTTACTGCGGCGCTGTGCAATAAGCGCGTTAGTGTCTTCTACGGTTTCGGTTTTTTGTTTGTTGTTGTCTGACATGAATGACTTCTCGTTATGTTTTTGTATTTTCTCGACAACCTCTGCGGAGGTGGAGAGATTAAAGTCCGGATTTCAAACTCGCTTCAATAAACTGATCCAATCCACCATCAAGCACGGCTTGCGTGTTGCCCGTTTCCACACCGGTGCGTAAATCCTTGATGCGCGACTGATCCAGCACGTAGGAGCGAATCTGGCTGCCCCAGCCGATATCGGCCTTGTTGTCTTCCACCACCTGCTGATCGGCATTGCGTTTTTGCATTTCATATTCATACAGTTTGGCCTTGAGCTGCTTCATGGCCGAGGCCTTGTTTTTGTGCTGCGAACGATCATTCTGGCATTGCACCACGAGGTTCGTAGGGTTATGTGTGATACGCACGGCAGACTCGGTACGGTTAACATGCTGACCACCAGCACCCGAAGCACGGTACACGTCAATGCGCAGATCGGCAGGATTGATATCGATATCAATATCGTCGTCTATTTCTGGCGAAACAAAAACCGAAGCAAACGAAGTGTGTCGGCGACCACCGGAATCAAACGGTGATTTTCGCACCAGCCGGTGTACACCCGTCTCGGTACGCAACCAGCCGAAAGCGTATTCACCCTCGAAGTGAATGGTGGCACTTTTGATGCCTGCCACATCCCCATCCGAGGCTTCCACCAGCTCGGTTTTAAACCCATGCGCCTCGCCCCAGCGCAGATACATGCGCAACAGCATTTCGGCCCAGTCCTGCGCTTCGGTGCCACCGGAGCCGGACTGGATGTCCAGGTAGGCATTGTTGGGGTCCATCTCGTTGGAAAACATGCGGCGGAATTCCAGCTTGGCCAGCTGGGTTTCCAGCTCATCAAGGTCAGCCACCACCGCATCCACCGTTTCCTGATCATCCTCCTCGGCGGCCATTTCCAGCAGATCGGCCGCTTCGCTCAGATTGTTATCCATATTGCGAATGGTGTTAACCACCAGTTCCAGCGACGAACGCTCCTTGCCTAACGCCTGGGCACGCTCGGGGTCATTCCAGACTTCGGGCACCTCCAGCTCACGGACAACCTCGTCCAGCTGCTCACATTTGGTTTCGTAGTCAAAGGTACCCCCTCAGAGCATCGGTGCGCCCTTGCATGTCTTTGATACGGGAAGAAATGAGGCTGATTTCAAGCATGTGGAGTAAACCCTTGTTTAGAACCGGGAAAAGCGCGTCATTCTACAGTAGCAAGAGAAGGTTTACATCCCGTACAATCGTTCCAATGCAGTGGGAGGCTATGTTGTCGTGGCACTGACAAGTGGTGTGCTATAAACACAGAGATCACAGAGACGCAGAGGGCACAGAGTCTTTAGTGTTTTTCTCTGCGTCCTTTGCGTCTCGGCGACCTCTGCGTTAAATACACGGAGGCTTTTAAAAGCAGGTAGCCAAGGGTAGCGCCTGAACATGGTTTTGGAGGCAGTCTGTTGTTCTGGCTCGTTGGGGTTCATAAAAAACATTCACCCCAACCTACGCATTTTTAGACTGGCTCGATGTATTCCACCATCAACTGGGCACTACGTTTGCCATTAAACTCATTGACACCCAGCCGATAGGCCAGCGTCACCTGTTTCACACCCACCGGCCAGTCATCATCGACGGCAACAAAAAATAGACACCCATGACAAGGGCTTATTGACAGAGTTAGGGCTCATATGTGTTAGGCGCATATTTATAATGTTACAACCCAAGTAGTTTGACCATTACCGCTTTTTGACGGTCTTTTCTCTGTTTTCCAGGCAGTATTCTGTTTACCAAACACAGCATTCATGGCTTTTGGCACAAGTTTGTATGCAATGTTGTTACGGTCCCTAACATGCTTTGGGAGAGCCTCCTTGAGTTTTTCTTGTACACCGCGCCACGGTACCCCGTATTTTTGGAGTTTATTAATAAACTGCTCGTCAGAGTTAAATGCTTCAATTGCCGCTTCTTCGTCTGGGCTAAAACTGCTTGGTAATTTATGAGTTTCTTCTTGGCAGTTTTTTTGGGTTGATGATTTGCCAAATGGGCTGCCAAAGAAAGCCATAACAGGACCTGCTTTAACTTTACCAAAAGTACCACCCTTGTTTTTTTTAGATAATGGTATAGATATACCTGTACCACCTTTCCATAGGCTTAAACGAGTGCCACTTTTACCGAATGTTAATGGACCTAATCGAAATCTAAATCGCATATCAGTCTCTTGTATCGCCTAACATCAGCGCATTTGCGTAAGCATGGTTTGGCTGTGATAAAATCGAGCGGAGCGAGATCACAGCCAAACCAGCCAAACCATGCTTACGCAAACCCGTTGTATGTTATTGTTATGTCGGTTGTACCTATGCACTGAGTCTGTAATCTAAAAGGTGGGGAGATTTTTCTAGTAGCTCGAGTAAAACTTTAGTGGAACCCGATGGTTTTCTTTTACCTTGTTCCCATTGCCTAACGGATGATGCGCTAACATTTAGTAACTTGGCAAAAACACTTTGACTAAGACTCATATTTTTACGGATATTTTGGATTTGCTCACCAGTTAGCTGCACATCTGGTATTGTAATACCTAATGAATCAAGTTCTTTTTGCGTAAAAGAAACCTTTGCCCCTGTATTAATTATATCCTGAACTGTTTCAGAAATTGCATCTTTAATTGAATTTCTCATTTTGACACCTCTATATCAAACAATATTTTTTCATCAACAAAATGAGTGAGTTTATCTTTGTTCAAAGCCAGCAGGTCATTACCCAATTTCTTAAAATGCTGCAATTCAGAAGCACTAATATTTTCTCTTTCGTTTTTCGCAAAACCATATAAAAAAATCGCTCGATCATTTTCTCGATACACAACGATAGTTCTAAATCCCGAACTCTTCCCACTATGCGATTTTTTTACCCTAATTTTAAATAGGTGGTTGCCCAAATCTGAACTGGATAACCCCGCTTCCATATTTGCCACAGCCTCAATCAAATCCTGATCTTTCAGGTTAGATTTTTTAGACCACTTCTTAAACCATTTAGTGCAAAATACACTCATGGATTAACTATAGCACAATGTGATACAGAGGCAAATACAATTCATTAAGTCATTGTTTTTATATGATTTATAGGCATAATGCTTTAGATAAGCGGCGTTTCCTCAGACCCAACGCGTAGCGCCACAAGAGCGTAAACGCCGCTTGATCTAAATGGTTAGATTCGCCGCTTCTCTAAACTCTCCGGGCTATTAGATTCGCCGCCTCAGCGCTATGGCCATTCAATGGGCTTTTTCTTTCCTGGGCAACCCGGCCAGCACCCGTTTTTTTGCATTTCAACATGTCGCCACTGACTTCACAATCCACCATTATTTTCCTTCGGGCACAGTCGATCCCCATGATTCAAATGATCATGTTTTAACCGCTAACAAAAAAAGTGGGTGTCCTATTTGATGGTAATTTGCTGATGCATATACAGCAGAACGCGCATGAAGGGAGTTAACTGAACCCGAATCAAAATCGTGCTGACTATGTTTATGTTTGTCTTGTTTATTGTATATATAGATGTCTTCGATTACGCCAGGGTAGTGAAGATTTTCATAACGTGCTCTTTTTGTATGTCCGGGGAAAAAGAGTCCTGAAGGGAGTGCAGTGCAATAGCTAAATGAGATGCCGCTTGTTAGGCCATTTTTGGCAAATGATGAAAACCCTTAATTGCCTTAAGCTCTGCTTTTTCAGCTTCTTGAGCCTTATATAAATCACAACGCACTTGTAGGTTTAGCCAATAGTCAGCCGATACACCGAAGAACTTAGCTAGCCTTAATGCTGTGCTTGGAGTTACCCCCCTCTTTTGATTTATTAATTCATTTACCCGTTGATATGGCACATGAATAGCATCAGCCAAATCTCTCTGACTAATTTCCATTGGAACCAAAAATTCTTCCTTTAGTATTTCACCTGGGTGAGTAGGCTCTCTATGGGTTGGTATTCTCATAATTTAGTACCTCGATTAATGATAATCAGTTATTTCTACATCCATTGGACCAGCTTTGCTCCATTTGAAACAAACCCTATATTGCTCATTAATACGTATGCTAAATTCTCCTTTCCTATTACCCGAAAGGGACTCAAGGCGATTACCCGGAGGAACCTTCAGCTCCTCTAAAGTAACAACTGAATCTAGCTGATCAAGCTTTCTGAAAACCACCCGCCAAAGCGATCTTGGACATAGCTTCCTGGCATCCTTAGTATTCTTACCATTGAAGATATCCTCTGTTGCCTGATTCTTAAATGAGACTATCATTTAGACATAATAGCACGGACTCCATGCTATACAAGAAGATTCAAGCGGGCCTAACGCCCGCGCTTAACTGGCAGGCTGGAGCATTGCCCGTCCGGGTTAAAGCGCCTTGATACTCATTGAGCCTTCTCCCCAGCTTCATCCTATTTGGGTAAACTGAAAGGCGACCAAACCAACATATGCACTGCTGGTACTGGGTCTCTGACTTTTGCCAGGATCGATCACTCGACTTTATTTTGGGTCATGCGTTGTACATGAAGGCGATCCACGGCGGTAAGGCAAAAAATGACCGTATCGACTCCTTTAAAATTGCCAAACTGATGCGAGGAGGTCAATAGTTAAAGTGGGTGTCCTATTTGGCATTTGTTTCCAGGCATATGCCGCAGCACTGACCATCTTGCCCCGAAAGTGGCGTGACAGGGCTCTGACAGGAAACAGGTAGTTGCTTTTTGCCGGGTGCCATTCTGGCTGTACTGGCGGTTGTTGATCGGCGGCGTCCTGATCTGTCTAGTTAAAGTGGGTGTCCTATTTGGTGAAGACAAACATCTGATCAAGAAATTTTGTTTGAGCCCAACTTAGCGTGCCGGTATAATGCCAGCCATTCTGGCTGCATCAAACCATTGATTTAGCGTCAAAAAACAATTTCATGTAGTTGATTGTAACAATATACTTATTACCATTGTCGGTGATTTTGAAAAAATAATCTGGGTTGTGACTATTTTTTAATTTTCAGAGAAACTTCATGAAGCATTTTCAAACATTGGATGATCTGCGGGAGTATGTAAAAAATCTGCGGGAGTATATAAAAAAAGGGCAAGGTACATTTTGTGCTCGCCCAATAACTTCAGGAGGCCACCCAACGTTATATTTAGATGAATCACAAGGAACAATGGTTAACGGCATCCGAGAAAAAGATTATTTATTTTCACCTTGCAAGGGCTACGTATTGGCACATACCCAAATGGGGTTGTCATTTTCGGCACATTGGCAACATCTAAAAGGCCAGCTGAAAATGAAGGAAAAACATAACAAAGGAAAAGCAATAAATGTTTATTGGATTTTGAGTGGAGCAGATATTCCATCCGGACTCAAGTTTGTAGCTGACGAGAGAAATAAAAAACATTATTTTCTCACTGTGACCGATAAAAAAATGCCTATAGGTGAGTTGGCTGAAAAGCTGACTCGGGTTGCAAACGCTATGTCTGTAATAAGCGACGCGAGGAAAGCATTATGATTCGTTATAAATTTCCTGAAGAAAAAGAAATAATTCTTTATTATGCGAAGCTTTTGAAGGATTCGATAACAGAAAACATTATCAATAAAGGTGAAGTATCAAATTCAGATGAAGCCGCACACCTTGCAAAATTCTTTTGGCTAATGGTAGATCAGTCAGTGAAGGACATTGAACAAGGAAAAGATGCCGTTGGACACTTTGACCTTGAAGCATGGAATGAGTATATATTTGAAACAATCAGCTCCTATCTTGAAAACAATGGCTATGAGTCTGAGTGGGATGCTCACATTTAAGTTTTTCCTGGCTAAAAGTTAAAAGCAATATATAAAAAGGATGGCTGATGGCTATTTATATCGAGTATGAGGGCATTAAGGGCAACGTAACCGCTACTGGCTATAAAAACCATATTCAAGTGACATCATTGGCATTTGGTGTGCTGCGAGGCATTTCAATGGAACCTGGCAACATGAGTAATCGAGAGGCAACCTGCCCTTCACTCAGTCAAATCACTTTAAAAAAAATAATGGACAACTCTGTTGCCAGTTTTTTTAAAAAATCCGTCACAGAAGTAGCTGGAAAAAAAGTAACCATAAAATTTGTTCATACCGGTTCAGATAGTTTAATAGAGTTTATGAGCTACACATTGGATAACTGCTTGATTAGTGGCTATAGCGTTACCATTAATGACCAGGGAGAACCACAGGAAACTCTTAGCTTAAGCTTTTCCAAAATACTTTTAAGTTACATTGGCCGTGACTCCGCCAATAAATCAAATTCTCCGACCCGAGTCGGCTACGATTTATCGACGGCGAAAGTTGTGTAACTGAACGACCACTGAAAGCAGCAAAAGGCTTGTTGCTTGAAAAAAAAAAGAGACACCCATGACAAGGGCTACCTTTGTTAATGTTAAAGAAAAGCACAACAATTATCCGATGTTGCCTACTACTTCAATCACATTTTTGAATACTGTTGCCGGAAAACAGGTGTCATTAAGCCTGGAAGGCCAATATTCAGGGAACGCAGGCAGGTATAATCCTCAACACTGGGCTGATCAACATTGCAAGACTGTGAGGTTGCTTCTGTCAGCTGGGAAAATACTGTCTACAGCTGCTTATCCCAGGGGTTCGTTCATAACCGAGTTTCTGGCAGGCCTGTTTGAGTTTGTTGACCGATCCCACCAGCCCTTTAAAGGGGCTTTCAAAGTGTTTGCTGAGGTAAAGCCAGTGTCTATTTTCGATGTTTAATCGATGAAGTATGGGTGGGGCGTTGTCCGCTATCACGCCTTTTTTATCATCCCGCAGTATATGGCCTGTCCAGTCTACCAGTTCCAGATAGTCCGTTAGCCGGAAGGGCAGACCTTTGGGCATGTCTGCTTTGAGATTTCCTGCAAAAATTAGTAATTGATTGTCCTGCTGTTGGGGATGATTGGGCTGTGCGGCTTTCTCTGCCTTGTTCAGGCGTTTCTGGATACTGGTGTGGGCAGATGATGCTGGTGTTTTTGCTATGCCTGCTCTTACGGGGTTAAGGTCAACGTAAGCCATACAGGCCATCAGTGCTGATTCATCCAGTAATGCCTGGGACTTGAAGCGGCCCTCCCAGAATCGCCCAGTGCAGCCATCTTCTGCATTGGCCTGACGGGCTATGGATTCATTCAATACCCGCATGAACCAGCTGATGTCCATCAAGCGCTGACGCCATTCCCTGATGTTTTTCTCAAGCGCTTTTAATTCGGCTTTACTGAGTTTTTCACCCCGTAGAAAACGTTGGGAGAACGGTGTGCCTGAAAACAACTGGTGCCATTGCTGAATCACCTCTGTCTGGCTCCAGCTCTCAGCCTTGTCCTGATCAACATGAAACACCACATGGTAATGATTGGACATAATGGCATAAGCGCAGATATCCAGTGAAAAGATACCCGTCAGTTCCAGTAGCTTGTCTTCAATCCATTGTCGGCGATGCTCGTAGCTATTGCCTGAAATTTGATCGCTGCCGCACAGAAAGGCCCGGCGCACGCAACGGGAGACACAATGATAGTAAGGGGTAGCTTCCAAGGAGACCTGAGCATAACGGGGTTTGGGCATGGTTAACTCCTTTAACCGGCGTGATTCCTTGAGGGGATTGATGGTGGATTTGTTTGGGTGAGTTGTCAATAGTTAAAGTGGGTGTCCTATTTGGCTATCCTATTTGGCTATCCTATTTGGCTATGCTATTTGGCTATGCTAAAAGCAAAACCAAATGGTGGTAACCCTATAGTTCCTTTCGTTTTACTCAAAGGCACTTGGCTCGAAAAAAATGGCTTTGTCATTGGTTTACCTATCCGTGTTCAAGTTGAAAATCAACGGTTAATTATTACTCCGCGCACATAAGTTTTGAATTTTTATTTTTTTGAAGCAGGCTTCGTTGCTCGAAGCTTGCTTCTTTTTTACTGGCCTAACGTTCCAATAAGCAGCGCGTTTTTTGCGTCTGCTTTATTGGCTTGTTAGCACACGATCAGTGCCGAAACCGCGTAAAGAGTCCAACCTCAGAAAAACTAAAATGGGCTGGCTTATTTATAAAATGTACCCTTTCCGCCGAAATAGGTCGCATAATCATTTTTCGCTACTTTCTTTTGACGACTAGAAGAGTGTTGTATTTCAATTTTATCTGGTTTACCCGGTAATTTAGTAATTTTTGACACCATACCGCAATGATCAACCTTTGGATTGACATAAATATGGCCAACGGCTACCTTATCCAAGGTCACTTTTGTTCTACCGATAATCAGATCTACTACCTTATATGTGCAGCCCGCTAAACATTTATGAATTGGCGCGCCTTTCGTGATGTTTTTTTGATGCGCGACCCAATGAGCGCAACCTGTTCCTCTGATTGGCGTCCACACATTCCCCCCTTTATACCAGACGAAACATTTTCTTGGTTCAATGTCGTTTGGCAATAACTTTTCAGCCTGTTGCTGTCCAGTTTCACACCGCTGACAATATTTCTTTCCATTTACTTCAATCGTCGCACTCAAACCGGGATGGTGTATGCATTTACCTTGAATTGCCATTATTAACTTCCTATTTATTATTTGTATTTATTCAGATTTTTGTAAAGAAAAGAGTGCCTTTTTAATGGCATTTTTTGCTCTGCTCGAAGCTGTCTCTTCATAAAGTAATTCATCAAACTCTATCGGCGGTCGCGCAGCGTAATAACGAGCTAAAATTTCATGCAAGGTCCATTTTCCGGGTTCTAGCTGATAATTTGCATATCGTTGTTTTCGCAATTCATCTGGCGAAAGTGTCAACATATCATTTAATGCTTGTGCCAAAACTTGGCGCTGATCGTCAGTTTCAATTTGGCGTTCTGCTTCATCAAAAAACGCAACGATGACATTATCACTATAGGCGGGAGAAATACCGGGACCAAGTGTAATGCTATGATTTGAACATCCGAATATGAATATACAAAAGGCCAAAACAAATATTCGCAAAAAATAACAATACAAACTATTTCCGAGTTTTATATAAACCATTTTTCAACTCTCTTTTTAGATTTCTGGAATTTTAATATTTCCCTAACTAAAGTTGGGGCACACAGTTTAGACTAATATAAAATTAGAGCCAAACATTCTATTTTATGCACGATGTTCCTTCAAGTGCTAACGTCGCAAATCACCGGCAGACAAAAGGGGCGCTTGGTTTGTGTAGAATTGAGCGAAGCGAATACACAAACCAAGCGACGCTTTTGTCTGTCCGCGTGTATTTGCCTTGTTATACAGTATTATTTCGACATCGGCGTTTCGTTGTTTTATAAAGGGCGCACTCCTAAACACATGCCCTACTAAAATCATTAGGTGCTCAAAATGTTGATATGTACTCCGCACGTACATCCTTTCCATAGCAGACACTAACCCCCCGCAGATAGATCTGAGCATTTAACTAATTCCACAAACTTACTAACGTCTTCTCTGTATTCGTTTGGACTGTAACCATTTGCGCAATTGGCATGTACATACCCGCCATAGTTCATGCCAAGATATTCAAATGTATCTTTAAAAATATTCAGAAATGATTGATTAGCCACATCACTGGTTGACGTACAAACAACATAGCCAGTCTTATCCCTTAACTTACGACCCTTGTCTTTCAACTCCTCCAAATATAATAAATCAGCAATTCTATCCATAAATATTTTCATTTGTGCGCTAGAAGAATACCAATAGATGGGTGTTACAAAGATAATTTGTTCATAACCTAATAGCTGATTTATTAATGGTATAAAATCATCATTGAGGTTGTTGTGCTCGTAATCATATGGCGATATATTTTTTTCAGAAAGGTCGATAATATCGATATCTAATTCATTACCAATCCAGTCAATAAATTTTCCCGTATTTCCATTTCTTCTTGCACTTGCAAAAATTGCAATTGTATCTTTCATCTATTACTCCTTTGTGCTGTATAACGTCGCAAATCACCGGCGGAAAAAAGCAGAGCGACGAAGGAGCGGCGCTTTTTGCCGTCCGAGTGAATTTGCCTTGTTAGCGATTTAGTCATCCATTTCTTTCGGGGAGGAAAGCCACATTGTTATACCTGAAACTACAAGTATGGGACCTGCTACATAGGTAACATAAACACCAATATAGGATACTGTTGCCCAAATAATAATATAAACAATAAGCGTAACCCAAAAAATTACCGAGGATTTTTCGTACAACCAATTTCTCATTTTTCAATATACCCATTACCTGTTGGGGATCGTATAATTACTTTTCCAGGATTATTTTTTGCCCATGTCATAGCCTCTTCAAATGACTGAAAATGACGCTTACCACTTAGATTAACTTCTGTTTGGCTAGTGAATTTGCTTTCTACGGTTTGACCTTCACTAAAAACACGAATCTTTGCGCATGGTAGATATTTACCTTTTTCGCCTTTCTTAACGCTTCGGCCAATATCATTCCATTCTTTTACAGTTTTGTAACCTTCGTCACGTAACTCTTGTTCCCAATCATCGTTCCAGCAAGGTGAGTCGATGCCATAAGGAATACCATCTTCACCCCATAGTCCGGCATCATAGCCATCCTGCCAATCTCCCATAATGTCCTCCAGTTTATTTGAGCGCTAACGCCAGAAATAACCGGCGATTTGGAGCGGTGGGAGGCTTGTGCTAGTCTCTTTTAGCACAAATGAGCACCGCGGAAAAACGTCCGTGTTAATTTCTTTTGTTATGTTCACTTTTCTACCACACCTCTTCTTTGATATCTTTTGTAGCATTTAATGCCAACTCAGCAATGTGTCCAGATTGAGTAGAAAACCTTTGACCATACTCTTCAAGACTATCTGGATACTTATTTTCTCCAGACTTTCGAATGCGAGATATAAGATAGCTGTAGTAATAATTACTAGACGCTAATGCTATATCTAACCTTGGGTAATGAGTGATTTCGGTATCATCAACATAGTGGGCTATCGATTCGTTGCGGAACATTGTCATTTCGTTCCAGTACTCTCCCCACTCTTGTTCGCTCAAGCCAATATAGCTGAATAAGTCTTTTTTAAACTTCTCATTATCATCTTTGACTATTCCTTTCCAATGGGTTGGCTCGCCATTCACACCAAATATCTTAGTCCATTCCAAAACAGATAGATCAAGGAGGCCACCTTGAATCAACCGCCAAAAATTCAAATTTGGCTTAGGACTCTTCTTAAAAAGTTCCCTTTTAAGATGAATACACCGAACCACCTGAATCAGTAATTTAATTTGCGTTTCTATTTCTTTCACTACGAACCCTCAAGTGAACATAACGCCATGCTCAGCGGAAATTTAAAGGGGCACGTTTTTGCGAACGCAAAACAAGTGCCGCTTTAAATTGTCCGCTGTAGCATTTTGTTAGCACTTTAGACCGAATCAATTCCAAAGCCGACCACATATAAATAAGAAAAAATAGCAAAAAATATAAAACCCAAAACAATGTTAGTCACTAGATGAATAAATTTGTAGACCTTTTTATTTATATATTTCATTGAATACAATATGAAATATCCACTAGTTGATGTAGCTAAAACTATGGCAGCAATAAAAAAATATTCATTAAGGCCAGAGTAATAGAAATCTTCTCCTGAAACTCGAATATAATAATCAATCGAAAAAGTTATTAAAATAATAGAAATATACGTGCTCCATGCGTATATTAAACTGGATCTATAATTCATACATTATTACCTAATTTATTTTTGGTCTTGGTTTGGACGGACAAATAGGCATAAAATACGTTCTTGGTATTCTTTTTTCATTTGAAATATCAAACCCTTTCAAATTGCTTTGTACTACCCCACCTGCTAATTCTATGACCGTTTGAGACCAACTATTACTGTTAAAACCAAAACCAGCCGAAGGGTAAGCTATTTTGTCCATGGACTGATTAATTGAATAGGCATTAACTATTCTGATGATCTCTAAAGTTGCAGCTTGTTCATTTGCATTAGGGAATTTAACTTTAATTACTTCCGTATCAAAATCAGACTTAAAGAAGCTCACCCTTTTTTTATCGAAGTATTCCAGTGTTGCTTCATAATCGCTTTTTTCAAAATAAAGCGCTTCTAAGTTTCCTCGATTATGTGCTCCTATGACATACCCTAGCTTCCCATTGCCTAAATTTTTCGGGCTTACTATTTTGCCTGATAGCATACCGTTTTGATAAGGTGTAGATAAATTGTCAATAATGATGAACTGATGTGTTCCTATCGGCACTATGCCAGCCAAATCTCTGGCAGCTATATAAATAGACATGATATTCTCCTAAATTAATTTATGCTAACACTAAGTAGACGTCAAAGTGACGTTTAGTAACGCGTCACTTTGACGCATATCCCACACGGCGATTTATTGACGAAACTCTTTTCATAACCCTTTACTTACTATGACTTTAAATTAATTGCTTAATTAATAGCATATTATAAAGCATAATTCATAAAACATCATTAATTGCTAATATTCTAATGAGCTTTCTCGCTGGATAATTACTTCATTTTGACTCATATTAGCCATCCTGCATTCAGGAAGAGTGCTTTTACGTAAACGTATTAATTGATGAGCTCAAGGAGGAGTTGCTATGGATACCAATAAAAAATCGTCGCCATTTCTAAATGAGGTAAGAAGTGCTATTCGCGTTCGTCACTATAGCATTCGAACAGAGCAAGTATATGTTGACTGGATCAGGCGTTGCGAGCAGAGATATGCCACCCTTTGATGACCCGCTATCCCGTAATTCGCTTTTTATGCCGTGTGATTATTCGCTAGGAGGGGGCCTGTCGGACTTAGGTGATCGTCGCGAGAGAAAGCCATTTTGAGACCATTTTTTCGATCATTTGAGGCGAATATTGAGCATATTTAACGAAATTGATCGGAAAAATGGACCGAAATGACTTTTTCGCAGTAGACTCATCCTAAGTCCGACAGGCTCCTGGACAAATAAGATATCCACGATTTGTGAATAGCAGCGCGGGGGTTAATTCAATCGTACATGTGCTTTTGGTGCTACTTTGGGTAATATGAGCGGTACGATTAATCACTGAAGCTTGATAATGATGAAAATGTCTCCCTTTTTGCTGCTGGTCACCATGCTATTTTCAATGTTGCTGCCTGTATCTTTGATGGCAGACGACGACGCTGACTTTGCGCGTTGGCTGGTGGATTTTAAACAGGAGGCGCGTGAAAATGGCATTTCTGATGCAATCCTTGAAGAGGCCTTTGAGGGGGTGAAACCCAGCCCGCGTGTAGTGAAACTGGACCGCTCGCAGCCAGAGACTATTCAAACTTTTCAGGACTATATTGAGAAGCGAGTCACCCCTTACCGGATTGAACTGGGGCGTAAGCAATACCGTGAGAATCGTCAACTGTTCCAGCAGATCGAAGCGCGTTTTGGGGTGCAAGGTCGCTTTATTGCCGCTTTTTGGGGAATGGAAACAAGTTACGGGCGTTTTAGTGGCGGCCATTATGTGATTGGTGCATTAACAACACTGGCCTATGACCCTCGCCGTGCAAAATTTTTTCGTAAACAGTTGATGGACGCGTTGACGATTCTGGATGAAGGGCATATTACCGTTGATAACATGAAGGGTTCATGGGCAGGTGCAATGGGGCAGACGCAATTTATGCCATCTACTTTTCGTGCCTACGCGATGGACGGGGATGGTGACGGTAAAATTAATATCTGGGAGTCTAAGGCCGATGCCTTTGCATCAGCAGCCAATTACCTGTCCAGTATTGGCTGGCGTAGTGATCAAACCTGGGGGCGAGAGGTGCTGTTGCCTAATGATTTTGATCAGGGCTTAATTAAAGACAAGGTGAAAAAGACACTTGCAGAATGGCAGGCATTGGGTGTTCGTAAAATGTTTGGTAAAAACTTACCTAAGCGAGATCTGGTTGCGATGGTGGTGCAGCCAGATGGGCCAGGTGCGCGTGCTTTTATCACTTATCCCGCTAATTACAGCGCCATTCTGGACTGGAACCGCTCGCATAAATTTGCAATCTCAGTGGGTACGCTGGCTGATGCGATTGCGCGTTAAGTTGCTTTAATGCCCTCTTTTTTTGAATTATTACTGCTTTGCGGTGTTGCGCTGGCGATTGCATTCTGGTGGCGTACCAATGAGCTTAAGCAGGTAGCTTATCAAATTGCACGACGACGTTGTGATGAGAGCGATGTGCAGTTTCTTGATGACAGTGTGGTACTTTCCAAAGTGAGATTTCGTCGTAATGATGAAGGCCATATCGCGCTTCTATGTTATTTCTGTTTTGAGTTTGCCACCGTGGGTGATGCGCGCTATCGCGGTGAGATGCAGTTTCTTGGGCGACGTTTAGATAGTATTGAAATGGAACCCCATAAACTTTAACCTCATAAACTCTGGCAAGGGCTGGTGATGAAAAAAACTGCGCTGCTCATTTTTCTACCGATACTAATGCTGATTGCTGTAGCCTCCGTTCCTTACTGGGTTGGCGGGGCGATTGAAAAACAGTTGCGGGCGCAGAGTGATCTATTTCAACTTCAGTGGAAGCAGCAACCTGGGGTCTCATATGAGCTTTATCGTTATCAACGCGGCTACCTTGCATCGGTTGTGGATACTCGGTTCACCTTTGATCCCCAGATGATATCTGTTTTGCCTATGTCGGATGCTCTCGTTATGGCACCTTTTAGTCTTACCTTCAGGCACACAATTAGTCATGGCCCGTGGATCGACAAAGGCTTTTCGTTGCGTACGATGAGCAGGATTGATACGGTGCTTGTGCCTGAGGGTGAACAACAGGCTACATCAAACTTTTATTTTGGTGACCGGGGCGCATTTGCAATGACGACATGGCTTGAGTGGGCCGGCGCCATTAGGAGTGATGGTGCTGTACCAGCCTATCGTGGGCGTGATCATACGGGGCAGTATGATGTGAAATGGGGGGGGGTAAACTGGGGGGTTGAAGGTGGCTGGATGGTGGCGCAGGGGAGGGGGCATTTTAATGCGCCTAGGTTTGAGCTGGCCAATGCGGATTACGGTGTAACAGTAGGCGGGTTGTCTGGGGTTTTTAATCGGTTTATGCCATCGCAGGGTTTACCGTTTGATGATGGTGAAATCACACTCAATACCTTTAAATTACGTGGCGAGAGTAGTAAGGGAATACCGTTGGCAGTTGTGCTACGCGATATGACTAGTGCGTATCGTGTGTTTAAGCGAGAAGAGTTGATTGATGTCACACAGCAGCTGGAATTTAGATTGTTGCAGATCAATGATGAAAAATTTAATCGCGGGGCAATTTATTTAGCGCTACATAATCTTGATGCAGCTGTGTTACATACGATGCAGCAACGTTATATCGCTCTTACCCAGTTACCCGATATAGACTCTGAGCGATTGTCGCAGGTTTTGTTGCAGGAGGCACAATCATTGCTGCCTGAACTGTTGGCACAGGCACCCGTTATCGATCTCAATAAAATAGAGGTGACAACGATTAATGGTCAGATGAGTGGCCGATTCAAGCTCGGTATTGAAGAGGGCGCGGCTGTTTTCACGTCAATGGCATTGCCGAATGATTTTAAGGCATTGTTACGGTTGGCTCGGATTGAGATAGATATAAAACTGCCTGCCACTATTATTGAGCAGCAGGCGCGCAAAGCGGTGAGTGCTAACATTGTAGAGCAGTTACTGGATTCTGAGCAGCCGATGACGGCTGAGACTCTGGCGCAACAGACTACGCGCGCGGTTGAGCAGATGCTTGTTCAGTTTGAAATTCAGAATATTATTCGTCGTGAAACGAACCATTATCGGACAAAACTACATTACCAGGATGGTCACCTGTATTTAAATGGTGTGCCTGCCGATAATTTCCTGGCTCTTCTACCTTCACTTAAAGAGAGTTAGCAGCTGATTGTTGTGATGTGGCCTTAATTTATTCTGAATTGAACAACTAAAACTCGGCTTACCGCGCCATTTTTTGCTATAATTTCCGCTTTTCTCGTGCTGGATTTACGGTTCAGCTTGCCGTGCAGGTTTTATGTGATGTCAAAAATTGTTATTGCTGCGCTTTATCATTTTGTTATTCTTGAAGATTACCGGCAGTTACGTCAGCCGCTGCTGGAGGTGATGTTAAAAAACAACATTAAAGGCACGTTGTTGTTGGCTCGTGAGGGAATCAATGGCACGGTGGCGGGTAGCCAAATATCAATCGATGCACTGTTTGAGTGGTTTAAGCGGGATAGTCGTCTGGCGGAGATTCGCCATAAGGTCTCTTATGATGAGGTGATGCCATTCAATCGTACCCGGGTTAAGTTGAAAAAAGAGATTGTCACCATGGGGGTGGAGGGCATCGACCCGACACATGTGGTGGGGACGTATGTTAAGCCTGAAGAGTGGAATGCGCTGATTTCTGATCCGGATGTCACTTTAATCGACACACGTAATGACTATGAGGTGGCGATTGGCACCTTTAAACATGCGGTGAATCCGAATACTGATACCTTTCGCCAGTTTCCGGCTTATGTGAAAGACAAAATGGATCCGGCTAAACAAAAGAAGGTAGCGATGTTCTGTACCGGTGGCATTCGTTGTGAGAAATCGACGGCGTATCTAAAAGAGCAGGGCTTTGATGAGGTCTACCATCTACTGGGCGGCATCCTTAAATACCTGGAAGTCATGCCGGAAGAAGAGTCGTTATGGGAAGGGGAGTGTTTTGTCTTTGATAAGCGTGTGAGTGTGACCCATGCGCTTGAAAAAGGGCAATATGATCAGTGCCACGCCTGTCGTCTACCGATTACTGAAGAAGATAAGCAAAGCGAACAGTATGTTCAGGGTGTGAGTTGTCACCGCTGCTATGACAAAACAACCGATGAGCAGCGCGGGCGCTTTAGCGAGCGTGAAAAGCAGGTTCAACTCGCCAGGGCGCGTGGTGAAAATCACATTGGGCCTAAAGGCGGTTGATCAACTTATCTCGCAACAGATCAAGCGTGAGTCCTTGAACCAGCTCCAGTTTTGAAATAGCGCGCTCTTCATCAATCAGCCCGACAGTAAAAGCAAGCAGCCCAAGTACCACCTCGGGACTTTTTCCCTGTTGCTTCCATATATCAAGTGAATCAGCGCCATCGCGTTTTGAGAGCCTTGTACCCGTATCATTTAACATTAACGGCACATGCCAGAAGGATGGCACTGGATAGCCAAGTGTTTCAAAGAGTTCGATTTGCCGTGCGGTGGAGTCAAGCAGATCGGCGCCGCGTACCACATCGGTAATCCCCATCATGCCGTCATCGACCACCACCGCGAGCTGGTAGGCGAAGAGGCCATCGGCGCGTTTGATCACAAAGTCACCGACTTCACGATCGAGCGACTGGCTCATATGGCCGATGATGCGGTCTTCAAATTCAATGGTGTGTCTCGGGACGCGGTAGCGCCAGGTGGCTGTTTTATCTGGGTGGCGCTGTTTGATTGCGGCGCGTCTGGCGGGGTCTCGGCAGGTGCCTGGGTAGATCGGGCCGTATTCATGTGCATGTGGCGCACTTGCCGCTTGCTGAATATCTTTGCGTGAGCAGTAGCAGGGGTAGACTAAATCGTTGTCGAGTAGTTGCTGGAATACCTGTTGATATTGAGGATTACGTGCGGACTGCTCATACGGTGCGGATGGGCCGCCGATATCGGGGCCTTCGTCCCAGTCGAGTCCGAGCCAGCGAAGGTCTTTGAGGATCTGCTCGCGACTGCCGGGTTTTACCCGTGGCAGGTCGAGGTCTTCCATTCGCAGTATCAATGGCTGGTTGGCAAGGCGTGCCTGTAGCCACGCAAGCAGGGCGGTGCGCAGGTTGCCGAGGTGCAGTGGCCCGCTGGGGCTGGGGGCGTAGCGGCCGCTCATGTATCTCTGTATGTGATTAGCATGATGGTAAGCAGGTTACGCTAAAGGTGCCTTGTTTTACCATTAATTGGTGCGTGCTAGCGGGAATTCACCATTTTTTCATGGTATCTGGATGGTATATAGCATCGGAAACCGCTATACTTTTGTCCATTATTATAAAAAGAATAACAATAATATATTGTTGCGTGATCTGGGCGAAGCGGTTCCTGAGTAGTGTTTAGCTGCTAAAGATCGGAATTTTGCAGGATAGTAGTGACTTCTAGTGCCTTTTATTCAGAGCACCTTTGATCTTAATCGCATCAATCAATCTTATTTTGAAACGGAAGCTCGCAGCATTATGTTGCAGACTAATTGAATAGTGATAATGACTAAAAAAAATAGTTTTACCAGAGATGAGTTACTAACCTGCGCGAGTGGTGAGCTGTTTGGCGCTGGAAATGCGCAGTTACCAGCTCCACCGATGTTGATGCTTGATCGTATTGTTACCATCAATGAAGATGGTGGTGCGTATGGTAAGGGGCAGATTGTTGCTGAGCTTGATATTAACCCGGACCTGTGGTTTTTTGACTGCCATTTTAAAGGTGATCCGGTGATGCCGGGTTGTCTCGGGCTGGATGCAATGTGGCAGCTGGTGGGGTTTTACCTTGGCTGGAAGGGTGGGCCTGGCCGTGGCCGTGCACTGGGTTCAGGTGAAGTTAAGTTTTATGGGCAGGTCACCCCTGATAAGAAACTGGTGACCTACAGGATTAATTTGAAACGCGTCATCATGCGTAAACTGGTGATGGGTATTGCAGATGCTGTGATGGAAGTCGATGGCAAAGAGATCTATTCTACAAAGGATTTGCGAGTCGGACTGTTTACCTCAACTGAGAATTTTTGAGGCATCAAGTCAAGTGGGGGAGATGATTAAGTGAGACGAGTCGTAATTACCGGTATTGGTATCATATCAAGTATCGGCAATAACAAAGAGGAAGTGCTTGAATCCTTACGCAGTGGTAAGTCGGGGATTGAACACAGTGAAGAGTATGCTGAGCTCGGTTTTCGCTCGCATGTGCATGGCCCAATCAAGATTGATCTTCCTGAACTGATCGACCGAAAAAAGCTGCGTTTCATGGGGGAGGCTGCGGCCTATAACTACCTCGCGATGCAGCAGGCGATTGAAGACGCGGGGCTGTCAGATGATGACGTTTCTAATCCGCGCGCGGGGTTGATTGTCGGTTCTGGCGGTGCATCCAATAAAAATATTGTGTTGGCAGTCGATACCATGCGAAGCCGTGGTGCTAAACGTGTTGGCCCTTATATGGTGCCGCGTACCATGGGCAGTACTACCTCAGCCAATCTTGCGACTACCTTTAAAATAAAAGGCATTAACTACTCGATTAGCTCTGCCTGTTCTACCAGTGCACACTGTATTGGTAACGCGGTAGAACAGATTCAGCTAGGTAAACAGGATGTGATGTTTGCTGGTGGTGGTGAAGAGGTTGAGTGGAGCATGACAGTGCTGTTTGATGGCATGGGTGCGCTTTCATCGAAATATAATGATGTGCCGCAAACGGCATCACGTACCTATGATGCAAACCGCGATGGTTTTGTGATCTCGGGCGGCGGCGGTGTGGTAGTACTTGAAGCGCTTGAAAAAGCGCAGGCGCGCGGTGCAAAAATCTACGGTGAAGTGGTCGGTTACGGTGCGACCTCTGATGGCCATGACATGGTTGCCCCTTCAGGTGAAGGCGCAGAACGTTGCATGAAGGTGGCGCTTGAAACGGTTGATGTGCCGATTGATTACATTAATACCCATGGTACCAGTACCCCGGTGGGTGATGTAAAAGAGCTAGAGGCGATCCGCAGTGTCTTTGGTGATAACATTCCTGCCTTTTCTGCCACCAAGTCGCTTACCGGCCATGCGTTGGGTGCGGCAGGTGTTAACGAAACCATCTATTCGTTGTTGATGATGGAAAATAATTTTATTGCGGCGTCTGCCAATATCACTGAGCTTGACCCTGCTGCCGAGGGAATGCCGGTGGTACGAGAAACACAGAACGATGTGAAACTGAACTGTGTGATGTCGAATAGCTTTGGCTTTGGTGGTACCAATGCCACGCTGGTGGTTAAGCGTTTCGAATAACCGGTTAGCGAAAGCGATCTAATAAAAAGCCTGTTATCCTGCGATAGTGGGCTTTTTTATTGGAGCGAACTTATCAAACCCATTCATCTCTGTATTCAGCGGGCATAAAAAAACCTGTCGCCATTGCGGGTGACAGGCTTTTTATCGCACTTAATCGCCGTTTATTTTGCAGGGCGTGAGGCGCGTTTACGATCGTTCTCTTTTAACATCTTCTTACGTACGCGGGTGAAGTTTGGTGTCACTTCAACCAGTTCATCATCATCGATAAATTCAAGTGCCTGTTCCAGTGTCATTTTAATCGGTGGTGTTAGTATCAAATTTTCATCGGTACCGGCGGCACGAATATTGTTCAGCTGCTTTGCTTTCAGTGCATTAACCACCAGATCGTTATCGCGAGAGTGAATACCGACCACCATTCCTTCGTAAACTTCTTCTGCATGGCCGATGAAAAGGCGTCCACGTTCCTGTAGGTTAAACAGGGCAAAAGCCAGCGCTTTACCGGCTGCATTGGCAACCAGTACACCGTTATTGCGTTGGCCGAATTCATTCTTCTTGAGCGGGCCGTAGTGATCAAAGACGGTGTAGATCAGGCCGCTACCTTGAGTGGCGGTGAGGAACTCGGTACGGAAGCCAATTAAGCCGCGAGATGGAATGATGTAATCCATGCGAACACGACCTTTACCATCGGGCATCATATCTTTCAGGTCACCGCCACGGGTTCCTAGTTTTTCCATTACGGTACCCTGGTGGTTCTCTTCAACATCGACAGTCAACTGCTCGTATGGTTCCTGTTTTTCACCGTCAACCTCGCGAATGATGACTTCTGGACGGGCGATGCCAAGCTCAAAGCCTTCGCGACGCATGGTTTCAATCAGGATTGAAAGATGCAGTTCACCACGGCCTGAGACACGAAAACGATCTGGATCTTCAGTATCCTCAACGCGCAGCGCAACGTTATGTACTAGTTCTTTTTGCAGGCGCTCACGGATCTGACGAGAGGTGACAAACTTACCGTCTTTACCTGCGAACGGTGAGTTATTGACCTGAAAAGTCATGCTAATGGTTGGCTCATCAACAGAGAGGGGGGGCAGTTTCTCAACGCAGGTTGGGTCACACAGGGTGTCCGAAATATTAAGTACGTCGATACCGGTAAAACAGACAATGTCACCGGCTTCTGCTTCCGGTACTTCAATGCGCTCAAGGCCCATGTAGCCCGACACCTGTAATACACGACCGTTACGGGTTTTGCCATCGTTATTGATGATGGTGACCTGAGTATTGGTTTTGAGTTTACCGCGTGTAATACGGCCAATACCGATCACGCCGACATAACTGTTGTGATCAAGCGAGCTGACCTGCATCTGAAAAGGGCCGTCTGCATCAACATCCGGTGCTTCGACCTTGTCGATAATGGTCTGGAAAATAGGAGTCATGTCGCCGTCGCGTGCATCGGCATCAAAACTGGCATAGCCATTAAGGCCTGAGCAGTAAACCACTGGGAAATCGAGCTGTTCGTCGGTCGCACCTAAGCGATCGAAGAGGTCAAAGGTCTGATCCAGTACCCAGTCAGGGCGAGCACCCGGGCGATCAATCTTATTAATTACAACGATTGGCTTGAGCCCAAGGTCAAATGCCTTCTGGGTGACGAAGCGGGTTTGGGGCATTGGGCCTTCAACCGCGTCGACCAGCAGCAGTACGCAATCAACCATCGACAGAACGCGCTCAACCTCACCACCGAAATCGGCATGGCCCGGGGTATCGACAATGTTGATGCGGTAGTCGTTCCATTTGATAGCGGTGTTTTTCGCCAGAATGGTAATGCCACGCTCTTTTTCAAGGGTGTTTGAATCCATCACGCGCTCGGTTGTCGCGGTACGGCTATCTAAGGTGCCAGACTGCCGTAGGAGTTGGTCGACAAGGGTGGTTTTGCCATGATCAACGTGAGCGATGATGGCAATGTTACGTAGATTCTGAATCACGGATTAGGCTTCCAAGTGTGCGAAAAGGCGCACATTATACCCGATACTTTGTGAGTGAGCACTCACATAATGCAATGAAATGTAATCAGTTTATTGGGTGATAGTGCAGCTTGACCTTGTGCCAGATTGATTTTAGATCGTAACTATATGATATTTCTAGTAAATGCCAACATCTGAATAATAGCTGGAGATCTTCTCAATCGCGATCACAAAGGCTGCAGTGCGTAGGTCTTTGATGTTTTCATTTGAATGCAGCGTGTTATGCATGTCCTGGTAGGCGTTTCGCATGGTGTCATCAAGCCCTGAGCGTACCAGGTCAAGCTCACTTGCACCGCGCACCATCATTGAACGGGTCGATTCTGAGAGTTTAGAGCCGGTTGCTTCTTCCAGCAGGTTGGCGTACTCATTACCACGTAATTCATCATAGCGGCGTTCCATGCGGCCAAAGCGGATGTGCGATAGATTGCGAATCCACTCAAAGTAAGAGACGGTGACACCGCCAGCGTTGACGTAGATATCGGGCATGATGAAGACACCCTTTTCCTGCAGAATTTTATCGGCATCAAAGGTGACCGGGCCGTTGGCTGCCTCGACAATCATATTGGCCTGAATACGGTCAGCGTTCTCTTTGGTGATCTGGCGTTCCAGTGCCGCAGGGATCAGGATATCGCACTCTTTTTCAAGTGCGCCTTTGCTATCGGTTGATAAGGTACCGCCAGCATAGCCTTCGAAAGAGCCATGTTCGACCTTATAACGGTAGACCTCTTCAACATTCAGGCCGTTATCGTTGCTGACCACACCGTTGTATTCGATGATAGAGGTGATCAGGGCGTTGTCTTCTTCCTGTAAAAATTTGGCAGCATGGTAACCCACATTACCAAGCCCCTGTACAATGATCCGTTTACCGGCGAGCCCTGCACTCAGGTTGGCCGATGCGACATCTTTGGGGTGGCGAAAAAATTCACGGATGGCGTATTGAACGCCACGACCGGTGGCTTCAACACGCCCGCGGATACCGCCCTGTTTCACCGGTTTGCCGGTGACGCACGCCGAGTAGTTAATATCTTCTGGGTTAAGGTGTTTGTAGGTGTCGGCAATCCACGCCATCTCACGTTGACCGGTGCCGACATCGGGTGCGGGGACGTTGGTAGCCGGGTTGAGAAAACCTTTACGTACTAGCTCCAGGGTGTAACGACGGGTGATCATCTGCATCTCATCCCGCGAGTATTTGGAAGGGTCAATTAGCAGCGCCCCTTTTGAACCACCGAAGGGGACATCAACCAGTGCGCATTTATAGGTCATCAATGCGGCAAGTGCTTCTACCTCATCCTGGTCTGAGAAGGGGGCAAATCGAATGCCGCCTTTTGCCGGCAGGCGATGGGTACTATGGACGGCGCGCCAACCGGTAAAGGTCTCGATCTCACCGCGAATCTTCACCGGGAACTTTACCTGCAGTACCGAGTTACACGCCTTGATCGCCTGTGCGGTACCATCATCAAGGTTTAAAATACCAAAGGCATGATCAACCATGCGGTCAACATTGCTACTAAATGACGGTGAGGGTGAATTTTCTTTGTTTGCCATGGTGCAGATCCCTTGTGAAAAACGCGTTAACTCTTCCTGGTTCAACGACAACCGTAGATTAAAACCATTTAACTAAAATTAACACACAATTCTGTCAGAATATCTGGTTGCTTATTATTGAGCATAAAAAAGTTGTTAGTATGCTTAGCATTACGGCCATTTTGGCTTTTACATTAGCAGGTTAGGTAATGCCTGATAGTGCCAGGTGTGAACGCTGGTGAATAGTCTGCATGTGTTAAAGAAATGTTTCTGGACTGTATCATTGATGTAATGATTGACCATGTTAGATTGAAGTGAGACTGCCACTAATATCATGAAAGGCATTCACCATTGGGTGAGTTAATCAAGGAGGGTAGGGGTGCTTATTTATTCAGCAGAAAATCGGCAAGAGGCCCTCTTAATTGTTGGGCTATTGCAGCAGACAGGCATTGAGGTGACGCTCAAAAATGAAAATCTGCAAGGGGCGATAGGTGAAATCCCTTTTACCCACGCCTACCCTGAGCTGTATCTGCTTGATGAACGTGATGAAACACTTGCGAGGAAGATCATCACCGAATATGAATCGTCACGTGAGTATCTTAAAACCATTATTTGCCCTGCCTGTGGCGAAGAGAACCCAGCGAATTTTCCCTCTTGTTGGGCCTGTGAGGCATCGTTGGAAAAGTAACAGACTATTGTCCCGTTAACTTATCGTCTTGTACAAGCCCCCCACTATTAGCAAAGAGGGACTGGAGGAGATTTGAAAGCCGAAGAGAAACCAGTATGATTTCTGTACGTTGCAAGCCTGGTAAGCCCCCTTTTTCAAAGGGGGAAGCGGTAGTGACTGTTTACTCTTTTTTCTTTGCGATCAATTCACCACTATCTCTGGGTAGCTGCCATGAAACAATGACCGTTGCGATGATCACCAGCAGGCCAAGACCTGCCATGGTGATGACTGGGTCGATGCCGTTTGCTGCGACAACTGCATAGAGCCCAGAGGCGATTAACATTGCGAAATTCTCGAAGAAATTCTGGATCGCCACCGCACCGCCACTGCCGATGGTGTTGTGGCCAATCTCCTGTAGTGCCGCGTTGATTGGCACCACAAATAGCCCACCACAGATACCGGAGAGCAGCAGTGCTACGCGCGCCATCCAGATGTTATCGACGGTGGCGAGTATCACGATCACCGCTCCCATCAGGTAGGCGGCGATGCGCGCACGGCGCAGATAGCCAAGTGGAATCAGGCGTGGTACCAGTAGTGAACCGATTGCAATGCCGATCGCTACAAACATTGTTAACATCGCAATGTCGGTGGTCGAATCGACCATCAGCACCACTGGTGCCCATGCCACCAGTAGTACACGCAGCACCGTTGCCGCTGCCCAGAAGAGGCTAACACCGATCGTTGCAAAACGGGCGCGTGGGGTTGATAACAGCTCACGCATCTGGCTGAAAAAGTTTTTGATGGCAGGGCCGCTGGCACTACCCACAATCAGGTTATGGCGAATGGTGAGTGCAACTCCTGATGAAATCAGATAGAGCGTAATCACCGCGACCAATGCAATCGTGATTGAGAAATTTGCGACCAGTGCGCCAATTAATGAGCCGCTGAGGATGGCTGCAATGGTGGAACTCTCAATCCAGCTATTGGCCTTGACCAGTGAATTACTATCTTGTTTTTCATCGACCAGCTCAGGCAGGATGCCGTATTTGGCGGGGCTATACATTGCAGCGCCCAGACCTATCATAGCGTAGGCGATGAGTGGTTCGATATTCAATAGCAACATGCCTGCACCCGCTGCCTTGATCAGGTTAGCGCTGAACATCACGGTTGGTTTGGGGCGTGTATCTGCGAAGCGTCCGACCCACGGTGCAATCACGACATAAGCAACAAGAAACGAGGCCTGTAGTGCCGGGATATACCAACTGCCGATATCGCTCTGCAGCATCACCATTGTGATCGCAGTGAAGAGCACTGCGTTGTCCGCAAAGGCGGTTATAAACTGCGTGGTCAATACACGAAAAATATCGCGACTCATCATTGTACGTCGACCATTTTGGTTGCGCTAACATAATCAACCTTACCGGTGCCGAGCAGTGGTATCGCTGCCACATGAATGATTTGACGCGGGATTGCCGTTTCAGCAACGCCATCGTTTTGTGCCTGGCTGATAATGCGACTGCGATCTGCGTTTTCAGCGGTCGTTAATAAAATCACCTGTTCGCCTTTACGTGCATCCGGGATTGCAACCGCAGCATGTTCTGCATCAGGCCATACACGGCTTGCCAGTATCTCGACCGATGTCAGTGAAACCATTTCACCTGCAATTTTAGCAAAGCGTTTGGCGCGCCCACAGATGCGCACAAAGCCTTCGTCATCGATGGTGATGATATCGCCGGTGTCGTACCAGCCGTCACCGAGTTCAGAGGCGGGTGGCACTAACTGGCCGGGATTGCTGTGCAACAGATAACCGAGCATTATATTGGGGCCTCGTACCTGTAGTCGTTGGCCTTCATCGAGTCCTTCAACAGGCATCAAGCGGTAATCCATTCCCGGCATCAGACGGCCAACGGTACCCGCTTTGTTGGCGATAGGGGTATTGCCTGCAATCACCGGGCTGGTCTCAGTTGCACCGTAACCCTCAAAGATGCGCACACCAAATTTATCCTGCCAGGTTTGGCGTACCTCTGCCTGCAATTTTTCAGCGCCCGCGAAGACATAGCGTATGCTATAAAAATCATAGGGGTTGGCAAAGCGGGCGTAACCAGCAAGAAAGGTGTTGGTGCCATACAATATGGTGGCGTTGATGTCGTAGGCGACTTCAGGCACTACGCGGTAGTGCAGTGGTGATGGATAGAAAAAGACCCGCACACCGGAGGTGATCGGTAGCAGCATACCCGCGCTCAATCCAAACGAATGGAATAGCGGTAGTGCATTGAGCGCGATATCCTGGGCATTGAAATCGATGCTTGAGGTCAGCTGTTGAATATTCGATAACAGGTTGCGGTGCGACAGCACGACGCCTTTGGGTGTCCCTTCTGAGCCGGAGGTAAATAGTACAACGGCAGGTGCTTTGGCACTGCGTGTTGCGAGATTTGATAACAGATGATCACTACGGCTGGTGATGAGACCGATCACTTTATCAATCCCACTAATCGTGGTGGCGACATCTTCCAGGTAGACCAGTTCAACATGGCCTGCCAGTATTTCAACGACCTGTTCTAGTTTGGCTAGCTTAATAAAACGGCGTGATGTGATCACATGTTTTAGTTGCGCCGTTTCACACGCCGCCACCATTCCCTGTGCGCCTGCGGTGTAGTTAAGCATCGCGGGTGTCTGGCCATAAAACTGTAGCCCCCAGAAGAGGCTCACCGTGGTTAAGGTGCTGGGCAGTAGTATGCCGACAAACTCATCACCATCGCACTGCTTAGTGATTTTACGCCCGAGAATTACTGAGTGGGTAATCAGCTTGTTATAACTCAGCGGACTGCGTTCAGTATCTTCAACCACGATGTGTTTGCCACCGTGAATGGTGCGCGCATCCAGTAAACGTTCTGCCAGTGTCTGGTCTCTGTTAGCGGTCTCGAACATCATGGTTGTCATTAACTCAGTCAACTGCTGTCCCGCTGCCTCACGACGGGCTCGGCCACGCAGTGATTCATCGATATGCAGTTTACGTGGTGGCTGTATGGTGAGTGTAATCTTTGGAAACCAGCTCAGACGAACACGCCCACGCAGGCGAGAGAAGGGGGTGTACTGCGCGCCGTCAATACGGATCGGCAATATCGTTGCGTCGGCCCGGTCGGCCACCAGACCGGGGCCATGGTAGACCTTCATCAATGCACCGGTGCGGGTGATACGCCCTTCAGGAAAAATCACCACGCAGCCGCCTTGTTCAACACGACGGATTAACGAACGAATCGAGAGCGGGTTGGCGGGATCAAGCGGGAAGAGGTTAACCAGTTTACTGGCAATGCGGCCAATCAAGCTGCGAGCGGTATAGGTATTGATCGCAAAGGTGATCGGAATCGGCAGGTAGGCGTAGAGTAAAATAGCATCCAGGAATGAGGTGTGGTTAGCAACCACCAGCAACCGTTCATCTATCTGTTTTAAATGTTCGATTCCGTGCACTTCAACTTTATATAGCTTTTTTAAAACCCAGCGTAATATTGCCTTGATCATTTACCCTTGCCCCTTTGCCCGGTATAGTATTATTGCGATGGCTGTATGATCGGCTAAAGAGACTAAGAATTAAACTAATATCAAAAGTATTCTAGTTTTTATTATTCTGGTATCGTACGGTTATACTCTCTGGTTGGTGGGTTAGCTGTTTGTTTCGGACTCGAATACTGCTATGTTTGACCAAAATGAAAATGCCTGTCAACTCATTCTGAGTGCACCGTTTTGATTGTCGTTTATAATATTGGGGACTTCAGGTAGAGTACTCACAGGAATATGTAATTTTTGCAGACACTATAGAACTTAAGGTAAATGTCAATATGAAAAAACATGAAGGGAAATGTGCTTGTGGAAATGTTGAATATTGTTTTGAGGGTGATCCAATTGATACAGCATTCTGTTATTGCCATGAGTGTCAAATACACACGGGGTCTGATAAATGGTTTGGTATTTGGGTTCCTGCTGAAACATTCAAATTCACTAAGGGTATGCCATCTACCTTTACCCGAAAAGGTGATTCTGGAAAAGAAATGCATCATAAATTCTGTGGTGAATGTGGCAGTACACTCGCTATAGATGTGACGGTGGGTAATTTTTATTCGGTGGCAGCGTCTACGTTAACAAAAGGTGAATTTTCACCCAATATGGCGATCTATACCGCATCTGCTCCAAAGTGGGCTGTGTTTCCTGAAGGGGTACCTAAATTCGATGTACTACCACCCGATATGGGCGGTTAAATGCATAACGAATAAGGTGAAATTATGTGGAATAGGCGGACAGTTTTTTGCCCCGCTTATTTAATTTCAGGTTTTTTTCGGGCGACCCAGGAACTCTTCAAGTAACGCAGCTAGTTTCTGTTTGTTGATTGGCTTGCTTAAATAGCCATCCATTCCGGCATCCAGGCACTTTTCACGATCGCCAGATAATGCATTGCCTGTCATAGCAATGATCGGTATTTTAATGCCATCGCTACTTTCTTCATGATTCCGTATCATGCGTGTTGCCTGATAACCATCAAGTACTGGCATCTGGCAATCTATGAAGATGATATCATAGTGGCCAGCGATCATTTTTGTGACGGCTATTTCGCCATTATTTGCGATGTGTGAGTTGATTCCATGTTTTTGTAAGTACGATGTAATAATCATTTGATTAACATCATTATCTTCAGCAATTAATGCGAGTGGTTGCTGTGAACTGTAGTCAATGGGGGATGTGTCAGTTTTAGTATCGATTTCATCTGGAGCAGAATGGGCCGGCAGTTCTGAGAACACAGCAGTGAACCAGAATGTACTGCCATTCCCTGGGGTGCTAGTGACACCTATTTCACCGCCCATTATTGTTGAAATTTTCTGGCAAATGGATAGTCCTAAACCGGTACCGCCATATGTGCGATTCGTTGATGCCTCTGCTTGTGAATACTCATCAAAAATACTCTTTTGTTGCGCAATGGTTAATCCTATGCCTTGATCGATTACTTTGAATAACAAAACCAGCTGGTCATCATCGTGACTTTTAACTGAAACACTTGTGGTTATTTCACCATGATCAGTAAATTTTATCGCATTATTAATTAGATTGATTAATACCTGTTTTAGCCGTACTGGGTCACCATATAATGTGGTTGGGGTGTTAATTTGATGTTCAAGTCTTAAGTTAATCCCTTTAGATGAAGCCGTTTCTTCAAAAAGCTGATGAACCTGGTTCATTGTCTTAACTGGGGAAAATTCAATATTTTCCAGGCTCATTTTCCCAGCTTCAAGCCTGGAATAATCGAGGGTATCATTCAGTATACTGAGTAATGACTCTGTTGAACTAATAACGATTTCAGAAAAATCCTTTTGTTCTGAATTCAGCTCTGTATGAATGAGTTTATCCAGGATGCCAAGCATGCCATTGATGGGGGTTCTGATTTCATGACTCATGGTGGCAATCAGTCGACTCTTTAATGCTTCAGCAGATTTTGCAGTTGTGAGCGCGTGATCTAGATCAAGGGTCTTTGCCTTTAATTCAGAGGCAATCACCTTAAGGTCTGACGATATGATATTGGTTTCAATTGCTCGCCTGGCGCGGTTAGATACGGTAGCCACTAATCGCTCAGGACTGACAGGTTTTGATAAAAAATCATCGCCGCCAAACTCCATTGCGGTCATCTGCTCTTTGAGATCTGATTCCGTTGATAAAAATATAATGGGTATCCCTGAGTATTCCTCCTTTTGCCTTAGTATTCGAGCAAGCTCAGACCCTGAACATACCGGCATATATAGATCCATCAGGATTAAATCGGGCTTAAATTCATCGATAGCGATAAATGAATCTAGTGGTGAGTGGATGACTTTTGTTTTCATGCAAGCTCTACGTAGTACCATTTCATGAAATGAAGCAAGCATATCATCGTCATCTATAATTAATATTTTATAGATATGTGGTGAACGAGGAATCATCGCTTTATCGATAGTGCTACGTAGTAATGCTTTATCAATTGGTTGGGTTAGATAGTAACTTCCATTATTCCTGGTAGACTCAATTCGAGACTCAATAGTGTCTTCGATTGATATTGTGATGACAGGAATGTCTAAAGAAGAAGTTTTTGATGCTGTATTATGGTTTGCGAGTTCGGATGAGATGAGTAAAATTGAATGCGTTTCATAGAGAAGTTCTGTATCAAATTCAACCTGATTATCCAGGATGATGACGTTGTAACCATTGTCGACTACATACTGAGATAACTCATCTTCCAGATTTTTATCTATTATGTGTAAGTAAATATTATTTTTTATACTTTTTGTTTTTTCATAATCTAAAATAGATTTATCTTTTCTGCTTTGATGAAGAGTGGTTCTATCCTTGATATGTTTGTTATGATATTTATCCATGAGAGTAGTCCAATCTGATGTTTTTAATGTAATGTGGGTTTTATGTTACGTTTCATATGAAGTCTGTCAGTTTTTTCCTGATATGATCGAATTCATTAAATGCATGTTGTAAGTATTCTTTCTGATTGGTGATAGAACCAGCCTTAGACTGGCTTTCAATTTCAGCACAAATTTTCGATAATTTTAATGCACCAATGTTTCCACTGCTTCCCTTTAGGCAGTGTGATTCTTCCAGCATGGCATTAATATTATTCTCTTCAAGGGCACTCAGAAGTAATGACAGGCGTTTTGGTGTATCTTCTAGATACACTTCGATAATTTCAGCAAACATCTCTTCAGTTGCCTCTTTCAGCGCTGTCAAGGCTGCATCGTCGATAGAAGGTTCATTTAATACATTTATCATGAGTAACCTGTATTTTATTAGTTTTGTTATTGTTGGGTAATTTTACTTTCCTGACTGTCTTCGGGACTGGTTCATTGCTAACCCATATATTGATCTTTGAAATCAATGTCTCTTTGTTGATTGGCTTTGACATGTAGTCATTCATTCCCACTGCAATACATTTTATGTCATCACCATAAAGTGCATTTGCAGTTAGCGCAATAATGCTTGTGTTCTGGTTTGGCCCCTTTTCCTGTCGAATATTATTTGTTGTTTCATAACCGTCCATTTTAGGCATTTGACAGTCCATCAATATAAGGTCAAATTTTTCATTGCGTGCTTTTTGAAGGGCTTCTTCGCCATCATCAGCGATGGTAACAGTACAATTTAATTTTTTCAGTATTGCACTGGCGACTTTTTGATTGACCAGGTTATCTTCTGCTAGCAGTATGCTTGGATTAGTGACATTCAATGTGTTAGGGGTTTTCTTATCATTATTGATAGGAGACGCGGATGAATTCTGGTGAGCTAAACAAAAGTCAACCCAGAAGATACTGCCAGCCTGTTCATCTGAAATAACCCCTATATTGCCATTCATTCCTGAAACTAATTGCTTGCAAATGGCAAGTCCGAGCCCCGTTCCTCCGTAATTCCTGGTGGTTGATGCATCACCTTGCATAAATGTTTCAAATATTGATGCGTGTAACTCAGGTTTGATTCCTATACCATTGTCTTTAACTTCGATATGGATATGGTCATTGTTACGATTCGTGAGGTAGGCGCTTATATGTAAGGTAATCCTGCCATTTTCTGTGAATTTAATTGCATTACTCAAAAGGTTTGTGAGTAATTGTTGAATCCTGGTCGGATCTCCAATCAGGATTTCGGGAAGGTTTTTAGCGATATCTATGTTTATCTCAGTGTCCCTTTTAGTCGCGGAGGGCGTTTGGTGAGAAATTATTTTTTTAATAAGATGTCGTATATTAAACGGTATGGACTCAAAGGTAAGTTTTCCAGATTCAGATTTTGTAAAGCAGAGTAGGTCATCCAGAACTCCCATCAGGTTGTTTCCGCACTCCTGTGATGTGTTTAAATATTCTGTCTGTTCATCGGTGAGAGGGCTATCTGATAAAAGTTCAAGTGAACCCAGTATTCCATTCATTGGTGTTCGTATCTCATGACTCATATTAGCTAAAAATTGAGATTTTGATTTGAAAGCATTGATTGCAGAGTCCCTGGTTTTTTTTAATTCGAATTCATAGTTTTTACGTTCAGTAATATCCCTTATTGCAGCGCATATTACGGCTGTATTGTTAATCGAAAATGAACCAAATGAAACTTCAACATCGAATACTCTTCCTGAAATATCAACATGCGTCATTTCTGATAGTTGTGAGTTTTTATTATTGTCTGTTATCTGGATGATGTCATCTGCTGTTAATTTATTATTGGACAGGCTATGGTATTTTAGCCCTGATATGGTTTCCTGGGAGTGGCCATATAATTTTAATGCAGCGCTATTAACCTCGATTATTAACTGTGTTTTTGCATCAAAGATGATAATAGCATCTGATACGGCGCTGAAAATCTGCCTGTATTTCTCTTCATTTTCTTTTAACCTATTTTCTGAGCGCTTTCTTTTTGTGATATCGTTAAATACAACAACTGAGCCTGTAATTAGTCTGTCATCTAAAATCGGGCGAGTAGAGTATTCAACCGGAATTGCCAGGCTATCCTTTTTCATGAACTCTGCATTATCTATATGGGCTGACTCACCCTCTGTATATGTTCTAAATATAGGGTTTTTTTCGATATCATCATTGTTACTACTGATTATTATTTTCAATAATCTTTCACCAAGAAGTTCATCTGGATTTGAATATCCTAACAGTTTAACAGCAGACTCATTTATAAAGGTACACACACCACCCAGATTGATACCAAATACACCCTGGTCGGTTGATTCCAGGAGCATCCTGATATGCCGATTTAATTTCATTCGTTCATCTTCGGCCCTCATTTTTTCAGTTGTATCTTCACTAATCAATACAACTTCATCAACCTTTCCATCGCTATTGTAAACGGGGAAAATATTACTCTGGATCCAGCGATTACTACCGATAGAATCTATCAGGTCAAAAAGGGTGACTGGAATGGTAGATGATTTCCCATTAAATGCCATTTCAATATACCTCATCAGACCTTGCCTTTTAAATTTCTCATCTTTCAATATGTTATATTTTCCTATCGCACTATCATCAATACCCCATAGTGATCTCCATGCTCCATTGACGTTTGTCAAGATACCTTTAGTATTAAAAATCTGTATGCTGAATGGGAATTGTTCTATGCAATTAGTAAATCGAGTTGTTGATGAAGATAGCGTCTGCTCAGCAAAGATCCTTTCTGAAATATCTCTTACGATGCCAACGTGTTCATTATTGTGACTACCTTCGATATTATTAATTGATATTTCTATATCAACGCTAGAACCATCCTTTCTTCTGCCCTTGAATTCCCTGGGCCCATTCTTAATCATTCCAGGTCGTTTCGTTTCTCTGTAGTATTTTAAGTAGGTATCATGATTTGATTTATGATCCGAACACATGATTATATCAATATTTTTTCCAATAACTTCACTTTCGGAATATCCAAATATTATCTCAGATGATCTGCTGAAAAAGGTAATGATACCCTGGCTATCGATTGTAATGATTCCATCAACTGCATTTTGAATTAATGCTTTTAGCCTGGTATTGTCTGATTTTTGTTTATTTTCGATTTCTGGAGTAACAGTAGTGTCAGGATTGCGGGTGAAAGTTATATTTTTTAGTGTTACACAGGCTGATGCAATTATTATTAACAGGGAAACTAGCAGTATCAGGTGTAATTGTGATTTGTGACTAATACCCTCTGATAGCGAAATTATTAGTGATGATATAACTAATATGGTTATCAACACTGCTATAGTTTTAATGTAATGTTTTTTCATCTTCAGGATCCGTTGAAGGTGATGATTTTCTTGACATACATATCAAAATATTCTGGCTATTCTCATTCCCTGATTACCACTGATAGTGTGCTTCAACTCTGGTTCCTTCATTCGTGTATAGGAGGGAAGTGCAGAGCGATTTAACAAGGCTAATGCCACGGCCGTGAGCATTTCTATTTTCTTCTAGTGAGCTAGTATTGTTTGATATATCAAAGCCAGTGCCTGTGTCTTCAATAATTATGATGATATTTCCACCACTATTAGATGGTAAAGGATGATGCTTAACTGAAATGTCAATCGAGGCATTTTTTAGATTTGACAGTGCCAATTCCCTGGCATTATAGTACTCAGTAAATCCCTGAGGGTTTTCTTTGATAGAAGAATCTAATCCAAGTATGCCATGTTCAAGTGAATTTGAATATAATTCTGAAAGTATCGTGTATATCCTTTCTCTGTGTTCTGATAATCCCTGGATTTCCATTATAGATTGAGTAATAAGCGGGCATGGATTGGTCTGTTGTAATGCACCGGCACCCAATTTTATTGATAAACCCCAATTGACTGCTGCTAGCGCCTGGTCATTATTTTCAGTGTATGCAGTATTGACTGTATCAAGCGGTTTTGCGGTGATTTCGATGAGTGTAATATCATCAAACTGTTCACTATTTTCGCAAAATTTATTGATAGAATTTTTTATAGTGGAAAATGGATTACATTTATTTTGCGACTCAAGTAAAACGCTGTCTAGCCTTTCCTGCGTATACATATTTCCATGGGTATTTTGAGCTTCAACTACACCGTCAGATACCATGTAAATTTTATCATTGGTAGCAAGCTCAAAAAACTCTACACTTCTATCAAGGTTGTCACTATTTAGAACTCCTAAGGGGAGGTGGCTTGACGATATTTTAATTGGCGGGCCGTTATTTGTGGTAATAATGATGTCAGGGTTTCCACCGTTCCAGACCGCGACTGTTCTAAACGCTTCATCAGCTTCTATCAGACATGCCGCACAAAAGAACCCTGACGGTAATGTCTCTTTTAGGCGTTTATTGATATTGTATGCGATATCACCGATAGAATAGCCCTTAGATGAAAGGCTATAAAAGGTGTCAGAGACCGGAATAGCGCCTATTGCTGCTGAAAGTCCATGGCCTGTAAAGTCACCTAGCATTACATGCATACCGCCAGATGGGGTCCGTGAACAGAGTAATATGTCACCACTAGTAATCGACATAGGCTTGAGGAGATATTTAATATTTTCTATCTCAAGATTCTCTGGATTAGTAATGTTTGTGAATATTGTTTCCGCGATTTCATGTTCTAATTGTAGTCGGCTGTGATGCTCCTGTAGTTCTGATTTACTATCAGCGATATGATTATACAATTCACGTACGCGTACCATGGCATCAATTTTTGCTTTAATGATGGTGCTGTTGTATGGCTTTGTTATAAAATCATCACCGCCATATTCGATGCATTTTGCTAATGCATTTTCATCTGTGATCGCTGTTAGAAAAATAATAGGAACAAATATTTCGCCGCAAATTCGCTTTATCTCTACCGCTGCATCATAGCCATTCATGACTGGCATCATGACATCCATTAATATGATATCGGGATGATCATTGGCATACATCTCAACAGCTTCTTCTCCATTTACTGCTGAAATGACGGTATAGCCTAGTTTTTTAATTAGTGTAGACAGAATTAGTCTATTTGTCTTATCATCATCGACGATAAGGACTGAAAGGGGCAGCTGGCTCTTCGCACTTGTTACACCAGCAGTTTTAATACTTACATCGTCCATGATTTAATTTTTATTTATTCCTGTCGTAGTAGTATCAGTATGGATTTACTCTATTGTAAAAATTTTGTCAAAATTTGAGATTGACAAAATATTTTTTATCTCTTTATTACAGTGTTTAAGGACAATAGCGGAACTTCCACTGCCTGTCCGCTCTTTTAAAACTAGAAGCATGCCGAGGGCTGAACTGTCCATATATTCGGTTTGTGAAAGATTGATGATGAATTTTATGTTTCCTTTGTTCAGACAACTTTCATAAGCATCTCTAAAATCCTTATATAAATTAAAATCGAAACGACCATTGATCGAAATGGTAAGTAATGAACCATCATTAGATAATTGAGTTGTTAGAGCCATATTTATTTACCTGTTATTTGTAAGGCTAGTACTTACATTGATAGGAATCAGAAGAGTTCTACTTCACCTTCAACAATTGATTCCTGGTGTGCTGGTTTATCACGTTCATGATTAAAATTTGATCTTGATTCTTTTAATTTCGACTTTAATTCATTAATGGATTCATCATATGTGATTTCATGCTCTTTTGAATTTAGTTCAGAAAGGCTACTGAGTATGTCATTTGAAAATATTTTTAATTTTTCAAGGTAATTTTGAGATGAATCGATTTGCTGACTAACAATATCTTCAAACTGAAGACCTCGTACGGCTTTATTCACATTGTTATCAATGTTGTCTGATATTAATGAGACTTTTCCAAGATTTTCAGAGACGCGAATGTTCATGTTCCCCACTTCTTCAAGCATCATATCGACTCTGCTTTTAGCAGATATTGCCATATTCATGTCTTTAGATGCTACGTCACCCACAATTTTCCTGGCATCAGAGATTGATACCCTGGTTTTTTCCACATGGTTTCTGATTTCATCATTAAATTTATTTGAATGTTGGGATAGTTTTCTAACCTCATCCGCTACCACTGCAAAACCACGACCAGCCTCACCTGCATGCGCAGCTTCGATGGCGGCGTTAAGCGCGAGCAGGCTGGTTTGGTCGGCGATGGTCTTAATATCTTCTAAGAGCTTAAATATTTCGTCCATTTGATAGACCATGTCATCTATCTTATGTACTGTCTCAATACTCTGTTTGCTAACATTGACCAGAAGGTCAATAAAGTATGTCAGGATTTCAGAAGTTTCGTTTGCAAATTCTTTGATACCGATAGCTTTTTCATTGTCACCAGACCCCTTTAGAGATGCCCCAGATACATTGTCAATAAGTGAAACAACCATGCCTTTCTGACTCTGTATATCACTGTTTAAACCGCTAAAACTGCTTCCCAGGTTAGAGACCGCATCACCCACGACACCACGAGCCTGTTTTAGCTCCTTACATGAGCTTTCAACTTCTATATTTAGTGCATCATTTATAATTGTTATGAAGTCGATCAAGTTTTCATGGTTTGATGTTTCAGATTGATTTTTTTCTTCCTGGGCTGCTATATTTTTGTTTATGAATGACTGTGATTTTAGTGAGGCATAAACCCATAAGGATAGCGTAATAATCAGAGCAGGGATCTCAGCTAATTTATATTCACCACTAACTAGCAGTACTATAAAAATAATGCTTAAGGTAAGTGGTAAAAAATAGCTTTTAAGGTATGCGCTCATTTTTTTTCAATGTGCCTGTCAATAACAACTACTGTAATATTTATCGGTCTCACAAAATGGAACTTTATATTATTAATTATTTGATTTTTTTGTCAGTGTGATTATCTTTGCTGATACAGAATTAAGTGGCAGTACACTATCCACACCACCTAACTTTACGGCCTCACCAGGCATGCCCCATACAACACTTGTTTTTTCATCCTGAGCGATTGTGGCAGCACCTGCTTCATGTAACTCTTTCATGCCTGCCGCACCATCATCACCCATACCAGTGAGTATTACCCCAATGGCATTATGGCCGACATTCTGGGCGACTGATCGGAACATAACATCGACAGAAGGGCGATGTCTGTTTACAACTGGGCCATCATTTAAACGACAGATAAAACGCGCTCCATCGCGTTCAATCAATAAATGATGGCTTCCCGGTGCAATATATACATGGCCAGGCAGTATTTGTTGTCCATCGTGAGCTTCATATACTGTCATCGCTGAACAGCTATTCATTCTTTTAGCGAAAGGAGTACTAAATGCTGCTGGTATGTGTTGTGATATGACCATTCCAGGTGCATCTGCCGGCATTTTCATTAGAACCTCTTTAATTGCCTCAGTACCACCTGTTGAAGCACCTAGTGCAATAATGGTATCGGTCGTTTTGAAATGTCGTTTAGTGGAACGGTTATTTTTTTCCAGGATGACATCTGCTGAATTTTTAGCAGTTACTTCTCCAATTGAAGAAGCGGATTGTGTGAAGGCGTGGACGTTTGCATTTGCGGCTGCTTTTACTTTACTGATTATTTCGTAGGTATAATCAGGTAATGAATGGGCAAGGTCTAATTTTGGTTTAGAGACGAAATCAACCGCACCAGATTCAAGTGCTTCTAACGTGATATCCGCACCCTTTTCTGTGAGTGATGAGATCATAATGACTGGAATGGGGTGCAATCGCATTAGATTTTTAAGAAATGTGATTCCATCCATACGGGGCATTTCAACGTCGAGTGTTATTACATCTGGTTTGAGTTTTTTTATTTTTTCCCTGGCTGCGAATGGGTCCTGCGCAGTTCCAACAACCTCAATACCTCTATCAGTGGATAGTATTTCCCCAAGAAGCTTGCGAATCAGAGAAGAGTCATCAACGATGAGTACTTTTATTTTATTTATCATTACATCCCCTCAGAAAAGTTCGATGTCACTTTTAACAGGTTTTTTGACGAGATCTTTCATGTAGTCTTTTTCACGTTCAATTACAGTTTCGTTATGAAGTTTTCTTAATTTTTTGATTCGAACACGGCCGCTATCAGGAAAATAATAAACTTTTCTTGGGTGAGGAGAACCAACATCACTGGAAAGCAGGTTTAAACCTTCAGTTTTTATATAAGTTACTGCAAACTCAATATTACGTTCTCCAACATCGGTCATATTTCTTAAAATTTTTCCGCCACCAAAAATTTTTACTTCAAGGTTTTGCTTCTTTCCCCCATTCTTTAGTATTTCATTGATTAACATTTCCATGGCGAAGTTCCCATATCTTGCAGATTCACTGAGTTTGGTGCCATTTCCACTATTATCAGCTGGAAGCATAAAATGATTCATGCCACCTATGCCAGCTTGAGGGTCACGTATGCATGCCGATATGCAGGAGCCTAACACTGTTACAATTGCTTCATTTTCTCTGGTGACATAGAATTCTCCTGGAAGTATCTTTGCAGAAACTATTTCATTTTGTTTGTCCCAGTAACGGTTTATATGAGAAAATCCTGTAAGGCATTTTTCTATCTGGATGTCCTTTTCGCTGCATAAACCCATCAGACTTCCCTTATTTTATTTTATTATAGATAGTTTGCCCAAGTAGATTAAAGCGATCAGATACTTTAAAGAGAGACTCTGAGTGCCCTATAAATAGATGTGCATCGGTTTTTAAAACGTTCGCATATCTATCAAATAGAACTTTTTGTGTATCTTTATCGAAATAGATAACGACATTTCTGCAAAATATAAAATCAAATGGACCTTTTGTTGGCCATTCATGCAGCAGGTTAAGTTGTTTGAAGGTGATTAGATCCTGAAGTTCAGGTCTCACCCGTACTGTGCCAGCGTTATCACCTTTTCCTTTGAGGAGCCATTTCTTTTTTCGCCCAGTGCTTAATCCATCAATCCGATCAATGTTGTATACACCACTTTTAGCAGTATTTAATACATCAGAGTCCAGGTCGGTTGCCAGTATTTTCACATCCCACGAGTCAATTGAAGGGATTGCTTCTTTCATCGCAATCGCGAGTGAATAAGGCTCTTCACCTGTCGAACATCCTGCAGACCAAATTCTAATACGTTTGTCACTGCTGGATTTAGTTAGCTCTGGTATGAGTGTCTTTGCCAGGTACTGAAAATGGTGATCTTCCCTGAAAAATGAGGTCAGGTTAGTTGTGATTGCATTCGTGAACTTAATCAGTTCAGCACCATCACCACCTTCAACTAGAGAGCAATAATCTGAAAAGCGGTCGATTTCAAGGCTTCTCAGTCGTCTGGACAGGCGACTGTATACCATATCCTTTTTTGCATCAGATAATGAGATTCCTGTGTGACTCTTGACAAGGGTTCTAACCTTCTCGAAGTCCTTGTCAGTAAAATCGAAATCGCGAACTTTTTCCATGTTATTATGAACTCATAGGTTATGTTGATGTGGCTTAGAACTCTTCCCATTCATCGCTGTCGACTGATGCACTTTTCTTTTTAGAGCGTGGCACAGCGCTTTTGGTTGGAGTGCTTGCTCGTTCTTTAGGGGCACTATTTTTAGCCTTAATGCCTGGTCTTGCTGCTGGTGCCTCGTCACTACTATCACTACCGAAAAATTCCATCAGTTGTGATAACCCTTTAGACTGCTCATCCATCGATTCGCTTGCTGCAGCGGCTTCTTCAACCAGGGCTGCATTCTGTTGAGTCACTTCATCCATCTGGATTATCGCTTTATTAACCTGGTCAATCCCGGTTGATTGTTCCTGACTGGCTGCGGCGATTTCGGCAATAATATCACTTACTTTTTTCACCGCAGTTACGATCTCTTCTAGTGTTTTTCCTGATTCATCAACTAGTTTGCTTCCTTCATCAACTTTTTCAACACTATCGTTAATGAGTGTTTTAATCTCTTTGGCAGCAGCAGCACTACGTTGAGCCAGGTTTCTGACTTCACCGGCTACCACAGCAAAACCCCTCCCTTGTTCTCCTGCTCGGGCAGCTTCAACTGCTGCATTGAGTGCCAATAAATTTGTCTGGAAGGCAATTTCATCAATGACACTGATGATGTCTGCAATTTTCTTACTACTCTTATTGATTTCAGACATTGCCAATACTGCATTTCCAACAACTTCCCCACCTTTTTCTGCTTGTTCTCGTGCACCACTAGCAAGCTGATTTGCCTGGTTTGCATTATCAGCATTTTGTTTCACTGTTCCGGTTAGCTGTTCCATGCTAGATGCAGTTTCTTCAAGAGAGGATGCTTGCTCTTCTGTGCGTTGACTGAGATCCTGATTGCCCTGGGCAATTTCACCCGCACCGGATGTAATGGCCGAGGCTGATTCTCTTATATCACCAACCATACTGCGAAGGTTGTTAACAGAGGTATCGATCGCTTTCTGTAATATAGAGAAATCACCCTGAAATTCTCCATTCATATTTTGAGAGAGATCACCTTCAGCAAGTGCTTTCATAACTCTCGTTCCTTCTTTTACAGGGCCAACCACGGCGTCTAACATCTGGTTGATTCCATCAGATAAAGATCGCATAAAACCTTCGTATGATGATGAGTCAATTCTTCTGGACAGATCACCTGCAGATGCCGCATCAATCAACGCTTGCATCTGAAGCTCAGCATCTTTCTGTTCGGTGATGTCTCGCCATTCAACCATATTGCCCATTAAGTTCCCTTCGCCATCGATAATTGCGGTGGCATTAACCTCAAATTCAAGGTCAGCAATGCGTATCTCTGCTTTTGCAGGCAAGGTATTTTTGTTGCCAAGCAGCGCACGCTGATGTGAGGGATTTTTATGAAACTGATCAATACATTGCCCAACCAGATTGTGAGGATCAAACCCTGGAAATGCAGTACGGAGTTCCATTTCACGCTTCACTAGCATCTGAATTACTGCTGGATTTACATACGTAATGGTGAGGTCGTTATCACATAGCATTATATTGGTTTGTGCACCATCCACAGCTGATTGTAATCTGGCCACTTCTAGTTCTTTCTTGCGCTGTTCTGTTACATCAGACCACTCAAGTGAATTGCCGATATATTCTCCGTTACTATCAAGCATCGCGCTGACATTAATTCTAAATTTTAATGGCCCTACTGCGATATCAGTGGAGTAGGGTAGATTGTTAGGGTTATTTAACAATTGTCTTTGATGCGCGGGGTTTACATGGAATATATCGATACAGGTACCAATAATATTATTGACATCAAAGCCTGGGTATACGGCTCTTAGTGAGTTTTCATGCGACCTCAATAAAGCAATAGTGGAGTCATTCGCGTAGGTGATAACCAGGTCTCTATCGATCATCATAATAGATGTCATGGCGTTATCAACGGTAGACTGCAAGCGCATGACATCATTTTCTTTTTTTCTGACTTCTGTCACATCATCCCATTCAAGTGAATTGCCCAGGTGATTTCCATCATGATCGACAATTGCACTGGCATTGATATTAAACTTTAAGGGGCCAACCTGAATATCAGTTGAATAGGGCATATTAGACGGATTGCTTAGAATTTTTCTTTGGTGAGACGGATCCTTATGAAAAATATCAATACAGGTTCCCACAATACCATCAACAGAGAATCCTGGGAAAAGTGAGATGAGGGCATCCTCGTTCTTTTTGAGTAGCGTTATAGTTGCATCATTTGCATAGGTGATGACTAAATCCAGGTCGATAATCATAAACGGTGTCATGGCATTATCAACGGCAGCTTTCATCCGTAGTGCATTTTCGTCCTTGACTTCATTAACCTCAGGTTTTACTGATTTTGTTGCGGTCGCCATAATTGAATTCTCCATTTCTTTATTGTTACCTATCATTGTAGTAGCGACGTTATTTAATGCCTGCTGCCACGTATTTTCGATTTCCTCTGACCAGTCATCTCCGGCAACTTCTTTCATTACATCCAGTAATGTGTTTACAACTGCCTCATAATGTTCAGGTTCTGCACCATATTGAATATGTCTCTCACCTAACGATGACAATACAATTTTTAGTTCATCAGGTTTTCCCAGGCTATTAACGACGGTTGAGAGTGCTGATATAAGTTTCTTTTCCTGTTCCTTAATGCGCGTATTTTTAAACAGTGGTTTAACATCTGGATATTTTGAAAATAGCTCTTTATAGAATAATTTTGCTATTTGAGGCGCTTTGGTTGCTAATTTCTCAAAGCTAGTTTCAATTAATAAAATATCTAATTCCATATCTTCATCTGGTTTTTTTAGTGACGGTTTCACCTTGTAACGCTCCAGTATGAAGTTAATTTTATTGTTGATTTAATAGGCATTTCGAAACCTCCCTGGCTAAATTAGCCGTACCATGCCATGTCAGAAAGTACCTGTTCTAATATGTGGCCATTTTCACTGTGTGATCGCGTTCCATTATTTCTAACCTTTTTTTTAGTATGGTATTTTGCACTGCCATTAAATTGCTTTTGACTATTCTGGTATGCGCTACTTGTTTTACTGTATTTAAAATTTTTCATATGAAAGTCCTGGCCACAATCAATGTTTATTGTAGAAGTGCTTCAGTAGAGTCCATTACACCGCTATTCAATAATTTGTCAATTTCAAGCACGATAACCATTTTATCTTCTACTGTTGCAAGGCCTTTAACGTAGTCAATACTGATGGTTCCAAAGTCAGGTGGTGATTTCATCTCTTCTGCTGAAACATTATATACATCGGATACTGCATCAACTACGATTCCCATTGTTCTATTGCCATTGTCGCTGGCGACTTTAAGTACAATCACGACAGTCGTTGCGCCATAAGGAATTTCCTCCAGTGCGAATCGGTGCCTTAAATCAATTATTGGGACAATGGTGCCACGAAGGTTTATTACCCCTTTAATATAGTTGGGTGTATTTGGAATAGGGGTCACACTATCCCAGCCTTTTATTTCCTGTACCCGTAAAATATCGACACCATATTCTTCACCTGCAAGAATAAATGTGAGGTATTGGTCTGTGTCTGTCATGACATCAACTGAGGTGTTTGTATCGACATACTGTGCTGTACTCATAATTTAATCTCCTTATGCAACGTCCCTTACACTACTTTGTGGGATGCTGCCTGATGTAGATGGATTTCGTGATAGCTCAATTAATCCATCGACATCTAGAATTAATGCAACTGTTCCATCTCCAAGAATTGTTGCCCCTGATACACCATCGACACGTTTGTAATTGGTTTCTAAGCTCTTAATCACGACTTGTTGTTGGCCAAGTAATTCATCGACAAGTAATCCTACTTTTTTACCATCACCTTCTACAACGACAAGTAAACCACCTTCAAGGGTTTTTCTTTTAACGCTAACCCCAAACATATCGTGCATTCTTACGATAGGGATATATTCATCGCGAACTTTATAAAGCTCAGTCTGGCCTGCAATGTTATTCACAAATTCTTTTTTAATCTGTAGTGATTCAACGATTGAAACCAGTGGAGTAATGTAAATTTCATCTCCGACGCAAACAAGTTGTCCATCAAGAATAGCAAGTGTTAATGGCAATCTTATTGTAAAGGTGGTGCCATTACCTTCTTCTGATTTAACATCAATATTCCCACCGAGCTCTCTAATGTTTCTTCTCACGACATCCATCCCAACACCGCGTCCTGATATGTCGCTCAACTGTTCGGCGGTTGAAAACCCTGGTTGAAAAAGCAGGTCATATATTTTTTCATCTGAAAGCGTTTCATCACTTCCAATAAGTTCTTTTTCAATCGCTTTAGCTTTTATTCTGTCCTTATTAAATCCGGCACCATCATCCTTAATTTCTATAATGATATTTCCACCCTTGTGGAATGCATTCAATTCAATAGTGCCAGACTCTGGTTTTCCTGCTGCCAGACGATCTTCTGGTATTTCAATGCCGTGATCAATTGAGTTCCTTACTAGATGTACAAGAGGATCGCCGATTTTCTCCATCACAGTCTTATCTAATTCAGTCTGTTCACCGGTCATTTTTAGTTCTATTTTTTTATCTAGTTTTTGGCAAAGATCATGTACCATTCTTGGAAATCGGTTAAATGCAAAGCTGATTGGCAACATACGAATGCGCATGACACTCTCTTGAAGCTCTCTGGTATTTCGTTCTAATAACGTCAGCCCATCACGAAGCTTTTCCATTCGGCTGATATCAAAGTCATCAAAATCACAGTCGAGCTGTCCTATCATTGACTGTGTTATGACGAGTTCACCAACCATGTTAATAAGTGCATCTACCTTGTCTATACTGACCCGAATAGATGCACTATCAGTATTGGCCGTAGTCTTACCTCCTGCTGGTTTTGCGGCTGTGACGGGTGTCACTTCTGTAGTGTCTGTAATAAGGTCTTCTTTCTCCACTTTATTAGAATGAAGAGCATCACCTTTGATTTCAACAATTTCAAAGTCACATTCGTCCTCAACCCATTCAAAAATTTCCTTAACTTTTTCAATCTCAATATTCGACTTGAGCATTAACTCCCATGATAAATATGACTCCTCTGGGTCAAGATCATCAAGTATGGGTAGCTGTGAAATATCAACTTCAACTGTGAGTTCACCTAGTTCGCCTAGCTCTCTAAACATCCTAACCGGGTCATTCCCAGTTCTAAGCATGTCATGATGAGGTTTAAATTTGATTTTCCATCCTTCACGATCCTCGCACGCTTCTGGTGTGTCAGCAGTTTCAGTTTTTTCAACGATATTAGTTACGGCGCTGTTGTTGCCTGATGCTAAAATTGCTTCTAGCTCACCTTTTAGCACAGCTGCATTTTCTGTATCGATCGGTGTTTTGTCTCTTGATGCGGCCAGCATTTCACGTAAACAGTCTACGGACTGAAGGAGTGTATCAACAGACCCTTGTGTTACATCCCGACTGCCATCCCGCATTTCATCAAGCAGTGTTTCCATTCCGTGGGTAAACTCAGCGACCTCGGTAAATCCGAAGGTTGCGCTGCCACCTTTAATTGAATGTGCAGCGCGGAAAATTGAATTAACGGTATCATTATCTGCTGCACCAATATCCAGGTTTAATAATCCAGATTCCATGATGTCTAGTCCTTCGAAGCTCTCTTCAAAGAAAGTCTCATGAAACTGTGTAATGTCTATTGTCATTTCAGATCACCCCAGCACTTTATTTATTGTTGCCAGTAATTGATCTGGGTCAAATGGCTTAACAATCCAGCCAGTTGCACCTGCATCTTTCCCTTCCTGTTTCTTATGAGGAGCGGATTCAGTTGTGAGCATTAATATTGGCGTGAATTTGTAATCGGGAAGGTTACGTAGCTCTCTAATTAGTTCAATACCATCCATGTTAGGCATGTTGACGTCTGTTATTACCAGGCTTACTTTATTTGCCTGAGCTGCTTTCAGGCCATCTACTCCATCAACTGCCTCTACCACATCATGCCCTGCATTCTTTAGCGCAAAAGAGACCATCTGACGCATTGATGCCGAATCGTCCACTGCTAGAATACTTGCCATAATTTAATCTCCTTCACACATTTTGATTCTTTAAATAGGGTCTTAATACTTGATTAACAGGCGGTTGAAAGCTCAAAATGCTCACTAAGGCCTAATTGTTTTATGGATTTCGAAAATATATCTGACGGGGTAGTCCATTCACATTTGATTTTTTTTGACTTAGCGTCTTGATAAAACGCACACAACATTTGAGCACCTGCTGTATCGATGCGTTCTATATTCGAGATATCAATGGAGATGTCGTCCCCAGAACTAAGGGCGTCTTTTAGCTTTTGATTGATCTCATTGACCATCGAGATATCGAGCAGGTCGCCGCAGTCAATAGTATTGTCTTGCTGAGTAGACTTATTTTGTCTGCTTTTTTTGGCCATTTTATTCATCCCTGGTGGTTCTGCGATAACATTCTGTGGTTACTTCAATCCAGATATCGTCAGTCAAATCTAAAACTTTAACGAATGTCAAGTCCGTGACATTCATGGTTTAAAATCGCATAAAAAGGCAATTTTGACTTAGTGTGTGTCGACAGTTTGAAGCCTGGCTTTAAGGCTTATTTATATGTGTGGGGAATAAGGGAGTGGATTTGAGGTTTACTTAATTGATATTTGCCTTCTTTCTTTATGGTTCTTCGTAGATCTGTGTGAAATACCCGACAAAATATCGTCCTGGAACCTGGGTGTTTTTGCGGGGCAGAGGGCCATTCAAATATTTGTGTTTTATTCAAAGAAAACATAGAAATACCCAGTGACCACCCTGGGGTGATTTATGATAGAGATGGATGACCGCAGCACATGGAGATTCAGCCTGGCACCGAAACTAAAAAAACTGATATAACAAGTAAGTAGCCTGGGCAGAGCTTCCAGCGAAACCCAGGGGATGTGGCACTGCCCTCCCGGGTTTCGCTGGAAGCTCAGCCCGTATATGGTCTCCCCCCGTTTTGCAATCTTTGTGATATAAATAACAGGAACAGGATTGCGGTCGTATATCCGGCCTGTTAAT
>JAKISP010000027.1 GCA_021648525.1 Gammaproteobacteria bacterium
TGGCTATTTTGCAAAATAGTGGTATTGACACCCGACTGGCTAATGGAACCACTGCCGCCAACCACTTCAGCACCACCCGGTGCTGCGATAGCCAGTGGTGCGGCAACACCAGCCAATGTCACGATGGCAAACAGCGCGATCGCCTGTCGATCGAATCGATGAGTTTGACCTGCCACGCTTGCTGTTTTTACCATTTTTCTATCTCTTTCTTATTGGCGCTTCCTTTCTGCCGTATCAATTATTATCTACGCGTTATTCGGCGCATTCCGTAAAGGGCACAATCATTTTATTTAAAGTCACCGCTAAAACTATGTGTACCGCTAGTCATCATCAGTACCAAAGTATCATCTGTCGTAGCATCGCTTCGTGTTGTCGCTAAACCGGTATATTCGCCTTCATGAAGAAACCCACCACCATTACAATGCACCAAAAAAGTAGGCTCATAAAAATTAGTGTCTACAATAAGGCGGATAATTGACACCTCAAAATTAAGAAAACAGCTATCAAACAACCCATCAACATTACTAACATCATCAACAACACCACCTACATCATCAATCGTAAATTCATAGTCTGCCGTCGCATCTGCACCGCCAATCGTTGCACCCCAAGTTGCTGGAAGTACCCTTTCAATTCTCGCAAGCGACGCCACTTCATGATTCGTAGTCCCATAAAGCAGATTAAAGCCACCACCACTGCCAAAACCGCTGCCGGTTAAGATGCCAGTGATCGAAGCGCCAGTGGTGATTTGACCGGTGACTGTAGCATCTGTAACAAAAACAGCATCTTTATAAATTCTAAAATCAGCCGTGTAGTCATTGCCATCAATACTGGTGATGGTGCCATCGTAAAGCAGCTCATGTGTCACGCTCATCATCATCATCCGACTGCCATGCACAATTGCCTGTAAATCGCCGATGCTAATTGTGCTGCTGCCTCCATCACTCACGGTCGCAGTGCCGGTGTTGATGTAATACCCAGCAGGCGTCGCATCGGGGACTGGCGCAGGGTCATCATCATTATGAAAACAGCCTGGCAACACCAGCACAATCAGTACCAGCAAAAATAGCGGGAACACGGCCAATCGCGAGGTCAGGTTTAACGGGGGCATATTATTATCCTTAAGTCAGTATGCTGCGAGCTTAGTCAAAATCGGATGAACAGATTTTTAAGCGCTAAAAAATAGAGCAGTCGATTCTACACGAAATTAATCCGTTTTTCGACTATAAAATAATGAACACGGCATGTGGAATAAAAAAAGCGGCGCGGCGCCAAACAAAACAAGGAGATAACGGGATAATTTTTTTACGTTATAATGAATGGTGTTACAACGCTTGACAACTAAATTATGACACTAAGATCGACCTGAACAGCAGTATCGCCACCTCCAGGCCACCCCGGCCATTGTTCCGCTGCATCTACGAGTGATACAGGGTTTTAACAGGGGAATAGAGTGTTTGGAATCGTCGCCAAACAGACCTAAAGCAGCCGTTTCCATCATCTCTTTATTCATTACGTAATGCCGAAATACTGGTCAAATAGCACCATAACAATCATCATCACAATGCCAAAGAGCCCGAACACAGCAGCCACTATGAACGGCCAGCGAAAGCGTTTGTCAAAGTGCTCAATTTTTCCGTCAAGCCCCATTCTTTTTGCGTACCATCCCCACAGAAAAGCAAAGCCATAGGTCGGCACACGCATCACAAGAAAAAAAATACTGTCATGCGGGATCTCAAAACCGTGAGCGATTTTATCAATTTCTTTAATGCGTGTACGGCCAGCGTAAAATGCTAATCCAGCCATTAAAAATGCAGAACTAATGGTTAGCCCCGTCAATATTAAAAAAACAACCTCATTAAATGACATTAGTGGCTTTTCTATTGATATACGGTTTCATAAATAGCCTCTCCAGCCCACTTCCCACCTTCTCCAATATACTTACCCCCTGCGTAACTGCCAGCCACTCCCGCCACAATACCGCACCACAACAGGCTGGTGCCTGCCGATGGAATACTGAAAACCAGATTACACAAGCCATATCCAGCAAGACCACCACCCACACTCCCAATCAAGCGCCCACCCTCACCCGCAGTGGTCTTACCACACGATTGCTCGGCCCCCACTGTGCAGGCTTGATGAATCTTAAGGCCGCTCTTCCCCACATCCAGGGCGATGCCAACATAACCCGCACCTTTCAGTGTTTTGGAAAGCCGCGCAACATTTTGGTAGTTTTTTTCAAACCCCGGCAGCGTGGTCACTCTGCCCGGCTGCTGTTTCCACTGATGCAGTACACTTTTGGTGCTCAGGCCTAGCCCCCTTTTAAGGTCTGTCTGGTTCAGGGTAAACCCCATCCGTGCCTGGCCAACAAAGCTTTTCAGGTTGAGGTTAAGCAGCATAAAAAGCTGTTGTCGGTGCTGGAAAAAATTCGGCGAGTTAAGTTTGCTGCTTTTGTTGTAGGTCTTGACATATAGCCTTTCGATCCGCCTTAATGTATTTTCAATGTCCTTAACGTGGCGACTAAAGTAGATCAACGCAGCACCATACCCTACGCCACCGGTACTCGCGATATTATTGAGTAGCTGGTAGTTCTCTGCAATCACTCGCTGTTCTTCGCTAGCGAGTGTTGCCAGGTTTTTATCCACCACCAGCGCCGCCTCCACCAGCTCTGCTTCAAAGCGACTGCATTGCAGGCTATCGACCGGGGTGATAATGATCAACTGACCCGCCTGCACCTGATCATTTTTTAAGTGACTGTTAATCGCCTTAAAGTGCGCTATCGATAATGCCGTCGGGCTGGTGTAAAGCGTGCGAATCAACGCGTCGATGGACTCTGTTTTTTTCGCGAAATGATAATAGATTTCATCTGGAATGGCGTTGGCTGAGATGCTCATGGTCGGCTCCTTCTTCTTTATGTTGCTATGTTATTGCGGCCGAGGCCGACGGGAATCAGACCCTCGTTTTTAACCTGCCTGCCGATTAGCGCCACGTTGCCGCCCTGGCCACCACCCATTGAGGCGTTGATGATGCCGCTATTGATCACCGTGCCGTCTGTGCCGAGCACTTCATTAAAAATATACTGGCCGTTCATAAAGTCGAGCGGCTGCATATCCAGCCCTGAGGCGATAATACCGCCGACATTAATGATAGAAGTGGGGGTGAAAAAGATCCCGTTGGGGTTAAGCAGAATCACCTGGCCATTGGCATCGATGCGCCCAGCGATGGTGGAACCGTTTTGACTCAGGATGCGGTTTAAAGAGATAGACGAGGCGTTGGGCTGAATGTACTGCACCCGCTCATTCACGTTGACGTTATAACTCTGCCAGTCAATCGCCATGTTCTGGCTATTTTGCAAAATAGTGGTATTGACACCCGACTGGCTAATGGAACCACTGCCGCCAACCACTTCAGCACCACCCGGTGCTGCGATAGCCAGTGGTGCGGCAACACCAGCCAATGTCACGATGGCAAACAGCGCGAGCGCCTGTCGATCGAATCGATGAGTTTGACCTGCCACGCTTGCTGCTTTTACCATTTTTCTATCTCTTTCTTATTGGCGCTTCCTTTCTGCCATACACGTTATAAATTCTAACCTAGCGCTCACTCTTGACCAGCGCTGAAAACTCTTCACTCACCATAATCAGGGCTATACAAACAACAATATTTACCCAGAAATTCTAACCTATTAACTGTGAACCCGGTGTAAAGTTCATCTCATATCACGAGCAAACACAGCCATAGCAACGAACACCTCACTCAATACATATTAGTCTTCATAAAACCCACCAAAATAAGCATAAACGGTATTGGAAATCATATAGACTAAGTGATCATCGATACCACGGTCATCTTTTGTCACAGCCAAACCCTTATAAGCCCCATTGAGCTCATCATTCACGTTGCACTGCGAAAGAATAACATCGACGACATATAAGGTAGCATTATCAACAGGTGCAATAGTTCCATTCATTTTACAGGTGTCATAAAGACTACTAGAACCAGGGGTTTTTGAATGAATCACATTGCCCTGACCATCAATTTCAAAATCAAACCCCTCAGTCACTTCCTCTCCCCGCCAAGAGAAAAACTCGGTATTCTCAACCCTCGACAGATCAGCGTCCCGATTATTGCTTAATGCATAAGTCAAACTAAATGTCCCACTGCCAAAGCCACTGCCCACCAATTGGCCGGTAATCGAAGAACCCTCGGTAATGGTGCCACTTGCTGTTGCTGTGCCTATGTTTACACCATCTTTATAAACAATCACATCTGCAGTAAAGCTGTTTTCGGTAATGTCGGTGATCGTGCCATCGTAAAGCAGGCCGTTATCAATACTCATCATCATCATCCGACTGTCATGCACAATTGCCTGTAAATCGTTAATGGCAATCATGCCGTTATTACCATCGCTCACATTAGCTTCATCAATGATGTAATAACCGACCGGATTAGCATCGGGGACTGAGACTGGCGCAGGGTCATCATCATTATGAAAACACCCAGGCAGCACCAGCACCATCAGAATTAGCGGCAACGCGGCCAATCGCGAAGGCAGGTTTAACGGGAACATATTATTATCCTTAAGTTCAGTCTGCGGCAGGGCTTAATCAAAATGGGAAGAACAGATTCCAGGAGCCAAAATAAGGCGACCCATTCTACACCAAATCAATCCGTTTTTCGACCATAAAAATAATGAATACGGCATGTGGAATAAAAAAGCGGCGCGGTGCCAAACAAAACAAGGAGATAACGGTATCATTTTTTTATGTTAAATGATGGCGTTACAGCACTTGACAACCAAATTATGATACTAAAACCGGGCTAAACAGGCGTATCGCGGCCCCTGGTCATCCCACCACTGTTGCACCGCGTTTTCAAGCGATACAGGGTTGGCACCTAAAACGGTCATCTCTGTTCAATTATGTAATCCCGGCATACTGGTCAAACAACAGGCCAAGGGTCATAAAGATAAACATAGAGGGTACCATCAAAAGTGTCGTTATAAATGGCCAACGAAAGCGTTTGTCAAATTGATCGATCTTATCCTCAAGCCCACTTCTTTTGGCATGCCATTTCCATAGGAATGGCATGCCATAGTTAACTGTTCGAATTGCAATCGCAACAATATTATCGTCCTGAAATTCATGACCATAGACCGCTTTATCTATTTGTTTAATGCGTTTGTTTAATGCGAGTGCGGCCAATATAAAACAGCATCGTGACCATTAAGAGTCCCGAGCCCAACGACAAACCAGCCAATACAAAACTGATAACCAGGTTAATTGTCATCGCTGTCTTTGTTTATTGATAGATGGTTTCATAAAGCACCTCTCCCTTTTCTTTTCCAAATGCTCCAACATATTTACCCCCCAAATACCCTCCCGCTACCCCCGCCACAATACCGCACCATAACAGGCTGGTGCCTGCCGATGGAATGCTGAAAACCAGATTACACAAGCCATACCCAGCAAGACCACCTAAAGCACCACCCCCCAAACTCCCAACTAACCGTCCACCCTCACCTGCAGTGGTCTTACCACACGATTGCTCTGCCCCTACTGTACAGGCCTGATGGATTTTGAGGCCGCTCTTCCCCACATCCAGCGCGATGCCAACATAACCCGCACCTTTCAGTGTTTTGGAAAGCCGCGCAACATTTTGGTAGTTTTTTTCAAACCCCGGCACCGAGGTCACTCTACCCGGCTGCTGTTTCCACTGATGCAGTACGCTTTTAGTGCTAAGGCCTAGCCCCTTTTTAAGGCCTGTCTGGTTCAAAGTAAACCCCATCCGTGCCTGGCCAACAAAGCTTTTCAGGTTGAGGTTAAGCAGCATAAAAAGCTGTTGTCGGTGCTGGAAAAAATGCGGTGAGTTAAGTTTGCTGCTTTTGTTGTAGGTCTTTACATATAGCCTTTCGATCCGCCTTAATGTATTTTCAATGCTCTTAACGTGGCGGCTAAAGTAGATCAACGCAGCACCATACCCCACCCCACCGGTACTCGCGATATTATTGAGTAGTTGATAGTTCTCTGCAATCATTCGCTGCTCTTCGCTAGAGAGTGTCGCCAGATTTTTATCCACCACCAGCGCCGCCTCCGCCAGCTCTGCTTCAAAGCGACTGCATTGCAGGCTATCGGCCGGGGTGATAATGATCAACGGCTTGCACCTGATCATTTTTTAAGTGGCTGTTAATCGTCTTAAAGTGCGCTATCGATAATGCAGTCGGGCTGGTGTAAAGCGTGCGAATCAATGCGTCGATGGATTCTGTTTTTTTCGCGAAATGATAATAGATTTCATCTGGAATGGCGCTGGCTGAGATGCTCATGGTCTCTTCCTTCTTCTTTATATTGCTATGTTATTGCGACCGAAGCTGACGGGAATCAGCCCTTCGTTGTCTAGTGTGTTGCCACCCAAATAAAGCGTATCACTCTATCACAATCGAGTCGCACTCCATCACTAAAGTGGCATCCCAGGGGTGAGATGACCTTATGCACAGGTAACGCAAGGAAATAACAGCAGATTTTCCAAACGATGGATTGAGTGGTTTTTGAAGACTGCCAATCTTCCATGATACCGGCATCATTCTCGCTCATCTCTTTTCAATTATGTAATGCTGGCATATTCTTTAAGTTACGATTTACCTTCAGGGTTACCAATGGCAATATAATGGGGCTCAAGCTTCGACAGTCACTTAACTAACGCACTGTTTGAAGAGATGAATAGTTTAATCCCGGCAGCTAAGAGCAGGGCTAGAAGTGACAGAAGTAATCAAAATTTTATTGCGTATGTCGCGAGCCGACGACTCGATGCGGCTACATCCGCCTCCTGTAAAATATCCATTCAGCGCTCATTCGTCAGGCCCAGCTTTGAGACAAAGTGCCGTGCAAAGACCTCATCTGAAAAATACTCGGCCTTAACCGCGACCCCCAGCGAAGGCCAATAGCGCAGGTGTAAGCGGTAGTGGAACCCCATACCGCCTCACGACAAAGGCACGGGAAAATTATGCAAAGGACTCAGTTTGCCCTCTAGCGGTGTTAAAAGCACGCCAATCGTTGCATCAGACACCGCCCTCTTTTTTATTTTTATTGTTTTATTGCTTAATATTTATCATAATCAATATCATTAGAGTTCCAGCACGTGCCTAAATCTAAACTGAACTGCTTTGGCGACGGCAGAGTGACCCAGGCGCGTTTATAAGCGCTTTTAAATACAATCATTCGCTGGTCGCGATGGCAAGCGAAGTGAGGGATTAGTTGCCGAAAGGGCACGCCGTGCCCTTTCATAGTGACGAGCAAGAGTAAGTGGCGAAGAGATGCAGAAGCGACTTTAGTGACCGTAGAGTCATTTTGAAGTAGTCGTGTTGAGTGCAACGAGAGAACGAAGTGATCAAAGTTGTGCGAAAACGCTGCGGACACAGAACGACCGGGGCAAAAGGAATCAGTTGCCGCGTAAGCGAGTGAGTTTTTGACATGGATGCCAAATAATCTTTAGCGACGTAGCGTCACAATCGAAAATTGAGAATGCCAATCCTTATGAACAGTAAAAAAAACTCACTGAATCATTTTCCAACGATGATTCCACTTAGCATTCTGCTCATGATTTTTTTATCGTCACTACCCGTATATTCAGCAAATGCAGATGATTCAACAAAAGCTGATTTCACAATACTTCATGACGATGACGATGACGATGATGATGACGACGATGATGATAAAACACCCCCAGAGCCACCAACAGTCAATAGCCAGGCAACCAATGATACCACTCCCGTAATTACGGGCACCTTTGATTCCAGCGATGCAGCAGGTGGCTTTCAGGTGAAGGTCAACAGGAAAACCTACAAATTAGATCGTGGAGATCGAGATCTGGTTGCCACAGGGGATAACTGGAAGCTAATTATTCCGAATAGAAGAGCACTAAGAGATGGAATATATAATGTCACTGCACAGGCAGCAGACCGGAAAGGTAATAAAGCACGCGATAAAACAAAAAATGAACTCACCATTAATACCAAAGCTCCCACAGTCACCGTTTCATCTCTGACTACGACGGATAACACACCAGCCTTGAGTGGAACAATTAATGATTCTGCGGCGACCATCAGTGGCTGTACGGCTTCTCACAAAAATTCTAATTTCACCAACCCTCAATTGATTTCAGGATCTTCGTTATCAGTTGGTGCTGTGTACAGATTCTCCAATGTGTTTCGAGATAGATCGTCGCCCCCCATAGATGCTCTTGTTCAGATAAGAGAATTTACCGGTGGTGCTTCGTTATTAAACATTGATGTCAGCAGTACCGGTCTTTCAAAAGCATTTCAACCACAAATTAATAGTACGAATAACCATGATCAAAGCGTACTATTTAGTATCACTTTTGTGAGCGAAGGTGGTAACTATGGAGATGAAGTCGCTATTTCTTTCTTCAGCACACCTCTTGACATCGATGGTGATAGTAGGAGAACGAGAGAATACGCCGAAATTTCGTTACCAGCTGCATATTTTGTGTCCAATAATACCTTTTTAGATATTTCGCAATCAGCAACTGTCGTTAGAGGTATTACTAAAACTCCTCGAACAGCGCCGGGAGGAAATATTTCATTAGACCCAGGATGGGCTTTCAGTAATTATTTTGAAAAAGAATCGTCATTTATTTTTAGAGTAGGCAAGGTAGATGGAAATAGCGATAGACTCTATTCACTGGATATGGATAGCGCCAATTTTAATAATCCAGATTTTGTTTTTGTTACTAACCCGACAATCTGTAGAAATAACCCAGCAACGACCATCAGCGTTATAGTCAACAGTGCCACCTATCCTGCCACCAACAATGGCGACGGCACCTGGACGCTGGCAGATAACACCATTAGCGCACTACCGGATGGTACTTACGACATCAAAGTCACCGCTACCGATACCACTGGCAACAGTGGTAGTGATACCACCAACAATGAACTGACCATTGATAGCACCGCGCCAACGGTCACCATCACGCCTCAGACAACCCGTGATAACACACCCGCACTCAGCGGCACGATTGATGATCCGACGGCGACCATCGTCGTCACCGTCAACGGCATCGATTACACCGCCATCAACAATGGCGATGGCACCTGGACATTAGCCGATGGCACCATCAGCGCGCTACCGGATGGCACTTACAACATCATCGTCACCGCTACCGATACCACTGGCAACAGCAGCAGCGATGGCACCAATAATGAACTGACGGTCGACACGATTGCACCAACCGTAACGGTCACACCACAGACAACCAGTGATAGCACCCCGGCACTGAGTGGCTCGATTGATGATCCGGCAGCAACCATCGTCGTCACCATCAACGGCATCGGTTACACCGCTATCAACAATGGCGATGGCAGCTGGAGCCTGCCGGACAACGCCCTGCCTGCACTGGCGGATGGTAGCTACGACATCGTCGTTACCGCCACTGATGCCGCTGGCAACAGCAGTAGCAGTACCGTTCCGAATGCACTGACGATTGATACTACTAGCCCTGTTGTAACGATCACGCCATTAACCAGCAGTGATAACACACCCACACTCAGCGGCTCGATTGATGATCCCACGGCAATCATTGAAGTGACCGTGAATGGCACACCGTATACCGCGACTAATAATGGCGACGGTACCTGGACATTAGCTGATGACACTATCAGTGCGCTACCGGATGGCACTTACGACATTATCGTCACCGCCACCGATTCGGCTGGCAACCGCAGTACGGATGGCACCACCAATGAGCTGACGGTCGACACGACTGCGCCGACCGTGACGGTCACACCGCAGGCAACTAGTGATAACACCCCGGCACTGAGTGGCTCGATTGATGATCCGACGGCGACCATTGTCGTCACCGTCAACGGCGTCGATTACAACGCCATCAACAATGGCGATGGCAGCTGGAGCCTGCCGGATAACACCTTGCCTGCACTGGCGAATGGCAGCTACGACATTCAGGTCACCGCTACCGATACCACTGGTAACAGCGGCAGCGATGGCACCAATAATGAATTGACCGTCGACACGACTGCGCCGACCGTGACGGTCACACCGCAAACAACCAGTGATAGTACCCCGGCACTGAGTGGCTCGATTGATGATCCAGCGGCGACCATCGTCGTTACCGTCAACGGCATCGATTACAGCGCCACCAATAATGGTGACGATACCTGGACTCTGCCGGATAACACCCTGCCTGCACTAGCGGATGGTAGCTACGACATTCAGGTCACTGCCACTGATGCAGCTGGCAACAGCAGTAGCAGTACCGTTCCAGGTGCACTGACGATCGACAGTAATGCACCGACAGTGACCATCACGCCTCAGACAACCCGTGATAATACACCGGCACTGAGTGGGTCGATTAATGATCCCACGGCAATCATTGTAGTGACCGTTAATGTCGCACCTTATACCGCGACTAATAATGGTGATGGCACATGGACATTAGCTGATGGCACCATTAGCGCACTACCGGATGGCACTTACGACATCATCGTCACTGCCACCGATTCGGCCGGCAACAGCGGCACGGATGGCACCAATAATGAACTGACGATTGACACGACTGGGCCTGTTGTGACGGTTACGCCATTAACCGGCAGTGACAACACACCAGCACTCAGCGGTACGATTAGTGATCCCACGGCAATCATTGAAGTGACTGTTAATGGCACACCTTATACCGCGACTAATAATGGTGATGGCACATGGACATTAGCTGATGAGACCATCAGCGCGCTACCGGATGGCACTTACGACATCATCGTCACCGCCACCGATACCACTGGCAACAGCGGCACGGATGGCACCAATAATGAACTGACAGTCGACACGACTGCACCGACCGTGACGGTCACGCCATTAACCAGCAGTGATAACACCCCGGCACTGAGTGGCACAATTGATGATCCCACGGCAACCATTGAAGTGACTGTTAATGGCACACCTTATACCGCCACTAATAATGGCGATGGGACCTGGACACTCGCCGACAATACCCTGCCTGCACTGGCGAATGGCAGCTATGACATTCAGGTCACCGCCACCGACACCTCAGGCAACAGTGGTACAGATGGCACCACCAATGAACTGACAATTAACAGCAATGTACCCGCCGTGACGATCACGCCATTAACCAGCAGTGATAGCACCCCGGCATTGAATGGTTCGATTGATGACCCCACGGCAACCATTGTCGTCACCGTCAATGGCATCGATTACACCGCCATCAACAATGGCGATGGCACCTGGACATTAGCCGATGGCACCATCAGTGCGCTACCGGATGGCACTTATGACATCATCGTCACCGCTACCGATTCGGCTGGCAACAGCGGTACGGATGGCACCACCAATGAGCTGACGGTCGACACGACTGCGCCAACCGTAACAGCCACCCCGCAGACAACCCGTGATAGCACACCCGCACTGAGTGGCACGATTGATGATCCGACAGCGACCATTGTCGTCACCGTCAACGGCGTCGATTACACCGCCATCAACAATGGCGACGGTACCTGGAGCCTGCCGGACAACACCTTGCCTGCACTGACGGATGGCAGCTACGACATTCAGGTTACCGCCACCGATGCCGCTGGCAACAGCAGTAGCAGTACCACCCCTAATGCACTGACGATCGACAGCAGTGCGCCGACAGTGACCATCACGCCTCAAACAACCCGTGATAGTACCCCTCCACTGAGCGGCACGATTGATGATCCCACGGCAACCATTGAAGTGACTGTTAATGGCACACCTTATACCGCCACTAATAATGGCGATGGCACATGGACACTGGCCGACAACACCCTGCCTGCACTGGCGGATGGCAGCTATGACATTCAGGTCACCGCTACCGATGCCTCAGGCAACAGTGGTACGGATGGCACCACTAATGAACTAACGATTGATAGCAATGTGCCCACCGTGACCATCACGCCATTAACCGGCAGTGATAACACCCCAGCACTGAGTGGCTCGATTGATGATCCAGCAGCGACCATTGTCGTTACCGTCAACGGCACCGATTACACCGCCATCAACAATGGCGACGGCACATGGACATTAGCCGATGACACCATCAGTGCGTTACCGGATGGCACTTACGACATCATCGTCACCGCTACCGATTCGGCCGGCAACAGCGGCACGGATGGCACCACCAATGAGCTGACGGTCGACACGATTGCGCCAACCGTGACAGCCACCCCGCAGACAACCCGTGATAGCACACCCGCACTGAGTGGCTCGATTGATGATCCGACAGCGACCATTGTCGTCACCGTCAACGGCATCGATTACACCGCCATCAACAATGGCGACGGTACCTGGGCACTGCCCGATAACACCCTGCCTGCACTGACGGATGGCAGCTACGACATCTCGTTACCGCCACCGATGCCGCTGGCAACAGCAGTAGCAGTACCGTTCCGAATGCACTGACGATCGACAGTAGTGCACCAACGGTCACCATCACGCCTCAGACAACCCGTGATAACACACCGGCACTGAGTGGCACGATCAGTGACCCGGCAGCGACCATTGCCGTTACCGTCAACGGCACCGATTACACCGCCATCAACAATGGCGACGGCACATGGACACTGGCCGACAATACCATTACTCCACCGTTGGCCAACGGTATCTATGACGCCATCGCGACTGCAACAGACATGGCTGGCAACAGTGGCAGTGATAATACAGTCGATGAGCTGATCATCGATAATGTGGGCCTCTTTGATGATCCTGATGGTGATGGTATCCCCAATATCAACGATCTGGATGATGACAACGATGGTATTCCAGATTCTGCAGAAGATGATGGTGGTGTTGATACCGATGGTGACGGTGTGCCAGATTCACGTGATCTGGACAGTGACAACGATGGTCTGTTTGATCTGGTTGAATCAGGTGCCGATGCTGCCGCGCTGGATAGTGATAACGATGGTCGCATTGACATCATTTTCGAATTCGGTGGAAATGGCCTCGCAGATGCAGTAGAGACCGCAGCCGAGACGGGCATTACAGACTATAACGACGATGGACTGGTCGATACCCAGCTCGATAGCGATGGTGATATGGTTCCCGACTTCCAGGACCTGGACAGCGATAACGACAGGATCAGCGATACGATTGAGGCAGGCGATAGCGACCCAGACCGTAATGGCTATATGGGCACGGGTGCCCCACCCGTGGTCAACGCTGACGGTATCGCCAGCGGCGCAGGGCTGACACCCGTCGATACCGATGGTGATGGTCTTCTGGATCAACGTGACATTGATGCGGATGGCGATGGTATCAATGACATTATTGAGGCCAGCGGTACTGACATCGACGGCGATGGGCAGATAGATGGCTTTATCGATATTGACCAGAATGGTTATGATGACAATACCCTGATGCCTGCATTGATTGATCTGCCTGATACCGATAGTGATGGCATTCCTGACTACCGAGATCATGATGATGTCGATAATGACGGCATTCTCGATTTGACCGATCTGGATGATGACAATGATGGTATTCCAGATTCTGCGGAAGGTGATGGTGTTGTTGATACCGATGGTGATGGCGTGCCGGATTCACGTGATCTGGACAGTGACAACGACGGTCTGTTTGACCTGGTTGAATCAGGTGCCGATGCTGCCGCGCTGGATAGTGATAATGATGGTCGCATTGACAGCATTTTCGAGCTCGGTGGAAATGGCCTCGCGGATGCAGTAGAAACCGCAGCCGAAACGGGCATTACAGATTATAACGACGATGGACTGGCCGATACCCAGCGCGATAGCGATGGTGATCTGGTGCCTGATTTCAGAGATCCGGATAGCGATAACGATAGCATCACTGATGTCGTTGAGGCCGGTAACAGCGACCCAGACCGTAACGGCTATATTGGCACAGGCGCACCACCAGCAATCAATCCCAACGGGGTTGCTAGTGGTGCAGGTACGACACCGCCTGATACCGATGGTGATGGCATACCAGACTATCGTGATCTCGATAGTGATAACGACAGTATCCGCGATCTCGTAGAAGCTGGTGGCGAAGATAATAATGGTGACGGTATGATCGATGGCTTCACTGATAACAACAACAATGGGCTCGATGATGGCACCCCCATCATCGATGTGACTGATTTGCCAAATAGCGATTCCGACCCCATTCCGGATTACCGTGATGTTGATTCAGATAATGATGGTTTCACTGACCTGGTAGAAGTGGATGGCACTGACAACGACGGTAATGGTCAGGTGGATGACTTCAATGATGGCAATGGTGATGGTCTTGATGATGCCACCGCAATCGTTATACCGCCATTTCTGGATGGTGATGGGGATGGCCTGGCTGACTACAGAGATGCTGATACACCAGGTGATGGTGCTACAGCTGCAGCACCGAATACGATACAGACCGGCCTTGATGGTGTCGGCACTTTTGATCCGACATTGTTGCTGCTGCTGATCTTGTCTATCACCTATGGCATGAGACGAAACAGACGCAGATTGTAAAGACACTGTATGTTTAATAAAGGGGCTGTTGTTAACAATAGCCCCTGTTTTTATTAGTAATAAACCGTTGGAGAGAGTGGAACAGCCATGAAAACTGTCAAATATCTATGTGCCGTAGCATTGCTGGGATTGATGACATCAACGGCAACTGCTGCCGAGGAAAGTTTCGAAAACAGATGGTACATCGGCGCAGGGCTGGGCATCTCTGAACTGGATCCTGATGTCAGGAAGACTACTTACTCAATACAGGACTCACGCGATTCCGGCTACCTGTTAAATTTAGGCTATGACTTATCAGAGCGTATCAGCATCGAGGGACACTATGCCGATCTTGGCGAGGCCGCGATTGCACCAGGAGGCACCATTGGCTACCAGATTTTTGGCGTGGGTGCATCGTATTATCTGTACGATAAGGGAGAAGACCATCGGGGACTGGGGGCATTTCTCAAAGCTGGTCTTGGCGTTATGAAGAATGACAGTGATCTGAAATTTGAGCGCCAGAATGATGGCCATATCTTCTTTGGTGCCGGGGTTGAATACGGTTTTGATAACGGTTTTGCACTGCGTACCGAACTGAGCCTTTACGATGAAGATGCCCAGTTGTTAAGTGTGAGCCTGCTTAAACGATTTGGTGGCAACGAACACAAAACAACCGTCATGGATGATGATCGAGATGGCGTGGTCAATAGCGTTGATCAGTGTCCTATGACACCACCAGGCCTTAAAGTGGACAGTACCGGTTGCGAACCGGATGGTGACCGGGATGGTGTTGTTAACCGTCAGGATCAATGTCCAACAACGCCACAGGGCAGCAAAGTCGATGCCACTGGTTGCGAACCGGATGGCGATCAGGATGGCGTCGTCGATAGCAGAGATTCATGCCTGAATACGCCACTCGGCGCTGCGATAGATGCGACTGGATGTGCCCTGGATCGTGACAATGACGGCATCCTGGATAGCCAGGATAAATGCCTTAATTCCGCAGCAGATGCGATGGTCGACAATACCGGCTGTGTATTAGCGGCCGTGACCATCCTGAAAGGGGTACAGTTTGAGAGCAGCTCCGCAGAGCTTAAAGACCAGTCAAAGCGCGCACTTGATAAGGTGGTAGATATCTTGAAGCGTTACCCGCAAATAGTGGTCGAAGTGGCGGGCTACACTGATAGCCAGGGGGCCAGGGACGATAATGAACAGTTGTCAGAAAGAAGAGCGAAGGCGGTCGTCAGTCACCTGCTCTCAATGGGGGTGAATGGGCGAAGTATGATAGCAAGGGGTTACGGCCCTGCTCATCCGGTAGCAGATAACGACACTGCGGCAGGTCGTGCAGAAAACCGTCGTGTTGAACTGCATATTCTTGCCTACTTACAATCAAGTGGAGGCAGGTAATTTTTGGGCCACCAATGATGTGATTGATGGCACCCGAGTCATACACCATCGGTTTAGGACAGGGTTATCCTGTTTCGAATGATGCCAACATGAAAGTTCGTTGTACTTTCATGTTGGCATTTTCAGTAACCCCGACAGCTCAACTGGATAGCAAAGACCCCCAGTAGGAATGTATCGCTTCACCAGATCGCGCCAGAAATTTTCTGGCCCTTTATTCCGCTTGCTGCCTGTGCGTTCAAGCAAAGGTTTCAATTAGTCATTTAAGGGTGCGAAATTAAGCAAGTAATTATGAGATGGACGGCGTACCAAATAGAGACCGAAAATTAGCGCTCGTCACCTTAGCTATTTGTTCAAACGAAACACCTCGCTGTTCTGCAATATGCTCAGCCACATGCTTAACGAGTGCGGGATGATTTGGTTTACCACGCTTTGGTACTGGGGTGAGATACGGCGCATCCGTTTCAATCAACATACGGTCTTCAGGCACCATTCTGGCGACTTCACGTAGTTCATCCGCATTACGAAACGTCACAATACCTGAAAATGAGATGTAGAAATCGAGATCAAGGCACTGCTGCGCCATTGATAGTGAGCCAGTAAAACAGTGCATCACACCACCAATTTTATCAGCACCCTCTTCACGCATAATGGCCAGGGTATCTGTTTCTGCTTCTCTCGTATGAATGATGAGTGGTTTACCTGTGGCGATTGCAGCGCGGATATGCACTCTAAAACGCTCACGTTGCCATTCAAGGTCACCTTTGCTATAGAAGTAATCAAGTCCGGTTTCACCGATGGCGATGATTTTGGGATCATCTGCCAGTTGAATCAACTGCTCAACAGATGGCTCTTCACCATCATCGCCTGGGTGCACACCTACGGATGCAAATATATTTTCATAACAATGCGATATCCTGAGAACCTCAGGGAAATTTTCAAGATTGATCGAAACACATAGCATCTGCTCAATGCCATTTTCTTTTGCCAAAGCCACTACCCCATCCAGGTCGGTGCCGATTTTCTCAAGTGCGAGCCGATCTAGATGACAGTGCGAGTCAATCAGTGACATGGTGGGTTCCCTGCTTTGATGATAAATTGAACGGTGTTTTATTGTGCAGATTTTCGTGATCCAACTGCATTTTCAGGATTATAGCGTGCTGAGGTCTGAATGACATCAGTGAAAAAACGGGTGAAGCGTGTTACATGGTGTGGGTCATGCGTTCAGACTTTGCTGCTCCAGCAAGATAGGTTTCAATTTTGTTGCGAACGGCTTCACCATCTTTGTCAGTAAACTGCACTCCGATGCCTGCAATACGGTTACCCTGGGCTCCAATGGGATTAATCCAGGCAACACGTCCGACAACTGGCATCTTTTCTGTTTCGCTCATCAGGGTGAGCAACATGAAGACTTCATCACCAAGTTTGTAAGGTTTATTGGAAGGGATAAAGATACCACCGCCGAGCAAAAATGGCATATAAGCGGCATAAAGCGCCCCCTTGTCTTTAATTGAGAGAGATAAAATACCTTGCCTTGATTTCTTCTCTTCAGCCATTGTCTACGCTAATCCGTTCCTGTTTAACCTGGTTTGTTAAGGCTCAGCGCCGTGGTGTTGTCCAGCCAATCAGCACCCCTTCTAATAAGAGCTCAGCATTAAGAGACGGATTATCCGCCAGCCTAAGCGCTTCACTGACCTGATCCAGCCTTTTGTAGAGCAATGGAAGCTCAATGTTGGCTGCAATCTTACTCAGGCGTGGTGCAATATCGGTATTTGCAATGTAAGGCGGTTGATTTGCCACCTTCATGCGCACCATATCGACCAGCCATCCGTATAACCAATATAACGATTCTTTTTTCCCTAACTTTAGCCATTTCTTAGCAATTTCAACTGGATCACAGTGTCCTGCCACGATTTGTTCCAGCTCATCGAGCATTTCAGTGCGTTGATTAAGGCCCCCTTGTGCAACCATTTCAGCCGCACGAAGCGGCGCACCATCCGCCAGTTCAAGCGCCGTGCTGGCGATATTGGCATCCAACTCTGGCTGTTGGTTTTTTAACCAGGCCAATGCACTATCATGTGCTGGTTTTCCAAAGTTAATGAGCTGGCAGCGGCTACGGATAGTAGCGGTAAGCGTTGATGGCCGATCACTCATCAACAGTAGTAAGGTATTGGCAGGAGGCTCTTCGAGTGTCTTCAACAGGCTATTGGCCGCATTCACGTTCATTGCATCAGCCGGTGAAATAAGCACCACCTGATAGCCGCCACACAGTGCGGTGAGTGATAGATAGTGGCTCAATTCACGTATCTGATCGACACTGATGACGCTTTTATCTTCCAGTGGCTGTATCACCTTTAAATCGGGATGGGTGCCAGCGGAAATCAGGCGACACCCTTTACACTGACCACAGGGCTCGGGTTGATCTTCAGTACAGAGTAGTCGTTCTGCCAGTTGCAATGCTAAACGCAGTTTGCCGACGCCACGTCGCCCTGTCAGCAGCAGCGCATGGGGCAGGTTGCCCTGCGCGATACGTGATAGCAGGTTATCCCACTGCGGTTGTTGCCATGGTAGCACTCCACTCATCTACCCTGCTCCTCTAATATGAGCTGTAACACCGCTGCAATTTGCTGCTGCACCTCTGCCAGCGTTCGTGAGGCATCAATAATGCGATAACGTGCCGGGTTCTTTTTTGCCTGCGCTAGATAGGCGTTACGCACTTGCTCAAAAAAAGTCTGCTGCTCTTTTTCAAAACGGTCTGCGGCACCACGCGCACCCGCCCGCGCAAGCCCAATCTCAACCGATAGATCGAGTAACACAGTAATATCAGGGCGTAGTGTGCCCTGCACCCAGCTTTCAAGGGTAGCGATGCGTTCATTAGAGATGCCGCGTCCACCGCCCTGGTAGGCATAGGTGGCATCGGTAAAGCGGTCACACAACACCCAGTGCCCCTGATTAAGCGCTGGTTGAATCACTTGTTCAATATGTTGTGCACGTGCGGCAAACATCAACAATAGCTCTGCATCTGAACTCATGCCGGTGTGACGGTGATCGAGCAGCAGTTCACGTACCTCTTCACCTAATGGGGTGCCTCCCGGTTCACGAGTCACCACAACCGCGATACCCGCCTTTTGTAAGGTCTCCTGAATAAAGGTGATATTACTACTCTTACCAACCCCTTCAGTCCCTTCAACGGTGATAAAATGGCCACGTGGTAATGCTATGTTCATATATTTATGCTACTCATACACGTTAAGCTTAGCGCTTCTTTAGCTGATACTTTCTAACCGCTGCATTGTGTTCTTCATTGGTCGCTGAGAACTTATGGGTGCCGTCACCACGTGAGACAAAATAGAGCACCTTACCCGGGGCAGGATGGAGCGCTGCATAGATCGAGTCACCACCTGGCAGCGCGATCGGTGTTGGCGGCAGCCCTTTTATTTTATAGGTGTTATAAGGGTTCATCGCTCTCAGGTCACGCTTGCGGATATTGCCATCAAAGCTTTCCCCTAATCCATAAATAACGGTTGGATCGGTCTGTAGCCGCATCCGTTTATTAAGCCGACGCACAAAGACCCCGGCAATCTGTTCACGCTCTTCCGCTGCTGCGGTCTCTTTTTCGATGATCGATGCCATGATCAACGCTTCATAGCTATTTTTATAGGGTAGATTGGGTGCCCTGTTTTGCCATTCATCATCAAGGCGTGCCTGCATCTGTTGATAGGCACGCTGTAATACCGCGACATCCGTCGTATTATTGGTGAAGTGATAGGTATCGGGATAGAACATCCCTTCCGGGTGCTTTCCTGATAGTCGCAGACGCGCCATGATCGCTGCGTTATCCAGTAATTTGCCATCACGATCAAGCAATGTCTTTTTGATTTTATCGTGTTGATGCAGTGCCTTAATCATCTGACGAAAGGTCCAGCCCTCAGGAATGGTCAGGCTGTAATCAATCACCTTACCTGAAACAAATAGTGCCAGTAACTGATGCGGTGTCATCTGCGGTGAGATCGCATACTCCCCCGCCTTGATTTTATCGGCATTCCCCTTCCATCTGGCAAACCAGACCCAGTAACGAGGATGCTCCATCAACCCCTGTTGCTGCAGTTCATTGGCGACCGAAGAGAGGCTTGCACCCTGTTTAATGGTGTAACTCAAAGGGGCAAACGTGGTGCTGGAAAGTGAGCCGCGGTTGAATGTCTGGAATTCCAGTATAAACCAGCCGCCAACAAAGCTGACCAGCAGCAGGACAAAGCCAATGAGTTTTCCAATTACATTCATCATCGTCAGGTTGCTATCGTTATTAAGCGTTGCTCGCGAAGTGCCTGGATCAGATCTTGTGTGATCTTAGCCTGATGACAGGTTATATCATCAAGCGTGCGTAGCGGCCATAGGCCAATGATGCAGTTGGTAACAAAACAGCCTGAAGCTGCCTTTAAACGCGCAAGCGAGACGATTTCGATGCGTGTTGTGATACCCAGCTGAGCCGCCAATGTCAGTACCCTTTCACGCATAATGCCGTTGATACCACACTCGCCTAGATCGGGCGTGATCAGCGTGTCGCCTTCGATGATAAAAAGATTACTCATCGTTCCCTCAATCACATTGCCATGGCTGTCTAACATCAATCCTTCGTGAATATCACTGCCCTGCCACTCATTGCGTGCCAGCACCTGTTCCAGACGATTGAGATGTTTGATCCCGGCTAGTGCTGAATAAGTAGCGAGGCGGGTATCACAGACCATCGCGGTGATACCGTGCTGGTAGTGTGTACGCGGGTAATCCGGCCACGGATGGACAGAGAGCAGTCGTGTCGCTTCAACGGCTTCTGGGAAGCGATAACCACGCCCCCCGCTTCCTCGCGTAATGATAATCTTCAGGATGGCTTTATCAATCTCGGCACAGAGTTGCCGCGCCTCCTGTAATAACAGCTCGTTATCGGGTGGTGGTAACTGTAGCGCTTCACACCCGGTGGTGAGACGCGTTATGTGTGCAGCCCATAATTGTGGTTCACCACTGACCACCGCAATGGTTTCAAACAGACCATCACCATATTGCAGGCCACGGTCGCTGGCGGGTAGCCGATCTGTCGCAATGCCGTTAATCAGCATCATTCACACCCAGGGCACGCAGCAGGCCACGTGCTTTAATCCGTGTCTCAATCAGTTCTGCATCGGCATTAGAATCTGCCACAATACCAGCACCAGCACGTAGGCTAAGCGCACGGCCTTCGGTAACGATGGTTCGAATCAAAATATTAAGATCCATATTGCCGTCACGATTAAGGTAGCCCATCGCTCCGGTATAAGGGCCACGGGTAGTCTGCTCCAGTTCCGCAATAATTTCCATACAGCGCACTTTAGGGCAACCGGTAATCGTGCCACCCGGAAATAGCGCACGGATAATTTCACCTGGCGTGACTGCCAGGCGTTTGCTGCCACGCACATTGGAGACGATATGATGCACATGTGCATAAGATTCAAGCACCATAAATTCATCCACTTCAATGGTACCGGGTTCACATACACGTCCCAGATCATTACGTTCAAGATCAATCAGCATGATATGTTCAGCGCGTTCTTTAGGGTGCTGCAGCAATGCTGCAGAGAGCGCCTGGTCATCACTATCATTGCTTGCACGTGGGTGCGTACCGGCAATTGGGCGTGTCGATACCTGCCCATCCTTCAGATCGACTAGTCGTTCAGGCGATGAACTAATCACCGCCGTGTTCTGGTAACAGGCGAGGCCTGCAAAAGGGGCTGGGTTTTGCTGGCATAGTCTGCGATAAATATCAGTAACCGAAACGCCATCAACGATATCACCGCGCCATTCACGCGATAAATTGGCCTGAAACACATCGCCATCAAAAATATACTGCTTAACCCGGTTAACTGCATTCAGGTAACGTGATGGCTCATCTTCAATAAGCGCAGTCACAAAAGGAATATCTGCTATTTGAATCTCTGATGGTATTAATGCCTCGACATCTTGCTGCATCACATCCAGGAGTTCGGCATGGCCACTCTCAGCAATTAGCCAGTTTTTGTTGTGATGGTGGTCTCTAATGATTGCGGCCGGGATACGCGTCGCATAGGCAACCGGTAGTTGTTTTGCAAAGCCCTCCATCGGCAGCTTTAAATTTGGCTCAACCTGTGAGGCTAGTTCATAACCAAGGTAAAGAAACCAGCCGCCATAAAAAGGGGGTTCAAGTGTGTGATCACACTCGCAGGCTTCTTGTTGCCACCAGCCATCGAGTTGCTTTAGAAAATCATTATCTGCCAGCAACTGCTCACCTTGCTGCAACGTCCCGTCGAGTTTGAGTGCTAATGTTTCAGCGGGGTGAGCAAAGAGAATATCGAAGCGAGCCTGAACGGAACCCGCAGCAACACTTTGCAACAAATACGGATAACGTTCGGGGTGTGTTTCGTGAAGCGCGATTAAATCCAGCGCCGCTGTACATTCTCTCTGCTTAACGGCACTGTCATCACAACTGCTACGATTTTTTTTATTCACCATAGTGTTATTTTAGTATGGTGGACTGCGTAAATGCAGTCGGACATTGAATTAAACTTTTTTGAAGATCAACGTACTGTTAGTACCACCAAAACCAAACGAATTAGACATTGCGATATCTATTTTCATTTCACGTGCGGTCTTCGGTACAAAATCAAGATCACACTCAGGGTCTGGTGTCTCAAGATTAATCGTTGGTGGTGCAACCTGATCATAAATTGCAAGAGCTGAGAAGATCGCTTCAATACCACCAGCTGCACCCAATAGGTGGCCAGTCATTGATTTGGTTGAACTAACGGCAAGTTTGCTGGCATGATCACCAAAGGCGGTTTTAACCGCACTGGTTTCAGCCTTATCACCGGCAGGTGTGGAGGTACCGTGAGCATTGATGTAATCAACCTCTTCAGGATTGATGCCAGCATTACGCATTGCATTTTGCATGCAGCGTTTTGCCCCTTCACCGCCTTCTGATGGTAAGGTCATATGGTACGCATCACCACTCATGCCGTAACCAATCACTTCGGCGTAGATCTTAGCGCCACGTGCTTTAGCATGTTCATACTCTTCCAGCGTGACAACACCGGCACCATCACTCAATACAAAACCATCACGATTGAGATCCCATGGACGACTGGCTCCTTCAGGGTCGTCGTTATTGGTAGAAAGTGCACGTGCCGCACAGAAGCCACCCAGCCCTGTCGGTGATGTTGCCATCTCAGCACCACCCGCGACCATCACATCGGCATCACCATACTCGATAATACGCGCAGCATCACCAATACTATGAGTGCCGGTTGAGCAAGCGGTTACGATCGCAAGATTCGGTCCTTTCAGGCCATGCATAATCGACAGGTTTCCTGAAATCATATTGATGATATTGCTTGGCACAAAGAATGGTGAGATACGACGAGGCCCACTCTTCTGGAAGGTCTCGTATCCCTTCTCGATGCCAGAAACACCACCGATACCAGAACCGATCGAAACACCCATACGGTGAGCATTCTCGTCAGTAACCTCTAATCCAGAATCGATAAATGCCTGATGCCCTGCCGCCACACCGTAGTGCATGAATGGGTCCATCTTCCTGGCTTGTTTAGCGGTCATATATTCGGTGATATCAAAATCCCAGACAGAACCACCAAAGTGTGTGCTAAAGCGCTCCACATCAAAGTGGCTTAGCGCTCGAATGCCACTTTTACCCGCCAGGATATTGGTCCATGAATCGGAAACATTTAACCCAACCGGGCAAACCATTCCCACTCCTGTAATTACGACACGACGTTTCTCAGCCACCCTATCTACACTCCGACTATATAATACGATGTTACTTTAAGGATTTAACACGAGCTTTCTCTTGAGCCCCTGAAATACAAAAGGCCGATTCCACCAAAAGGTGGAATACGGCCCTGAGCATACAGATCGATTAGCTATTGTTAGTGTTAATGTAATCGACAGCCTGCTTTACGGTGGTGATCTTCTCTGCTTCGTCATCAGGGATTTCACACTCGAATTCTTCTTCAAGCGCCATCACTAGCTCAACGGTATCGAGCGAATCGGCACCCAGGTCATCCACAAAAGATGCTTCGCTGGTAACTTCATCTTCCTTAACACCTAGCTGTTCAACAACAATTTTGCTGACGCGTTCTTCAACAGTACTCATGACAAATTTTCCTCCCAGGAAATTAAACCCATAAAACGGGGTTGCGGCCGTATTCTATTGTAAACCCTTGCGATTGGCTACAAAAAATCGCCCCCAACCCATGATTTCTAATCTAACTATATGTTTTCATTGATACTCAAGGATACTTGCCTGCACCTTAAGCCATATACATGCCGCCATTGACATTAATTGTCTCGCCGGTAATGTAATCTCCTACTGGCGAAGTCAAGTATTCAACCGCGCCAGCAACCTCATCTGGCCGTCCCAGTCGATTAAGTGGAATCGACTGCAGCAGCGCCTCTTTCTGTTTTTCTGGCAGTTCATGCGTCATGTCGGTTTCGATAAAACCAGGTGCGACACAGTTAACCGTAATACCACGAGAAGCCACTTCACGCGCCAGCGCTTTGCTAAAGCCGATCATCCCCGACTTAGCAGCAGCATAGTTACATTGTCCCGGATTACCAGTTAGCGCCACCACAGAGGCAATATTCACGATTTTACCACGGCGTGCCTTCATCATGGCGCGCAGGCATGATTTGCTCAGGCGATAAACAGAACTTAAATTAGTATTGATGATGTCGTCCCATTCATCTTCTTTCATCCGCATTAAAAGGTTGTCGCGGGTAATCCCTGCATTATTCACCAGGATAGTTGGCGCTCCAGATTTTTCAGTTACCGTCTTGAGCAGTGTATCAATAGACCCCTGGTCAGTGACATTGAGCACCTCGCCAGAACCTTTAACTCCATTTTCATCCATGTACTTAGCGATGTTTTGTGCACCATTGTCTGAAGTGGCGGTGCCAATGATGGTAGCCCCTTTTTTACCTAGCGCGAGAGCAATCGCACGTCCTATCCCACGAGAGGCACCCGTGACTAAAACAATTTCATTTTCCATCTGTATTAACCTTCTGCTGTTACGGTTGCAATGGCTTTTTCAAGGCTTGCCGGATCAAAGATCGGTAGTGCCGTCATACTGCGGTCAATACGTTTGTTTAAGCCTACGAGTACTTTACCGGGGCCACACTCCACTAGTGTGTTGATATCGCTAGCAGCGATCTGCTGTATGCTCTCAACCCAACGGACTGGATTATACAGTTGTCGTAGCAGCGCGTCTTGTATCGCATCGGTATCCTGATGGGTGGAGACATCCGCATTATGAATAACCGGGATCACTGGTGTTGTGATCCTGGCAGAGGCCAGTAGCGGTGCCATTTGCTCCGCAGCTGGGCGCATCAACTCACAATGAGATGGGACACTGACCGACAATACCAGTGCTCGTTTAGCACCAGCAGCCTTTGCAATCTTAGTCATACGCTCAACAGCCGCCGTAGTACCTGCTACCACCACCTGACCAGGTGAATTAAAGTTAACCGCAGAGATGATTTCACCCTCTGCCGCCGCCTCACAACATTTAATCACCTGAGCATCATCAAGCCCTAAAATAGCCGCCATTGCACCTTCACCAGCGGGTACCGCCTGCTGCATAAAACGGCCACGTTTTTCAACGAGATCAATAGCAGCCGCAAATGAAATGGCACCTGAACAGACTAATGCGGTGTATTCACCCAGACTATGTCCCGCCATTACAGTTGGCGTAACATCAGAGGCGATTTGCCACACACGGTACATCGCGACACCTGCTGCGAGCATTACAGGTTGCGTTTTATCGGTCTGGTTCAGCTCAGTATCCGGGCCATTTTGAGCCAGCTGCCACAGGTCATATCCTAAAACTTCAGACGCCTCAGCAAAGGTCTGTTCAATAACGGGATCAGCTGCCGCCATTTCAGCAAGCATGCCAATAGACTGAGAACCCTGACCAGGGAAGACAAAAGCGATATGTTTACTCATGAAAAATGAATCCAGATTAAATCAGATAAATATAAAAAAATTAATACTTAAGCAGTGCCGAACCCCAGGTGAAACCACCACCAAAGGCCTCAAGCAATAGCGTTTCGCCACGTTGAACACGGCCATCACGCACCGCAACGTCAAGCGCTAACGGAATCGAGGCCGCCGAGGTATTGCCATGGTGATCAACGGTTACGACCACCTGGTCCATCGACATATTCAATTTCTTCGCCGTGGCTTTAATGATGCGAATATTCGCCTGATGTGGAATCAACCAGTCGATATCACTTTTTTGCATATCGTTCGCGGCAAGGGTTTCATCGACGATACGGCCTAGCGTTTTTACCGCCATCTTAAATACTTCATTACCCTGCATGGTGATATAGGCCTCGCCCGCCTGCATTTTCGCAAATCCCTGAGAAATACCTTCAGGTACTGTCAACAGATCACTATATGCGCCATCGGCATGCAGATGCGTTGAGAGAATACCTGGCTCTTCAGTCGCCTCAAGTACCACAGCACCCGCACCATCACCAAATAACACGCAGGTACTGCGGTCAGTCCAGTCTATAATACGTGAGGTTGTTTCAGCACCCACGACCAGTGCGCGCGTAGCACCGCCTGTGCGAATAAACTTTTCAGCAACGCTCAGTGCATATACAAAACCAGTGCAGACGGCCTGTACATCAAATGCCGCACAACCATGAATATCGAGTCGTTGCTGTAACAAACAAGCGGTGCTTGGAAAGATACGATCCGGGGTAGTGGTCGCAACAATAATAAGATCGATATCCTGCGGAGTGATATCCGCCGCTTCTATTGCATGTCGAGCCGCCTTTTCTGCGATATCACAGGTGGTTTCACCTTCCACTGCGATATGTCTTTGTTTGATGCCGGTACGCTCAATAATCCATTCACTCGAGGTCTCAACTATCTTTTCCAGGTCAGCATTGGTCATGACATTTTCTGGCAAATAACCGCCTGTTCCTGCGATACGTGAATTCATCAGCTTGCCTGCCTCCTGGTTAATAGTAACTCAAGCTGATTACCGATTAGATGCGGAACATCTTTTTCAACTTCAGTAATGGCTTCGCGTATAGCCGTCTCAAATGAGAGTTCATCCGCACCACCATGGCTTTTCACCACAATGCCCGTCAGGCCGACAAAACTAGCGCCATTATAGTTACGCGGGTCGTACTTGGCACGAAAGGCGCTAAGGACTGGCTTCGCACACAGCGCTGCTATTCTGGTTAGCGGTGTACGCAAAAACTCCTCTTTCAGGGAACGACTTAACATCCTGGCAACCCCTTCACAGGTCTTCAGTGCGACATTGCCAACAAAGCCATCACACACCACCACATCAACGGTGCCCTTGAAGATGTCATCACCCTCAACAAAACCGACATAGTTAATATTGCTGTTGCTCAGTAGCTGTGCCGCCTCTTTGACTCGCTCATTACCCTTCATCTCTTCCGAACCGATATTAAGCAGGCCAACCGTCGGGCGTTCAATATTTTCAACAGCACTGGTCAATACAGAGCCCATCACTGCAAACTGAAACAGATGTTCAGCCGTCGAATCTACATTCGCACCCAGATCCAGCATATGGGTATGCCCTTTGATTGCAGGTAAGGTTGAGATAATCGCGGGACGATCAACCCCCGGCAGTGTCTTTAATACAAAGCGAGCGGTCGCCATCAAGGCGCCGGTATTACCCGCACTGACGCAGGCAGAAGCGGTGCCATCCTTAACCAGATTAATCGCGACACGCATCGATGAATCTTTTTTGCTGCGGAGCGCTAACGCTGGAGACTCATCCATTGCCACCTGTTGAGAGGCGTGCTGAATTATCAGGCATTCACCCACATCACCGCCCTGCTGTTGCAGTGCGGCTATCAGTTGCGCCTGATCACCAACAAGGATCAGTTTGAGGTCACGATGCTTCTTTAGCGCATTAAGTGCAGCAGGAACGGTCACGACTGGGCCGTGATCGCCTCCCATCGCATCCAGCGCAATGGTTAGACCCAAGGTCTATTCGCCCGCACTCTCGACGACTTTTTTACCTTTGTAGTAACCATCTGCCGTCACATGATGGCGCAGATGAGTCTCACCTGAGTTTGCATCAACAGACAGGGTCTTACCTGTCAGTGCATCATGAGAACGACGCATGCCACGTCTTGAGGTTGATTTCTTACTCTTTTGTACAGCCATGCTAACTACTCCTTAAAAACAAAATCACTTACGCTTAACTTGTCACAAACATCTTTAAAGTACGATGTAACGCAACACTCAATACTCAAACTAGCCCTGGACTACTCACTATCAGGCTTCGTCTTTTTCAGTCCAGCCAACGCACTAAATGGGTTGGGTTTTTTCTCTTCAGCAGATTGTGGAATATCGACCTCCTCAACAGGCTGAAGTACTGCGACTGCACATTCCTCCGCTGGATGAAATGTGACAATCGGCAGTGCCAAAATCAGTTCATCTTCTACCAGTTCACGTACAACGACCATCGGCTCATCAAGAATATAGGGATCATACTCACTGGAAAGCTGCTTACCTGCCGCTTCCGAATCGACAAACGCTAATGAGATACCTGTCTCAATCCATGTTGCAACTGCCTTCATACAGCGCTGGCATTCCAACGCCAGGTTCGTTTTCAGATGCCCACGCACAACTTTGCAGCCCTGCGAATCGATATCAAATACGAGGTCTATTTCAACCTCTCCATTTTGATGGCACAGTGAATCAGCCAAACGAGCCATCCCAGCCAACGGAATAACGCCTTTAAGGTGTTCTCCACGGTCGCAGAAATTGAGCGGTTTTATATAATCCTGTAAACGGGTCGGCATAAACCCGCAATTTTAGGGCGAGACGCGCTAACTGTCAAAAACTATTAACAAAATCAGGTAAGCTAGCCCCTTTAAGGTGCTCTGAAGCAGACTTGATCATCGCAGTAGATAATGCATCCACTCTCCGCACCTAAAGCAATAGATATTCACCATAACCTAATGATATATATAGATGAAAAGTTCAAATACTACCGCCAAAATCATTTTAGCCTCAAGCTCACCATTCAGAAAAGCGTTGCTACAACGCCTTCAACTGGATTTTGACACCATTTCACCCAATATTGATGAAATAGCTCAAAATGGCGAATTACCTGAAAAACTGGTTGCTCGATTATCATTAATGAAAGCCCGTGAAGTTGCAAAATCACACCCCGACGCGCTGATTATCGGCTCGGACCAGGTGGCATTACTCGATGGAAAAATAGTCGGAAAACCAGGCAACCATCGGCGGGCAACAGCTCAATTATTCGCCGCATCTGGCAAAAAAGTCACGTTTTTGACTGGGCTGAGCCTGCTAAATAGTCAAAACGCTGCTCACGAAACAGTGGTTGTGCCATTTGATGTTGAGTTTCGTCAACTCAATGCGGTGATGATTGAGGCCTATCTACAGCATGAACAACCCTACCAGTGCGCAGGGTCATTTAAATCGGAAGGCCTGGGCATTGCACTTTTTAAACGTCTCAACGGCGATGATCCAAGCGCGTTAATAGGCCTCCCACTGATTCAATTGACACGCATGCTAGAAAAAGCGGGGATCGTGATATTATAGCGACCTGTATTACATTCACGGTGGAAATCTAAGTGGTTGCGACTAATCCCTGCCTAGTTCTTTTAGACGTGATGCCATTGGAGGAACCTCTTCAGCATCAATATAAATATCAAACAATACGGGACCCTTTTCACTAAGCAGTGATGTGACATCTAACTCATCTAGTTCTTGTGCATTGCGAATAGAAACGCCTCTTGCACCCGCAGCCTGAGCCATCAATGCAAAATCAACTCCAGGCAGCTCAAAACCGATCTCTTCCGCACCCCCAATACGCTGCCCATGCTTAACCATACCGTATGCACTGTCATTCAAAACAACAAAGATAACAGATAGCTGTTGCTGTACTGCTACGGTGATCTCCTGACCACTCATCAAATAACTTCCATCACCTGTAATGCAGACCACCGGGGCCTCTTTTTGAGCACATGCGGCCCCCACTGAAGCACCCACCGCCCACCCCATCGAGCCTAAACCCATCGCAACCTGATAATTCGAGGCTGCATTCAGGTGAAGATAGTGTGTTGCCCAGGCCCACGAATTACCAGCATCAACATGATAGCGAGCAACAGATGGCAGCAGCTCAGGTAGTTTACTCATTAAGTATTGTGGTTTAACAACAGCGCTTTTTTCTAGCTGATTTACGCGCGTCAAGGCGGGGATTCTACGCTCGTAACCGATCTTTGTAACCCCCGTGTATTGAAGCACGCAACAACATTGTTGCGGTAGCATATTCTTAGTTGTTTCATTAGTGGCTATCCAGGCCAACAGGTTCTTTTTAAAGTCGTGGAAAATCTTATTTAGACTGCCATACAACTGCAGGGCTGACTCATCAGAGACAAGGCCATCTGATCCAGAATGGTTGATATAGACCATCTTTTCAACCACCACGTGGTTGCTACATAGCCCCGCCGTTTCAAATGGATTCAAGTTAGTCCCAATGACAACGATATGATCAAGGTCTTCATCAAGTAATGCTTCTATCGCCTGTGTGTGACCTGCAAAGCCTAATACACCTCTATATAAATAATGATTCGCCTGAACAGCCCCCTTTGCTGCTGGTGTCGTAATGATTTCAGCATTCAGTAGCTCTGCACATTCCACCATCATCTGTGCGTAAGGCAGGCACTCAGGCCCCAGCAAAAACAGTGTTTTTTTATCGCCTGTTACAAGCTCACATAGCTCATCATAAGCGTCATGTTCATATCCCTCGTACCCCTCATATCTGACTGGTACCGTGCTCGTTTTATTAACAATAACCTCATCTTCCATAACGTGGTTCCAGATTTCCATCGGGATACTTAAATGCACAGGGCCACGTGGATAGGTATATGCTGCTTTAACCGCTTTAATTAACTTGAGCTTCAGTTGACCAATATGAGTCACCACTGAATTGTAACGGGTACACGATGAGAACATCGATGTAATCGAGATAGCATCGTCGGAAGAGTCCTGAAGGTCATATTGACCAAAACTGGCCATCGAGGTCTGTGGCGTCAATACCAACATCGGTATTTGATCCATATAAGCTGATGCAACCCCTGTAATCAGATTAGTGGAACCAGGCCCTGTTGTTGCGCAGCAAACGGCCATACGCCCGGTTTCTCGTGCATAACCATCTGCCATGAAGGCTGCACCCACTTCATGTCGAGATACAATAAGGTCAATGAATGGCGGTGTCTCATCACTTTTTTTCACTTTAATAGAAGAACAGGCATTTCGATTAAATCGGGCAACCGCATCAAATAAAGGTTCAATTGCACCACCTGGAACCCCAAATATTTTATCAACATTAATTTGAGATAAGTAAGTCAGAATAAAGTCTGCTGCGGTTTTGTGATTTGAAACAGGTAAATCTAGTTCGTCTTTTTTTATTGCATTACTCATTTTTTTTCCAGCCATGGTTGGTCATTACCTTGAGAGAGTTGAAAGTACTGACCTATTACAAGCAATATTCACTCCAACAACATGTGTACTTAGAGAATATTTAACTAACAATAGCTATCTGTAAAAAACAATCATTTTATTCAAAGTGAAATAATGATTATCATGACTTCAGGCATGGTTGTATTCGTGTGAATGTTGATCAATTTGCTACATAAGATGACCATTACAGGCACCTGATAAATTGATTTTCACCTCCTCTCATGACATAGACAGATATAACTAACCTGAACAATGGGGTACAGAAAATTACCTGAACAGGTATTCGACTGGATATGATAATTATCCTGCAGGTAAGTGCTTATAAGGGTGGGGTTTAGAAAAGAACATCGCAATCATTAAGTTTGCTACACGGCGGTGATACAAATAGCTATTTGATATTGCGCTCCCTCATTCTTATCCAGACTGATAGTGCTCTAAAACAATCAGATGAAAGTGAATCATGCAGCAATGGCAGTATATAATGCCCTTCTTCCGCCTTTAATATTAAAATTATCAGCCGTGGATGAATGTAGCTTGATGTCGATAACGTCACTAATTTTACGTGGCCATCAATCGTGTGAAGCAACCAGTCACCCGTCGTTTCTCGAATTAACAATCGAACAGATTGTGCCGCACACTGTAAAATATAGCGCTTATAAAGCTGACAAAAATAAAGCCATAAAATAACGCTTAGCGGCAGTGAAATTAATACAGGAAAAACAATAATAAGTATTACTGTCGCGCCCATAAAATTAACAACTAAATACCACTTTAGAAGTGGGGAGGATTGTGGTTCAATCCGTAAAGATGGCTCGCACCTTGTTAATGACATCGGCGATATCCTTATCATCCGGAGGCTCGCGCCCCATTAAGTGCTCAAGTAATTGTTGATCACCTATTGCCAGCATGCGGTCAAACGTCAATTTTTCATCACTTGTGAGCCTGCCATACCCCTTTTCGAGGAACTCACGCAAAAAAAGATCTAATTCAAGCATACCGCGACGGCATTGCCACCGAAGACGCGCTTCGCTATTCATCTCATTCATTAAGGCCGCATATCAAGTAAGCTGCTTAAGCATCATATGTTTAATTTTGCCAATCGCTCTGGTTGGATTCAACCCTTTAGGACAAACCTGCACGCAGTTCATGATGGTATGGCAACGATAGAGCTTATAGGCATCTTCCATATCATTAAGGCGCTCATCGGTCGCCTGATCACGACTGTCTGCAAGAAAGCGATAAGACTGGAGAAGTGCTGCGGGGCCCATAAATTTATCAGGGTTCCACCAAAATGAGGGGCATGCGGTTGAGCAGCAGGCACACAGGACACATTCATAAAGGCCATCAAGCTCTTCACGCTGCGCGGGAGTCTGTTTGAATTCGACTTCTGGCTCAGGGTCTTTCACTATCAAATAAGGTTTCGCAGCACGATACTGTTTATAAAATTGCGCCATATCCACCACCAGATCACGAATCACAGGAAGCCCGGGCAGCGGACGAACTTCAATCGGCTGCTCAAGATCGGCAATGGCGGTTATACAGGACAGTCCATTAGTCCCGTTGATATTAAGGCCATCAGAACCACACACCCCTTCACCACAGGAGTGACGAAAGCTCAGGCTCTCATCCTGTGCCTTCACCATTTTCAACGCATCAAGTACCATTTTGTCAGCATCGAGTTCGAGCTCGTATTCCTGCATATAAGGCTTTTGATCTTTTTCCGGATTATAACGATAAACTGAGAGACGGATAGTTTCCATTAGTACCACTCCTTATCAATATACACGTGGCTTAGGCGGGAACGCCTCAACGCTTTTCGGTTGCATCCGCACCGGTTTATATTCCAGCTTGCGCCCCTCTTTAAAGTAGAGGCTATGTTTCATCCAGCGCTCATCATCACGCTCAGGATAATCGATACGGGAATGTGCACCACGACTCTCTTTACGTGCTAGTGCTGAGGTCGCGGCAGCGAGCGCAATATCAACCAGGTTCTCGAGCTCAAAGGCTTCGATACGTGCGGTATTAAACACACGGCTGTGATCTTTGAGCGTCACATGTTTCATCCGCTCCTGAATTGCTAACAGTTTTTCAACTCCCTCTGCCATCAGCTCTTCAGAACGGAATACACCGTTATAGTCTTCCATCGTCTTCTGTAGATCAGTGCGTAGCGAGTCAACATTTTCACCATCCCCTTTGCGCTCCCAGCGCGCCATGTGATCCAGTGCGGTTGTTACACTATCTTCATCCATCGGGCGGTGAAAACGATTTTCAACGAGGTATTCGATGATGTGATTACCCGCCGCACGCCCAAAGACAATGATATCGAGCAGTGAGTTTCCACCCAGACGATTAGCACCATGCACCGAAACACAGGCACACTCCCCCGCCGCATAAAGCCCGGGAATGGCATCTTCACCGGTACGCTCAGGCACCACGACCTGACCATGAATATTAGTTGGAATACCGCCCATGGTGTAATGCGCAGTAGGATAAATGGGCACTGGTTCTTTTGCCGCATCGATATGCATAAAAGTTTTCACCATCTCATAGATGCCCGGCAGGCGTTTACGCAGCGTCTCTTCCCCGAGGTGATCGAGCTTTAACATCACATGATCTTTGTTGGGGCCACAACCGCGCCCCTCTTTTATCTCGGTGTAAATAGAACGGCTCACCACATCGCGGCTCGCAAGGTCTTTGGCATGCGGCGCATAGCGCTCCATAAAACGTTCACCATCACCATTGAGCAGATATCCTCCCTCACCGCGCGCACCTTCAGTAATCAACATTCCTTTACCGGCAACACCGGTAGGATGAAACTGAATAAATTCCATATCCTGCAACGGGATACCAGCACGTAGCGCCATGCCCATGCCATCTCCGGTATTGATATGTGCGTTAGTATTAGTGCGATACATCTGCCCTGCTCCACCGGTCGCAATCAAGGTGGTCTTTGCTTCAATAATGAGTGGTTCGCCCGTTTCAATGCACATCACCAGCGCACCTAAAATATACCCCTCTTTATCTTTTAGCAGATCGATTGCAAAGTACTCATCAAAAAAATGAGTTTTGGCTTTGATATTTTGTTGATACAGCGAATGCAAAATGGCATGGCCGGTTCTATCTGCCGCCGCACAGGTACGCGCTGCCTGGTCACCGCCAAAGTTCTGGCTCTGCCCACCAAAGGGACGCTGATAAATTTTGCCATTATCGAGGCGAGAAAAAGGCACCCCATAATGTTCCAGCTCAACAACTAGCCGTGAGGCGGTGCGACACATATATTCAATCGCATCCTGGTCGCCCAGATAATCACTCCCCTTTACCGTGTCGTACATATGCCAGTGCCAGTTATCGGGCAATACATTAGCGAGTGCCGCGTTGATACCACCCTGCGCTGCAACCGTATGCGAGCGAGTTGGAAAAACTTTGGAGACCACTGCAACCGATGCATCTGCCTGTGACATCTGCATTGCAGCGCGTAATCCGCCACCACCCGCGCCGATCACTAGCGTATCAAAACGTCGGCGTTCAATATTTTGCCTGGTATCACTCATACATTCACCGTCAATAAAATCTTCATAACCCAGATAGCGGTACCTAACAGGGCAAAACCAACACCCGTCAATAACGTTAGGCGTATGCTATCGATATGGATGTAATCCATTATCACATCTCGCATGCCAACCCAGGCATGCGTCAATAGCGAGAGAAAAAAGAGCGTAGTGGTGATGCCGATAAAACTATTAGCCATCATGGTGCGCCATTCCAGATATGAGGTGGGCGTGCATATTGCGAAATAGCCTCCAAAACAGACCACAAATAGCAACATATAAACAGCGCTGAGTCGTTGAATCAACCAGATGCGTAAACCAATGGATTTGCGACTCATAACATCATCACCATACCAATCACCGTGGTGATAATACCTGCGCCCAGCACACACCATGCACTTTTACGCCCATTGACAACATCAACACCGATATCAAGATCCAGCATAAAATAGCGGATACCGGCAAAAAAATGGTGGGCAAATCCCCACAGGGCAATCAGGACTATTAAACGAAACAACCCACTATCAAACAGTGAGGTAACCGTTTCGTACCCCTGTGGGCTACTGAGCGAAAGCCCTAATAGATAGATGACTATTGGGATAGAGAGGAACATCAGTATCCCCGTGATGCGGTGCGCTACTGAGAGCACAGCCATCACAGGCATATCGATACGAGTTAGATCCAGAAAGACTGGACGTTTTTTGTTTTCCATAACCACTCATTATGAATAATCGATGCTTCGTCCTAGTGTAACGTATTGTAATGATTCGTCCAGAGTATTATCACCAGCGATTATTTCAGCTATGATCTCCCCTCGTCAACCGCACGTTGAGACCCATTAATTTTAAGCAGGAAATAGAGCATCAATGAACAAACAGTGGAAACAATACCTACAGAACAATGGGGCTATCCTGACACACGACGGCAGCAGCGTTGAGCACTTTGGCCAACCTGAGAAAGAACAGGGTGCCATCGACAACGGTAATATTGTCACTCCAATTACCGGAATGACCTTTATTCAGGTCAGCGGCATTGATGCAAAAGATTTTTTACAAGGACAGTTCACCAACGACATCGCGCTGATCAATTCACAAAGCAGCCAGCTTAGCGGCTACTGCAACCCAAAGGGACGTCTGCTGGCCCTTTTCCGTATTACACAACACGGTGACGGTTATCGCCTGCACCTGCCTGCCTGCCTGCTTGAAAAAACCCTGCCACGACTCAAAATGTTTGTCATGAGGGCAAAGGTAACCCTTGAACCAGCTGCGGCTGAAACGGTTCGTATCGGCATTAGCGGAAAAAGCGCCGCCGAAAAACTCAGCGCGCATGTCAGTTCCCTGCCAGATGAAATCAATGGCGTGACGGATGAAAATGGCATTACCATTATCAAACATCCAGGCATTAATCCACGTTTTGAACTCATTGGTGATCGTGAGCAAATCCAGCCGCTGTGGCAACTGCTGTCACAGGATTTCTCACCTGGCGGCAGCAGCACATGGCAGCTACTCAATATCAATGCAGCCCAACCAGATGTGGTAACAGAAACAGTTGAGATGTTTATCCCTCAGATGCTTAACCTGCATGTCATTGACGGTGTCAGCTTCAAAAAAGGATGTTACCCAGGACAGGAAGTGGTCGCTCGCCTCCATTATCGTGGCCAGTTAAAACGTCATATGCAGATTGCACAGTTTAATTCAGATCAATTACCACTGCCTGGCATGCCACTTTATCCACTCGAAGGTGGAGAGGAAGCCCAGTCTGTCGGCAATATAGTGCAGGTAGCACTCGTTTCAAATCATGAATACCGTGCACTTTGTGTTATCTCGAATAAATTTGCTATCAGTAATAACGTCTGTTTAGACCGAAACGCAAAAGCGGCATTAAAATTATATGATTTGCCGTACGATTTTCCTGCTAATACCGAATAACGGTGGGGTTTGTACCATTCGGTTTCGATGAGCAATTAATAGCCCTTGTTACCCTCATCAAAAAGGATCAAGTTAATCATAAACTGGGCGATACCTAAAAGAATCATAGAGATAACCCATAATTACAGGGTTCATTTGCTGTAAAAACAAGGCATTTATGGCTAACCCGCTCATCGAAAAATTCTGTAAAGACCTTATCGCTGATATCAAGGCTAATAAGATCACATTACCTGCACTTCCTGAAGTAGCGCTTAAGGCGCGCAAATTGCTAAATGAACAGAGCACGACTTCCAATCAGATCTCAAAGGTCATTAGTGCCGATGTGGTCATTACCTCACGCCTGTTACGTGTGGTCAACAGCCCGCTCTACCGTACCCAGGGCCAGGTTGAAGATATCAAAATGGCTATTACACGCCTTGGAAATGCCAATGTGCGCAGCCTTGTAACCAGCCTTGCGATGGAACAACTTTATCAGGTTGGGCTCTCTGAGGAGGTCAAAAAGAAACTTAAAGAAAACTGGAAACATAGCCTTCACGTGGCCGCTCTTAGCTTCGTGATTGCACGCGACTACACTGAACTTAGCCCCGATGAAGCAATGCTCAGTGGCCTGGTTCACGATATCGGCGCACTCCCAATACTTGAATATACAGAACTGCTTCCGGATATTTTGTCAAACGAAACGGCACTTGATCGGCTTGTCTTCCTGCTTCATACCAAAATTGGTCATCTGATTTTAAAAAAATGGAATTTCCCTGACGAGATAGTCACCGTCGCTCGTGAACACGAAAACTTTGAACGTGATTCAGGTATCAACCCCGATTACACCGATATTGTATTAGTAGCTAATCTTTTGAGCCATGTCGGTACAAGCCACCCGCATACTAAACTGGACTGGAACTCAATACCGGCCTTTAACTGCCTCGCCATGACACCAGAAGAGAGCATTGCGGCCATTAAAGATGCGCACGAAGAGATTATTGAGATTCAAAGTATTTTTTCACAATAGTAGTCCACTAACAGAGCGCTAAATACGCTAGTAGCTAGCGTTGAAAGCACAACCATTAACGGAATAATGCAATAACACTAATGTCCAGGGATTTAATAAAAAGATTTGTGCATGAACTGCTTCATGATATCAAAGTAAACCGAATCACATTGCCAACTTTGCCAGAGGTCGCCAATAAAATAAGAACCATGGTTGATAACCCCAACGCCTCGGCTAATGACCTTTATGATACGCTTAAGCTAGATGTCGCACTGTCAGCTCGCCTGTTAAAACTAGCCAATAGCCCATTATTCAGAGTCAGGAAAAGCATTGAAGACCTCAATACTGCAATCACCCGCTTAGGCAACCGCAATATTAAAAATCTCGTTACCAACCTGGTGCTCGAGCAGATGTTTCAATCAGAATGCTACTCGCCTGAAGTACAGAATAAATTAAAGGCTCAGTGGAAATATAATTTGCGCATAGCGGCGATCAGTTATTTTTTAGCAAAAAATTACACCTCACTTAATGCCGATGAAGCGATGATGGCTGGATTGATACATGATATTGGTACACTTCCAATCATTGAATATGCGGAGTCAATCCCAGAGCTTTCGTCAAACCCTGCGGCACTGGAGATGTTAGTCAATAAATTACACACCAATATTGGCCGCTTAATCCTGAAAAAATGGCGTTTTCCAGAGTCACTGATCACTGTCGCAAGCGAGCATGAAGATCTTTTTCGCAATCCAGGGGTTAACCTGGATTACACAGACATCATCATTATTGCCAATTTTTTAGCACAGATCGGCACAGATCACCCATCAACGAAACTAGACTGGAATACAATCCCAGCGTTTAATCGAATTTCAATTTCACCTGAAAATTGCATCAGTGCCATTAAAAATGCGCAGGATGAATTAATGCAAATTCAACAAACCTTCTCTCGATAGTCGCCTTAGGAACCAGGTCAATGGAAGCCCAGTTTATCGACAAATTCATTGCTGGCCTGCTGAACGAAATAAAACACAAACGGCTTGATCTCCCCACGCTACCCGAAGTTGCCATTAAAATCGGTGAAACAGTTGATGACCCTGATTCATCGTCTGCTCAGCTAGCAAAAATCATCAGTATTGATGCCGCCCTTTCAGGTCGTCTTTTACAGGCGGCCAACAGCCCGTTGTTTAGAGGGAAAGATCAAATTGATAACATCAAATCCGCTATTACTCGTCTTGGATCCAGGCAGGTAAAGACGCTAATCAATAGCATTGTCGTTGAACAGGTATTTCAATCGAAAGGATCAAAAACAATCAATGCCATCTTGAAACAGCAGTGGTTGCATTCGATAGAGGTGGCCGCGATTAGCTATGTCTTTGCACAACGATTCACCCGCCTTAAGCCTGATAATGCGATGTTAGCTGGCTTGATCCATGGTATTGGCGCACTGCCTGTTCTTGCCTATGCGGACCAGTTCCCAGAACTTGAGAATGATAAAGAACAGCTCTCTTACATTACTTCCAGGCTGCATACGCAGATTGGAAAGCTTGTACTAGAAGGATGGAATTTCCCACCCGAACTCATTGCCGTTGCATCTGAACATGAGAATTATAGCCGTGTTTCTGATCCTTGCCCCGACTATATAGACATTGTGATGATTGCAAACCTACACACCTACATCGGGAAAACACACCCCTCCAATGAAACAGACTGGACAGAAATCCCTGCCTTTAAGGCACTTGGTTTAACACCAGAAGAGAGCCTGTCAGCGCTTGAAGAGGCGCGCAGCGATGTGCAGGATGTGATCGATATGTTGAAGGTCTAATCCGCTCAACACCCTGCACTAATCAATCTAAATAAGTGGCGGTCACTTTATTCTTTCTCAGATCGCCAAATTAGCGCAACGGGATATCTAGCAAAATTCATCCAGTGCGTGAACCTTGCAGATTCATTGCTTACAAATGAAGGGTTGGCGCACATTACCCTTTTATCACCTCTAACAGCAGGAAAATATCGCCAAAAGCAATTACCTGGCACATAATAGAGTCATATTCTCGTTACATGCTTATGAGCCCCTATGACAAATAATAAAATCTATCTAAACAACCTCAATAAAGAAGTGACTGAGGCTTTGCTCAACGCCCATTTTTCGCTATGTGGTGAGATCAGCGAAATAATTTTACCCATTGATAAAAAGAGCAAATCACCAAAAGGCTACGCCTTTATCTCCTTTGCCGAGCCGTCCGCCACTAAAAGCGCGTTAGATCAGGATGGAAAGCTGTTCCTGGAAAAAATAATTACCGTACAACTTGCCACCGAAAAACGTCCAAAGAAATAATCGACCATGACAAATAACGAAATCATCAAAAAACTCCGCATCGCACTTGATCTTAAAGAGGTCGATATTATTGAAGTGTTTAAACTCGCCGGTTATGAAATCAAGAAATCAGAATTGTCTGGCATCTTTCGCAAACGTGAAAACAAACACTTCAAAGCGTGTAGTGACCTGGTGCTGAACCATTTTCTCAATGGTTATATTATTTACAGACGCGGCCCAAAAGAAGCAGATGGAACAAGCACCGAAAAAATGGAAACAGTAGAGTCTTCGGTGAAATAAACACTATGCGAGGAAATGCACAATAAAAAAGGGCCCATCAGGAGGGCCCCTTCGCGAACAACTAATAAAGCGATGTGACTAACCGTTATTAACTGCCTTCATACTCAGGCGAATACGCCCCTGTTTGTCAATTTCAAGCACTTTAACCTTAACGACTTCGCCTTCAGTCAACTTGTCACTCACGTTCTCTACCCGCTCATCAGAGATCTGAGAGATGTGAACCAGGCCATCTTTACCTGGCAGGATGGTAACGAATGCACCGAAGTCCATTAATTTTGCAACCTTACCTTCGTAGATGGTACCCACTTCAACATCAGCCGTGATCTGCTCGATACGGCGACGTGCTTCTTCTCCGCCTTCACAGTCAACAGACGCAATCTTAACAACACCATCATCAGTAATATCGATGCTGGCACCAGTCTCTTCGGTCAGTGCTCGGATAGTCGCGCCACCTTTACCAATCACGTCACGAATTTTCTCAGGATTAATCTTAATAGAGATAATGCGTGGTGCGTACTGAGAGATATCATCACGAGGGGCCGAGATCACAGCATTCATGTTTTCAAGGATATACAGACGCCCTTCTTTTGCCTGTTCCAGTGCCGCGCCCATGATTTCACGAGTGATACCGGTGATTTTAATGTCCATCTGTAGCGCGGTGATACCATCGCTAGTACCCGCCACTTTGAAATCCATATCACCAAGATGATCCTCATCACCCAGAATGTCCGACAGTACTGCAAACTTGCTGTCTTCTTTAATCAGCCCCATTGCAATACCCGCAACCGGTGCTTTCAGCGCAACACCTGCATCCATCATCGCAAGGCTTGAACCACAAACAGACGCCATTGAGCTTGAGCCATTTGATTCAGTAATTTCTGAGACCACACGTACCACGTATGGGAACTCTTCCATATCAGGCATAACGGCAGCAACACCACGCTTAGCCAGACGACCATGGCCGATTTCACGGCGCTTCGGGCTACCAACAAAACCGGTTTCACCGACACAGTATGGAGGAAAGTTGTAATGCAGCATGAATGGATCTTTCTTTTCGCCTTCAAGTGCATCAATGATCTGTGCATCACGCGCAGTACCCAATGTTGCAACCACTAGTGCCTGTGTTTCACCGCGAGTAAAAAGTGCAGAACCGTGGGTACGTGGCAGTACGCCGACGCGCACGTTGATATCACGAACAGTACGCGTATCACGCCCATCGATACGCGGCTCACCATTGATGATCTGGCCACGAACAACGCTTTTCTCAACCTTGCTGATCACGCCCTTAACATCTTCAGCAGACCATTTAGCATCTTCAGCAGAGCAGAGCTGTGTAACCACATCATTGCGAACTTCTGCAAGACGATCCTGACGAACCAGCTTTTCTTTAATCTGGTATGCAGCAGTAACCGCCTCGGTAGAAGCACTCTCAACCGCACTCACTAATGCTTCGTCGATCACTTCTGGTTCCCATGTCCATGCCGCTGTATTGACTTCAGCCGCCAGCTCTTTGATTGCATTAACCACAACCTGTTGCTGATCATGACCAAAAATAACGGCACCCAGCATCACTTCTTCTGAAAGCTCTTTCGCTTCAGACTCAACCATCAATACGGCGTTATCAGTACCAGCAATAACAAGATCAAGATCAGAACCTTCCAGTTCAGCAAACGTTGGATTCAACAGGTATTCGCCACCTTTATAACCAACACGTGCAGCGCCAACCGGGCCACTAAAAGGGATACCAGAGATTGCCAGCGCAGCAGAGGCTCCAATGATCGCTGGAATATCAGGGTCGATCTCTTTGTTCAAAGAAACCACTGAAGCGATAATCTGAACTTCGTTTTTGAACCCTTTTGGAAACAGCGGACGCAGTGGACGATCGATCAAACGACAGGTCAGTGTCTCTTTTTCGCTTGGGCGCCCTTCACGCTTGAAGAAGCCACCCGGAATTTTACCCGCAGCGTAAGTACGCTCCTGGTAATTCACGGTCAGAGGAAAAAAGTCACGCCCAGGGTCTGCTTCCTTGCGTCCGACTACGGTCACAAGCACAGCAGTGTCATCCATGGTCACCATGACGGCGGCGGTTGATTGTCTTGCAATCTCACCTGTTTCGAGCGTTACAGTGTGGTTCCCGTACTGAAAAGTTTTTTTAATGGGCGTCACATTTAATTCCTTAGTGTAGTCAAGCATTGATAGTTAAGAGAGTAAGGCGCGATTACTTACGCAGCCCCAGGCTTTTAATCAGATCCTGATAACGTGAGCTATCTTTTCTCTTCAGGTAATCAAGCAGTTTTCTACGTTGGCTTACCATTCTAAGCAGACCCTGACGTGAGTGATGGTCATGAATGTGCTCTTTGAAATGGCCAGACAGTTGTTCGATGCGCGCGGACAGAAGTGCAACCTGCACCTCTGGCGAACCAGTATCACCGTCTGCTCGTTGGTACTTGCTAACGACCTGTGATTTAGTTTCAGCGTTTAATCCCATAATTTCCTCTGTGTTTTACAAACGTTACTTACTTTTAAAAATGAGCGGGTATTTTATCGTTTTAAGTACATGAATGACAAGATAAATAACTGCCCTGGATGGATCGGTTTCAATTTAGGCGATATTCAACAAACGCCTCGGTGCGACACGACCATCATCCATTATATATCCTACGCCTAAAAAGACGTTTCCCTCTGCAAATAGCTTCACAAGCCCCTCACGCGGTGCCTGAGGTACTACAACCGCCTGGCCCCGCTTCAAAAAAAAGGCCGCATCTTGCGGTAATCTGACCTCCGGCCAATTCACTAGCGCATTTTCCATCGGCAGTAGTAGTCGATCCAACGCCTCAAAGCCACCTTCTTCAGCGATATTTTCTAGCTGAACAGGCGTAATCATCTTTTCACCACTAAACGGACCAACGCTGAGACGCCGCAATACCGCCACATGCGCACCACAGCCAAGCCGCTCACCAATATCTTCTGCCAATGTTCGAATGTAGGTACCTTTAGAGCAGTGGACATCAAGTTCTAACAGGTCACCTTCAGCGGCCAGCATCTCAATACTGTGAATCTTAATATTGCGAACCTGTCGCTCAACCTCAATGCCTTTACGCGCAAGCTTATATAGTGGTTGGCCATCCTTCTTCAAGGCTGAGTACATCGGCGGAATCTGCTCAATGTCACCCTGAAATTCAGCCAGAACCAACGCTAATTCTGCATTACGATAATTACCCACTTCACGAGTGAAAATTGCGTCGCCTTCAGCGTCACCAGTACTGGTTTTAATACCAAGCTTGATCGTGACCTGGTAACGCTTATCGGCATCCAACAAGAAGCCTGACATTTTAGTCGCTTCACCAAGGCAGATTGGCAAAAGACCGGTGGCAAGAGGGTCAAGGCTACCGGTATGACCTGCCTTACGCGCACTGAAAATACGTTTAACGCGCTGCAAAACCGCGTTAGAACTCATTCCAATGGGTTTATCAAATAGAAGAATACCGCTGATATCACGTCCAGTCTTACGACGTGCCATCTTTATCCTTTTCTCTATTTTTAGAATCAGTAGCGACCGCAGAATCAATCAATGCAGAAAGGGCCGTCCCATGTTCAACCGAGGCATCAAAATGAAAACGCAGTGTTGGCACAACACGAAGCTGCATCCGCTGACCTATCGCACGACGTAAAAATGCAGCTGCATTATTCAGCACCTTAATACATTCAGCTGCATCATGTTCATCATCAAGTAACGTCACATGCACCTTTGCATGCGACATATCAGGTGAAATGTCGACAGCAGTCACTGTCACCATTCCCACCCGGGGGTCTTTGATTTCCTGTTGAATCAATTGAGCAATTTCACGCCGAATCTGCTCACCAACCCTTAATGTTCGACTGAACTCTTTAGCCATGCCAAGACACCGTTACACTTAGTTCCGCACTAACAATAACGATCAAAGCGTACGCTCAACTGAAACTGTTTCGTAAACCTCTATCTGATCACCCGGTTTAACGTCGTTGTAATTCTTAACACCAATACCACACTCAGTACCCGCTCGAACTTCATTCACGTCATCTTTAAAGCGACGTAATGATTCAAGTTCACCTTCATATATAACAACGTTGTCGCGTAGGACTCGGATTGGATTACTCCGTTTAACCGCACCTTCAATCACCAGACAACCGGCAATTGCACCCAGTTTCGGCGAGGTAAAGACATCGCGAACTTCAGCCATACCCACAATCTGCTCTTTAATCTCAGGGGCAAGCATGCCAGAGAGAGAGGATCTTACGTCATCAATGACATCATAAATCACGCTGTAGTAACGCGGTGAAAGTCCAGATTCAACACCAACACGACGCGCAGCGGCATCGGCTCGTACATTGAAACCGATCAGAATGGCGTCAGAGGCAATCGCAAGGTTAACGTCAGATTCATTAATACCACCAACACCAGATGCCACAATTTTCACTGCCACTTCATCATTCGACAGTTTGGTCAATGAGTCACGAAGGGCTTCAACAGATCCCTGCACATCGGCTTTAATCAACAAATTGAGGATATCAACTTTGTTAGCCCCCATCTGAGAAAACATATCTTCCATCTTGGAAGCTTTCTGGCGCGCCATCTGTATTTCGCGCGCCTTAGCCTGTCTAAACAGTGCTACTTCTCGTGCTTTACGCTCGTCTGGAACCACTAACACCTCATCACCCGCGCCTGGAGTTCCTGACAGGCCCAAAACAACAACGGGAATCGATGGTCCTGCTTGCATCACCGTTTCACCGGCTTCATCAAACATTGCACGTACACGGCCATATTCCTGCCCCGCAAGCACCATATCACCTTTACGCAGAATACCGTTCTGAACCAGAATCGTCGCAACAGGGCCTCGGCCTTTATCAAGGCTTGATTCAATCACCGCACCGCGTGCTGCACATTCTTCAACCGCCTGTAGCTCAAGTACTTCAGCCTGTAAAAGAATCGCATCAAGTAGTGCATCGATACCTTCTCCTGTTTTGGCAGAAACACCGGTGAACATCGTTTCACCACCCCACTCTTCCGGGATCACTTCATGTCCAACGAGTTCCTGTTTCACACGGTCAATGTCAGCTTCTTGTTTATCAATTTTATTGATTGCAACAATCAATGGCGCCCCTGCTGCTTTAGCATGCTGGATCGCTTCAAGTGTTTGTGGTTTAACACCATCATCTGCAGCAACCACCAGAATAACGATATCGGTCACATTAGCACCACGCGCACGCATTGCGGTAAATGCAGCATGGCCAGGGGTATCAAGGAAGCTGATCATCCCCTTCTCTGTCTCTACATGGTAAGCACCCATGTGCTGAGTAATGCCACCCGCTTCGCCACTGGCCACTTTCGCGCGGCGAATATGATCCAGCAGTGATGTTTTACCGTGATCAACATGCCCCATAATGGTGACGACTGGCGCACGTGATACTTTTTCGCCTTCAATTTCTTCTTTTGCCTGCTGCAGCTCATCTTCAACCGCATTTTCAGCCAATGCCTTAGGTGTGTGGCCCATCTCTTCAACCACGATTGAGGCGGTATCCTGGTCAAGTACCTGATTAATGGTGACCATCGACCCCATTCCCATCAAGACTTTAATCAGCTCAGCCGCTTTTACCGACATCTTCTGCGCTAGCTCAGCAACGGTGATTGTTTCAGGGATGGAGACTTCGCGTACTACGGGTGCAGTTGGCATCTCAAAACCATGCTGACCACCTGGAGACACCGCTGGTTTCGCCTTAAATTTACCTTTCTTTTTACGTCGACCCGCTTTATCTCCGGCAACATGGAGTTCACGGCGGCCATACTTGGTTGATCGTTCATCACCACGGCCCGATTTACGTTTACCTTTTTTATCAGCCGATGGGGCATCAGGTTTAGAGGTCCTGGGTGCTGCAGCCAGTGCCGCTGCTTTAGCGGCCCTGGCCGCTTTAGCCGCTTCAACTACCTGTTCTGCAGCCACATGTTCATTAGCCGCCGCTTTGACCGCTTCAATAGCAGCAAGCTCTGCCGTACGATGCATATTTTCTATCTTAAGGCGCTCCGCTTCTTCAGCAGCCTTTTTGGCATCAACTTCCTGCTGCTCACGCTCCTGTCTTAACAGCTCTTCTTTTACAGCCGCCATTTCAGCATGCTCTGTTGCTAACTCTTCAGTGACTTCCTGTTTCTTTTCGTCAGACTCTTTAGAGGCTTCTTCTTCAGCAAGCAACTCACTACGCTTTGCGTATGTGCGTTTGCTGCGAAATTCAACATTGACCTTTTTAACCTTTTTAACACGCCCCTGGCTACTACTCTGCTCCAGCTCACTCACCGTCTTACGACGCAAGGTGATCTTTTTAGGTTCACGTTTTTTAGGTGCATCACTCTCACCATGGCTGCGGCGCAAATAACTCAGCAGCTCTACCTTATCTTTATCACTTATTGATTCATTTTCATCCTTGATGGTTCGACCGGCTTCCCCTAACTGGGCAATCAATCGATCAACTGGAATGCCAACTACTTCAGCAAGTTGTTTTACCGTAACTTCAGCCATGCGTCTCTACCGATTTTAACCTTGATTGACTTGCTCATTCTCAAACCATGGTGCACGTGCAGCCATGATCAATGCGCTCGCGCGCGCCTCATCCATCCCTTCAATATCCAGCAGTTCATCAACTGCCTGCTCCGCCAGATCTTCTTGCGTAATAATGCCGCTGCTGGCAAGCAACAGAGCAAGCGTCTCATCCATCCCGTCCATTGCTAGCAGATCTGCGGCAGGTTTAGCGTCGCCAATCTTCTCTTCAGTGGCAATCTCGCGAGTTAGCAGAACATCACGCGCACGGTCACGAAGTTCAGTGACAATCTCTTCATCAAACTCTTCAATCGCTAGTAGCTCTTTTGTAGGGACATACGCCACTTCTTCAATACTGGAAAATCCTTCCTGTACAAAAATCAGCGCAATCTCTTCATCAACATCAAGATGCTCCATAAAGATATTTTTAAGCGCTTCGCCTTCAGCTTCACTCTTCTCTTCGGCCTGCGCCTCAGTCATGATATTGAGTTCCCAGCCAGTCAGTTGACTTGCCAGACGAACATTCTGCCCACCACGACCAATCGCCTGAGAAAGGTGTTCTTCAGCAACTGCCAGATCCATGCTGTGTGCATCTTCATCAACAACAATCGACTCAACTTCAGCTGGTGACATTGCGTTGATCACAAATTGCGCGGGATTCTCGTCCCACAGAATAATATCGATACGCTCACCACCTAGTTCGTTCGAAACACTCTGTACACGAGAACCACGCATGCCGACACAGGCACCGACTGGATCGATCCGTTCATCATTGGCATTAACAGCAATCTTCGCGCGAGAACCTGGGTCACGCGCGGCACTCAGAATATCAATCAGCCCTTCGCCCACCTCTGGTACTTCAATTTTAAACAGCTCTACTAATAACTCTGGAGCAGTACGGCTAATAAATAGCTGTGCGCCACGTTGCTCAGAACGCACATCCTGCAGGTAACCACGCACACGATCACCGGTACGAACCGCTTCTCTTGGAATCATATCTTCGCGTGAAACCAGTGCCTCAGCATTGCCACCCAGGTCAAGAATCGCATTACCGCGCTCAACACGCTTAACAACACCCGTCACTAATTCACCAATGCGACTCTTATACTGCTCAACAACCTGTGCACGCTCTGCTTCACGCACCTTCTGCATAATAACCTGTTTGGCTGCCTGCGCTGCGATACGCCCAAAGGTTACCGATTCAACCGCCTCTTCTATGCGGCCACCAACTACTGCATCAGGGTCTCGTTCCTGCGCTTCACTCAGGGTCAACTGCGTGACCTCTTCTGCGATCTCATCTGAATCATCCGCATAAATATTCCAGTAGCGGAAGGTTGTGTAGTCACCCGTTTCACGATCAATAGAGACGCGAATCGCAACATCATCGTTATAACGTTTCTTGGTTGCGGTCACCAATGCGGCTTCAATCGCCTCAATAATGACCTCCTTTGCAATCCCCCGTTCATTGGAGACCGCATCCACCACCAATAATATCTCTTTGCTCATATCACGCCTCTATCTCAATCTTTGCACCAACAAATGTGTCAGCACAACATTCTGCAATCCTTATTCCGCAATCAAGCGAGCCTTTTCTATCCGATCCCATGGCAGACTAATGATCTCATCATCAATCGCAACATCGACTAACTGGCCATCAGTCTGTACACCCTCAAGCAAACCCTTATAATTGCGTCGTCCATCTAACGGAATTTGCAATTTAATCTGTACGTTATGACCACTAAATCGCTCAAAGTCTGCAAATTTGAACAGCGGTCTATCAAGTCCAGGTGACGATACTTCAAGCACATAATGGCCATTTATCGGATCCTCAACTTCCAGCACACCGCTCACCTGATGACTCACAGTGCTACAGTCATCCACGGTAATCCCATCAGGCGTATCTATATAGATACGCAACAGCGAGTGTTTTCCTTGCGGCAGATACTCCATGCCGACAAATTCATATCCCAGTGAAACGACCACCGGGCTTAAAAGTTCCTCTAACTGTATTCGTGCTCGACCCGCCATCGTCCCGCCATCCCTGATTAAAGGGCTAAAAACAAAAAATGGGCACAAGGCCCACTTTTAAAAATTCACTATCTGATGCCAATCCACGTGACACCAAATGCCGCTTAATCAAAAAAACGGCTGTTATTCAATGTACAATCAACAGCTTACATACATCACCACTTATTCGAACCTGTTTCTTGCGACAGCAGCTTGCTGCTCGTGGGGTATTATATGGATGAATCCCTTTTTTATCAATAACTCATCCAGGGATATTATGTGCTAGCACCTGATCATTTCAATAAATTAGTATATTTAACCACCAGACAGAGAGATAATTAAATCGCTTTGGCGCACCGAAAACCAACATCTTCAGAACGCAATGCCACTTCAGCGAACTGTCTCGCAGCGCCACGGAAAAACATACTTAAGGCATAGTGACCCACGCCACCACCACCACCACGGATCACCTTGTTTTTTTCCCCAAACAGATCGCTTTTGTAATCCGATCCTTCATACGGCAAATACCAGTCAGCAGTCCACTCCCAGACGTTGCCAGCCATATCAAACGCACCCGCTGGTGACACGTTCTGGGGGTATGAACCTATTGGCGCAATTCCGTTTTCCCAATCGGAGTCATCACCCGTATTGGTAATTTTAACATCCCATTGACTGCCCCAGGGGTATTCATTGCCATCCGTACCACGCGCTGCACGTTCCCACTCAGTTTCTCGTGGCAAGCGCTTGCCACGCCATTGACAATAGATAGCGGCCTCCTGCCAGGTCACATCGGTTGCAGGCAATAGATCCATCTTCCTCTGTACCTCAACCATTGCAGCCATCAACGGTTCGCGCGCCATCTCACGTGTATCCATATCAAGCTTAAAGTCATTAGCAGCAATCTCGCGCAGGCGGGTGATTTCCATCCGCCCCGCCTCTTCCATTGTCAGTCCGTAGCCGTTAGTGCCCCATAAAAATGGTAGCAAACGATCAGTAGAGAGAATAAATTCTTTATATTCAGCCTTGCTTGTTTCGTAGGTGTCGATCATAAAGGCACCAATCGTGCGCTTATGTTCTGGGTGTTCGTTAACAAATAGTGGGGTTGAGAAACCGTAACGCTCCTGCAACCCCTCATCATCCACCTTGTTACTGCCCATAATAAACTCGCCAGCAGGCACCATTACCATCGGAATCGTGGAGGTCAATGGAGAAGCCAATCCAAGCTGTAACTCAAATTCACTTAACATATCCTCTGGTGATTTTTTATTCGATGTTTTCGACTTAACAGCCGCCGCATGGGCCGCAGGCTTTGTGGGCGAACTATCTTGCACTGATGCAGCAGAATCAAGCCCGGGATTTTTATCACACGCCAGCAACACACCACATGCCAATATCAACCCTGCCCATTTAACTCTACTCATTACTCAGCCTCTTTTAGTGCATCCGCATCTTTTGCACAACGAAAACCGAAGGTATCATTCCTGGTTCGCTTGGCAAAAAAAGAACGATTAAATAGCGGTGCAGAAATACCACACTTGTAAAATGAACAATCAAACCACGAACCACCCTTGAGGGTTTTGTAACGCTCACCATAATTCTCAGACGCCACGTTGCTACCTGGGTATGGGTAGTACCAGGAGTCAGTCCACTCCCAGACATTACCCGAAGTATCATACAGTCCATGCACACTAACGCCTTTTTCAAAAGCACCGACCGGCGTCGTATCTCCTGTTTGGCGAGCAGCACGCCAACGAACTGGGTTATTACTCTTTTTTGGGTCAAACAACTCGCCCCAGGGGTAGGTCCTGCCATCACTACTGCGTGCAGCCTTTTCCCACTCTTTATCTGACGGTAGACGCTTACCCGCCCAGGCACAATAATCAACCGCATCATCCCAGCCCACAAATACCACCGGATGATCAGCCTTCCCCTCTGGGTAAGTCCGATTTCTAAAGTGTATGGGCGAACGTCTGTTTATCGCCTTGATGTAAGTCTCATATTGCAGGTTAGTCACTTCATACTGATCGATCTGATAAGCATCCAGATAGATTTCATGCTGCGGCCCTTCATCAAAGAGGCGGCTATTCGTCCCCATAATAAATTTGCCTGCGGGTATCACCACCATTTTATTAGGGGCAGATCCTACCCGCGATTGTTTATAGAGTAGCGGAAAACGCATTCCAGCATTCGCCGTTAATCTCAATTCAGGGTCAACCCCATCCACTTCAGTAAACGGGATGGCTAAAGAAAAATTGCCCGCTTTTATCTGTGCCTCCGTGTGGCATTGCGTGCAACTTTCTTCAGGTTTTGATAACACCTCAAGCAGCTCAGCGACTCCTTCCTGGTGACAGCTAACACATTGTTTATCTGAATGGAGGTGATCTTGTGGTTTATTAGCAGCGGCAACATTTAGGCTAAGCAGTGACAGCAACAATCCCAATGAAACAGATAGTGAAGGCATCATAGGAATCACAGATATTTAGCCGACAGGCCCATTCCATAATCGATGCCATCGTTCGGCAATGATATCTTTACTCGATAGCCACGTCCCAGCACCTCATTCATGATCAATACATCCGGGTTAAGCTCCACCACCGAAGTGATATCATCCATAAAGGTCTTAACCTTATTATTATGCGGTAAAACATTACAGGCAAGGTAAAAACGCTTACCTGCTGCACGCACTGTTTCAATCCCCGTTGCGAAGTTTGCATAATGACTAAAGTCATTATTACGCACCCACAGGCTATAACGCGGCATCCCAGCATATACGGCATCCGCCCCATAGGCGATCGCGTATTCAAGGTTTTTCATAGTACCCACTGGGGCCAGTAGTTCAGTAGATTTCATTTCAGGCGAACAACAGTTAAATTAAAAATGGTTATGCAAGCAGATGGCATAACTCAGGATAAACAGCAGCAGGTCTTTCAATTTCGTCAATTAAAAATCAAATCAGTTTCACATAAATCCACGTTGTCGATCAGCCCGAGCTGATCGACAACCATTCAAAATGATTATTTACCCGCTTCCTCTTCTTCACGCTCAGCACGTTCTTTTTTCGCAATGCGCATTGCCAGGAAACAAGGCAATACAATCACCAGTAAAATAGCCAGGCCAAGCCCCATACCACTGCTAACAGCACCTGATGAGAGTTTAATTAGCAGCGCGATAATCAGGGCTGCACCGATACAATAAATTGCTACATTCATAATTTTTTATCACCAATCATTATAAAAAAACATCTGAAACGCGACTTCAACCAGGAAAATCGCAACAGACCAGGCAAAACAATTTCAGGAATTTAAGCCAACCATACACGAGAATGAGACACACCCTCTGTTACTTTAAGTGACTCTATCAACTCGTCACTTTCACCATCGATGATCACCAACGTGCCAGTTGCAGAATTTGAAGAGAACACTAATTGGGTTATATCTCCGACACCATCAAATGCAAGCGAGCCAGATGATGTACCTAATGCCAGTTCTTTCGCTAGCTTGATCTTAGGCAGCCCATTTAGATCAAACACCAGCAACGCATCACTTTTAAGGTTTTCTGCCTGCTCAGGGCTACCAGAACGACTGGTAGTCAAATAAAGCTTACTGCCATCGCGATTAAAATAATATTTACTGATGTAAATATCAGGCAAGTCAATGGTATCCAGTACCACGTGTGTACCCGCGTCCATAACAGTCAATTTCGCCACTACATGCTCCGGATCTGACTTTCGATCCGCACCACGCCCAAAAATAAAACGTCCGCAGGGCGTCACGAACAGATTGCTATGGCCCTTAAATTCGATGCGGTCTTCAATCTCATTCGTCACCGGGTCAATCACCGCGATGGTGCCATAACCGTTATTCAGATTATAAAGTTTGCCAGAGACCGTCGAATAGACCAGTCCGTGTGGAAACGCATTACAGGGTGCGGCTGTTTGACCCTCTTTTTCCTTATCCGCCTCACACAGGTCAATGGTGGCAATGACCTTAAGGTAGGTCTCTTCATTGCCCGGATCATTACCAATAGCAGAAATCGTTCCATCTTTCAAATTACTGATATAAGCGGTATACGGCACATGAGCCGCCTGTTCAGAAGGATATGCAAAATTAGCCTGATGATGGCCACGGCCAACACAGATAGTCGCGAGGTGCTTTGCCGATGCACTCGCTGTATTTTCGATAACAGTCACTGACGAACCGTGATCACCACAATTAACCGTATCGTTTCCCGTCTCTTTATCGCCATCATTCATAAACCAGTCACGATTGGCATTGGGATCACTGTAGATATGAGCAGGAAAGGCATCGACCGGAAAGTTAGTCTGAATACGAATCGATTTTGTTTCTGGGTCAAGCAAAATAAAGCGATGTTCTTCGGTCAAACCCACAAAAATCGGTTTTAACGCCTTTTCAAGGCCGCTTTCAGGCTCCACACCCAGGCAGTTAATACTCACTTCGCCATTACGACGTTTAACCACACAAACCTTACCGGTTTTTCGATCACTACTGTAATAACCCAGTGTAAAATCCATCCCCAACACACCCTCACTCATCACATCCCCCTACAAAGCCAGAAATACCTAATATTAACCAGAACCTGCCAATCAACACTATTCGCCCTGAAAAGTGGTTGTAACACAACGGGAGAACCTGAACCACAGCATAAGACCTGTAATTATAACGGATCACAGCAACCGAATGGAAAAAATATAGGAAATCACCAGCACCGATTGGCGTTTCATTTCTATCATAGCTGGCGGGCCAACCGGTGGTTTTTTAGTCGATCCGCATGTTTGGCGATATGGCTCGTCACCGAGACACCAGCTCCTCATGCAATGCATGATGCTTTCGTGGCGGGTCTGCTTGCCGAAGGTCATGTTTTCAAACTATCCTGGTCGCCATATTGAATTTATCGAATGAAATTCTCATAATCAAATATACGAGTGTTGATGCCTTTTTATTTTATTCGTACAGCAACATATACACACCCACAATGCCTCCAACCAACAATAACAATAAAAAATTAATGTCTATAAAAAGAGCCTCTTGCAAAACGCTACAAAGCAGCGAGTTTATTAGCGTTTAATGGCTAAAAAAAAGAATGTGCCTGATTCATTTTGGTAAAATAAGTTTGCGACTTCAAACCAATAGAATCACCAGCGCAGG